>NZ_RBWE01000001.1:1040587-1199095 GCF_003627965.1 Desulfofundulus salinus | reverse complement strand
GACAGGGCAAAAAGAAACACCAGACATAAGAAAAGAAGTACAACTTTTTTAATCCCTGGCATTAAAGACCCTCCGTCGCATGATTCTTTACGGTCCACCACGTTGGCTACCCGCCTAGCTTCGCCTTTATCTCCCGCATCTTGGCGCCCCAGTCGGCCACCTCCTCGGCGGTGAGGATGTCGATGGCGCCGCCCTGGAAGTCGCCCTTGATGTCGCCCATTCTTTCCTCCAGCCAGCCCTCGATCTCCAGGTAGTGTTCTTTCAATCCTTCCAGCACTTCGGGATCGGCATTCCACAGGCCGCGCTGGTGGGCCTCCAGCAACCGGCGGGCGATTTCTTCCAGCGCCCAGGGGTTGTGTTCTTCAAAGAAACGGCGGTTTTCTTCGTCCAGGATAAAGGTTCTGGTGATGTCGTCGAAGATCCAGTCGTCGACCTCCTGCGTGGTGGCTTCCCAGCCGTAGACCCGGCCAATACGTTTAGAAATGTCCCCGGCGCCTTTATAACCGTGCCGCTTCTGCCCCTCGATCCACTTCGGGTTCAAAAGCTTCGTCCGGACCACCCGCCGGATCTCGTCGGCCAGTGTACGGACCTCCACGTGCTCCGGTTCCCGCGTGTCGCCGTAGTACGTCCGCACCTCCCTGCCGGAGGCCACCCGGGCAGCGGCAGTCATCCCGCCGTGGGTGCCGAAGTAGCAACAGCAACCAAAGAGGTCGTACTCGTCGGTAACCACCTTGTTGTAGGTTACATCCACCGTCTTCAGGCTGGCCTGCAACTGGCGGAAGGCCTCCTTGCCAAAGACGCCCTTGCCGTAGGCGTAGCCGTTCCAGTAGATAAAGATATCGGCCAGATCCCTTTCCTCTTTCCAGGCCGAAGCGTAAACGGCCAGGTTTACCCCGGCCATGTAGGTGCCGGGCTTCGAGGCAAAGATGCGTAAAGTGGCGTCCCGCCAGGCCTGCGGGTCGTTCTGCCCGTCCAGCTGGGCCAGGGTGTGCTTGCGGACGTAGTTCTGCTCCGGCGGCTCGTCCAGGGCGGCCACGGTCTGAATGGCCTCATCTAAAAGCTCCACGCAGTTGGGGAAGTTGTCCCGGGTAATGCCGGATACCCGCACGGTCAGGTCAATGCGGGGGCGTCCCAGTTCTTCCAGCGGGATTACTTCGATACCCGCCACCCGACCGTTGGACAGCCACCGGGGCCTCACACCCAAAAGGTAGAACATCTGCCCCAGGCCCTCGCCGTCGGCCCACATGATGTCGTTGCACATCCAGTAAAGGGCAATGTTCTCCGGATAGCGGCCTTCCTCAGCCAGGTGTTTTTCCAGAATTTTTTCCGCCAGGCGCTTGCCCACTTCCCAGGCCGCCCGGGTGGGCACCCGGTGGGGGTCCAGGGAATAAAAGTTGCGGCCAGTAGGCAGTATATCGTCCCTGCCGCGGGTGATCAGCCCGGAGGGCCCGGCGGGGATATACCGGCCGTCAAAACCGGAAAGCAGCGATTCGATCTCCTTAGAACCTTCAATGCGCTCGTTCAAATCCAGCACCCGGGGTAAAAGGGCGTTTACTTCCGGCAAAGCCCCGGGGCGGACAAACTTATCCCCCAGGACCTCCTGAGCAAAACCCGGATCCACTTCCTGTCCCTTTAAGAACCGGCCAATAAAGGCTTTAGCCGCAGCATCAATTTCTTCCATGAGGGCACCATAGGACTTTCCGTAGCGAGTCGAGAACCTTCCCTGGTCGGCCAAAAGCCCGGCCAGATCCAGATTCATGAGGCCGGCCACGGCCCGACGCAAAGAGACCTTTTCCCCGGCGTCAAAGCGCAGGATGGAGCTGATGAATTCCACCCGCCGCTCTCCTTCCGGTATCTCGCCGAAGATGTGCTGCCCGTCCTGGATCTGCGTATTGCGGATGGTGGAAAGCACGGCGTGGGCTTTTTCGGCAATGGCGGCAAAATTGTCATGGCCGCCTTCCACGGGAATTTGCTTGTCCAGGTTGGTCTTTTTGATTTCTTCAATAATTAAATGCTCCAGAGTATGGGCCCGGGCCGGATCGGCTATTTTGGCCTTTTCGTACTCCTCCAGGAAGCGCTCCAGCTCGGCCAGCTCGTCGTAGAGACCACCCCCGGTCATCACCGTCTGCATGTGGTCCACCAGGGTGGCATAGCTCCTCCTTTTGGCAATGGTGCCCTCCGGCGGGTTATCCGCGTTGTAGATGTAAAGGTGAGGGATGGATCCGATGGCTAAATCCGGGTAACACTCGCCGGAGAGTCCCACGCCTTTGCCGGGCAGAAATTCCAGGTTGCCGTGGGTGCCCACATGAACGATTACGTCCACGCCAAAGTCCCGCTCCAGGTAGCGGTAAGTGGCCAGGTACTGGTGCGGCGGCGGGATGTCCGGGTCGTGCAGGATTTTACAGACCTGCCCGTCGCAGCGGGCACCGGCACAGCCCCGCTTCGGCTGCACGCATACCACAGCGTTGCCATATTGAACTCCGGTAATGACGATTTTCCCCTCGTGGACCATGGCCGCGGGTACGCCGTTTTTGGCTTCTCCAGGCGGGGCACCCCAGGCTTCAGTAAGCCGTTCCTTCACCCGCAGAGATAAATGATCAAACCACTGCCGGTACTCTTCCACGGACATGAGCTTTAACGCCCCGCCCTTGCTGATAATTTCATCGGTGGTAGTCCAGCGGAATTCCGAAATGGCCTTCCGGTTCATAATGGTGTCAATTAACTCTTTGCCGCTGGCAGGAACTTCCACGGAATAACCCGCTTCCTTCATACGGCGCAAAATCCTGGCCACGCTCTCCAGGGTGTCCAGGTTGGCCCCACCGCCCACCGTGGCTTCCACTGAGGCACATGGGTTGTTGTGCAGGATAAACGCCACTTTTCGCTCCTGCACCGGCTTTTGCGCCAACCCAACCCATCTGGCCACCCGGTCCACCAGGTGCCGGCAGCGCTCTTCCACCGGAACGCGGATTTCCAGTTCCCCTTCCCGCCTGGCTCCGGCAATGAAAATCGGCTCAATAACCCCCTCAAACTCGGGCAGAGCTATGCACCAGGAGATGTCCCGGTTTAAGCCCTGGGGATCTGCAGCCCACTCCTCGACCGTGCGGTAAAAAGATGTTACCGGCTGAAAAACGGGTACGCCCAACTGCTTTAAAAGACTTACTCCTGAGGAGGCCACGTCCTCGCGCAGGAAGTCATCGGTTCTGGTGCGGGCTTCCAAAAAGAAGGAGATCAACTTAACCAAAGCGCTGATCCGGGACCGTCCCCCGGAGTCGAAGAAATACTCCCTGACCACTTCTCCGGAACCCCTGGTGCCCAATTCGGCATCTTTCAGGGAATAACAAAAAGCAGGAATTACCTTTAATCCTTTTTCTTCCATCAGGCGAATTAATAAGTCCTCTACAGCCAGGTTGCCGTTTACCCAGTTGTTGCGGGCAAGGAGCAGGCCCACGGTGGGAGCGGAAGCGACCAATGATTGGGGCCAACCGGCTTGACTGAGGTATGTCTCGTACCAGGACAGATAATCTTCTACCGTAGCGAAACAACCAGAAGCGGCCGGGTGGTAAATACCCTCCCAGGGGAAGGTAAGCGGCTCGCTGTACTCCAGCCGTTCACCCAGAACTTCGACAGCCAGATACCGGAGCATGTGGGCAAAGTTTTCTTTACCGCCCTGAACTATATATGTGTAGCATCTGGAAACCACATCGGGCCCCACCGTGGAAAGGACCCACAAAGCCGGGTCATGGGCCACACAGACTACCGGTTTGCCCAGTTCTTTTACCGCCCTCTCCAGCTCACTCCAGATGCTTTCGGCCATGGAACGGTAAAGAAACACCAGGTCGGCACGAGCCAGGTCATCCAAAGCTAAAGCCAGGTCTTCTTTACCTTCATCTAAAAAGCGGGCCGAGTAAACCTTAACCTCCAGCTCGTCCCTGACCAGCTCTGCGGCCCGCCGCATGGTAGTGGTGTGGCTATGCCACATTACAGCGGCAATTTTTTTCATGAAACCACCCCCCGTCCATAAAATAAAAGCCACGAAGACATTAACCCTCCTTCGTAAAGGAAAGTTCCGCCTTCGTGGCTTATTACTTAAAATATTAAGCTTTAAAAGTGGTTATTATTTGAAAATGTCACGAGGTGGCGACTCCGGTCGCCTTTGTAATAATACTGGCTTAGTTTCCCTCTATTCCACTTATGGTGGAAATATTCTACGCAAAGTGAAAAATTCCTCCCGAAATAAAAATTTTACTAATTAAAATTTTTCAGGTATCTTTTCCCGCAGGGTGAGGCAAACTTCAGGATAAAAATACTTTAAGGAGGATATGCAAATGAGCTGTTCCAGCATCAAACACCGTTTTGAAGAAGAAAGACAAAAGGGTTTAACCTTCGAACGGGCCATGGAAATGTACCGGGAAGTGGAAGGTTCGCTGGCCGCGCACCGCCTGGAACTGGAAGACCTGCAACGCACAAATGCCGATCCGGGCCGCATCAGTCATCTGCAGGCACATATAAGCGACGGCGAAAAATTGCTACAGGAAATTAAATCGCTCCACCTGCATTAAATGAGGGAGTCCATACAGCTCCCCCTTTTTTTACCTGACCCTCTTCACCACCATTACGCCAGCAACAAACAACACTGCCGCGTACCCCACCAGCACTGCCAGGGATACGGGCAGAAGCCCGTCCCCGCGGGCCAGGGCACGTAAGGCATGGCTGGAGTGAGTTAAGGGTAGCACCTCTATTATATACGCTACGGCCCCGGGCAGGCGGTCGGGGGAAAAGAAGGTACCGCACAGAAAGGACATGGGCAAAATAACAAAAGTAGAAAAGTTGGCCATATCCTCGTGGGAGTTGATGGTCATGGCCGCTACCACCCCCAGGGCGGCAAAGAGAAAACAGGTGAGGATGACCACCAGGAAAAACCACCCATTTATAGCAAGGTGGGCTCCAAACACAAAAGCCAGTGCCAGAATGATCAGAGAAGCAACCAGCCCGCGCACGGTGCCCGCCAGCACTTTGCCCAGCACAAAAGCACCGGCGCCGATGGGAGCAATCAGGTATTCCTCTAAGGTTTTGTGGTACAGGCGGCTCATATTCAGGGAAACGCCCACGGCGTTAAAGCTGGTATTCATGGCCGAAAGAGCGATAATCCCGGGCACTACAAATTCCAGATAGTTGCCCCCATTCATTTGAATCCCCCGGCCCAGCCCCCAGCCAAAGGCCACCAGATATAAAAGGGGGCTGACCAGCCGGGAAGCAAAGAATTTAACAAAGGTGCGCCTGAAAACCACCATTTCCCGCCAGAATACGGTGTAGAAATCGATCTCAATCACCCACCTTACGCCCGGTTAGCTCGACGAAAACATCTTCCAGGTTGGATTCCCGGATTAAAACATTTCCATCCAGCTGGCCGGCATAGGCCAGGGCCCTATCACGGCTGGGAAAAAGTTTATAACCGGTATCCTTACCTCCAAAAGATTCCACCACCACTTCTCCTACCTTTTGCTTTAATTCCCGGGGTGTCCCCAGGGCAATCAACCGGCCTTTATCCATAATGCCCACACGGTGGCAGAGTACTTCTGCTTCTTCAATGTAATGGGTGGTTAAAAGGACAGTCATGCCTTCACTGTTCATCCGCCGGATTAAGTCCCAGATCTTGCGGCGGGTCTGGGGGTCAAGACCCACGGTAGGTTCGTCTAAGAAAAGAACTTTTGGGTTGTGCATCAATGCCCGGGCAATCATCAGCCGGCGCTTCATGCCGCCGGAAAATTTGCTCACCAGATCCCCTGCCCGCTCCCGGAGTTCCACGTAGTCGAGGAGTTCCTCGATTCTCTCCCGCCGGCGGGAAGCAGGAATCCTGTGCAGGCGCCCGTGCAGTTCCAGGTTTTCCCGGGCGGTCAACTCCTGGTCCAGGTTCATATGCTGGGGCACCACGCCGATTTCCTTTTTCACCCTGTCCAGATCCCGCATAACGTCATAGCCGTTAATTAAGGCCGCGCCGCCGGTAGGTTTGGTGAGCATGGTCAGCATCCTTATAGTGGTAGTCTTACCGGCACCGTTGGGACCGAGCAGGGCGAAGATCTCCCCTTTCTCAATATGCAGGTCCAGGCCATCCACGGCGACAATGTTTCCGTAATGTTTGGTCAACTGGCGAAGCTCAATCACTCTGCAAACCTCCGGCTCAATGTCACTGCACGTAAAAACCGGCCACACCCTCCCTGCACGCGTCGTCATATTACCGGTGGCTGTGGCCGTGGTGATAATCGTGAGCATGGCGTGCCTTTTGTCCGCCCATGATCACCTGTAGCTTCTCCCGGTCAATATCCATTTCCTGGAAAGGCTTGCGGCGCATGCGGTGGAGCAGGGCAAGGTTCACCGAACTGTGCACATCATCGCGGGTAACCTCGGTACGGCCGGCCAGGGCGGCCATGGTCCTGGCCGCCTTCATCATCACCAGATCGGCCCGGTGGCCGTCCACACCCATTTCAATGGCTATCTTTGCGATCAGATAAAGCATTTCCTCCGGGATTTCTACTTCCGGCAGCAGTTTTTTAGCCGCCACGATTTGCCGGCGTAACTTTTCTTCTTCCCCCTCCCACTGCCTGGTAAACCCTTCGGGATCTTCTTCAAAAGCAGCCCGGCGCCTGATCACCTCCACCCGCAGCTCCGGGTCCATAATACCGGTGATATGTACACAAAGGCCGAAACGGTCCAGCAACTGGGGTCTCAGTTCACCTTCCTCCGGATTCATGGTGCCCACCAGAATAAATTGTGCCGGGTGGGTGAAGGAAACCCCTTCCCGCTCCACAGTGTTTACTCCCATAGCTGCGGAATCCAGCAACACATCCACCACGTGATCGTCTAAAAGGTTTACCTCATCCACATAAAGAATACCCCGGTTGGCCTGGGCCAGAACACCCGGTTCGAAGTGCTTTTCTCCTTTTTTGATGGCCTGCTCAATGTCCAGCGTCCCCACCACCCGGTCTTCAGTGGCAGATACGGGCAGGTCCACCACCCGCATTTTTCGCCTGGCCCGGGGCAGTTCCTCGCCCGCGGCAAGGCGTTGCCGGCAGTCCATACACATGGTGGTGATATCATCGGGGTCACAGCTAAAGGGGCAGTCGGCAACCACATCAATCTCCGGTAATAATGCTGCCAGAGCCCGTACGGCGGTGGATTTGGCGGTGCCCTTTTCACCCCGGATGAGAATACCAGATAGTTTGGGGTTAACGGCATTTAACAACAAGCCTTTTTTCATTTCCTCCTGCCCGACAATGGCTGAAAAAGGGTAGATATATTTCATCTTCCCATCTCCTGTATTTTAGAATTCTTAAATTATTTCTCGCACTGCCTGTACCAGAGTATCTGCCTTTAAATCATCTATTTTGTAATATTCAGCCCCCAGGGCAAAAGCCAGCTCCCGGGCCAGGCCAAAGGTAATAAAACCATCTTTTTCTACATCGATGACTAAAGTTTTAATTCGCTCTTCTTCCCGGATTATCTCTGCCACGCGGCGGACCTCAACCTGAGGCCTATCCTGACCCATGCTAACATTCGCCCGCCCATCGGAGATAAGAATCAAGAGAGGCGATATGTTTGGGTCCTTGTACAGGTGGGCCCTGGCTACCTCATAAGCCTTGAGCAGACCGGCGGAAAGCGGGGTCTTCCCGCCGGTGGGCAGTTCTTCCAGCAGCTTATAACCCATCTCCACGCTACCGGTGGGCGGCAGCAAAACTTCTGCCGTATCCCCCTTAAAGGCCACCAGACCGATTTTATCCCGCTTCTGATAGGCATCCATCAAAAGGGAGAGAATCGCACCCTTGGTTTCCACCATACGTTGCTGCGCCCCCATGGAGCCGCTTGCATCTACGACGAAAAGCAAAAAGTTCCCGATGCGCTTTTCCCGCACTTTTTCCCGGATGTCTGCCGGTGTGAGCGCCACAGCCAGGCCATTCTTTTCTCGATAAACCTGATAGGGGGCCGCCGCCCTTAAGGTGGCATCAAAGGCCAGATCGTTGTTTTTGCGCTGCATGGTACTGCGCACATATCGCCCGGCCCGGGTGGCCGTCCTGGTGCGGGAACGGCGCCCGGAGCCTTTGCGCAACAGACGGTCCCGGTCATAAGTAATGCGCCGGACCGGAAAGGGCTGCCCCACAGCAAAGACCACATCCTGCGCAACTGCGGGAGGAGCGGAAGCCTGATCCGGCTCATGATCCTGTGTGGACGGCTCCTGGTCCCGCGATTCCTGTTGTTCTGCCGACCGGCTATCTTCAAAAGACTCCCCGGCCGGGGCCTCTTCGCTTTGTTCCGGGTTTTGTTCCTGATGATCTTCCTCTTGCGGCGGTTCCGGTTCCTCTTGAGGCGGTTCCGGCTGCTCCTGAGGCGGTGGAGGAGCTTCCCTCGCCCGGTGTGGAAGAACCAGCTCTGCCGCTTCCAGGATGTCATTTTCGGTTACCTCTATCCGGCCGTCGAAGGCGGCAATAGTCCGGGCAGCAGCGGCCATGACAATGTCGGCCCGGTGCCCGGCCGCCAGGGCTTCCATGCTCAAACGGGCAGCCAGGTGTAACAGATTCTCCGGGATGGTAACCCGGGGGAGCATAGCGCGGGCGGCAATGATTTTCTCCCTTAACCTTTGTTCTTCAGGCGCCCAGCAGGCCAAAAAACCCATTGGATCCGCATCAAAGGCCTCCCGGCGGCGGATGATTTCCACCCGTTGCTCCGGGTCGTCCACCCCCTCAATTTGCACACAAAGGCCAAAACGGTCCAGCAGCTGGGGCCGCAGTTCTCCCTCCTCCGGGTTCATGGTGCCCACCAGGACAAACTCCGCCGGGTGGGAGTATGAGATGCCTTCCCTTTCCACCACATTCACGCCCATAGCCGCCGCATCCAGTAAAACATCCACAATATGATCATCCAGCAAGTTGACCTCATCAACGTAGATGATCCCCCGGTTGGCCCGGGCAAGCACCCCCGGCTCAAAACGGGGCCGGCCGTGCTTAATGGCGTATTCAAAGTCCAGGCTGCCCACCACCCGGTCCTCGGTGGCCGAAACAGGCAGATCAATGACCTGTACCCGGCGGCTGGTTCTTTCCAGCTTCCGGCCGGCCGCCAACCGTTCTCTACACCCGGAACAAAGGCGAGCAAGGTCATTGGGATCGCAGTTAAAGGGACACCCTACCACCACTTCAATTTCCGGCAACAGGGCAGCCAATGCCCGCACGGCGGTGGACTTGGCCGTACCCTTTTGCCCGCGGATGATGATTCCCCCCAGGCGGGGGTTAATCGCATTCAAGATTAACCCTTTTTTCATTTTTTCCTGGCCGACAATGGCCGTAAAAGGGTATGTTACCCGCTGAAAAACCGACATAAATGGACCCCCCATGTGAAAATAAACAGCGGCTTTAACCCTTTCCCGCGCACCTGGCAGCCATTATAGTCTTCACCCGTTCTACCAGAAAATCAATCAAATGGGGTAGCGGCTCGGCAACTACCCCCACTATCTCTACATTGGAACGATTCAGGTGCAAAAGAATCTTTCTCGCAGGGCTCTTCGCCACCGCTTCGGCCATGGCCGGGGTGAATTCCCCCAGCATACTGTGGGGCATCAGCACGGCAATGGTGCCCACAATAATGTCCACCTTATCCGCATTGTAAATAACGGCATTTTCGCCGCTGGCTGCATCGTTGGCCCCTGCCTTGAGCATCAATGCCGCCGCCATGGCGTTGGTACCCAGGGCGATGATTTCCACATCGTCCTTTGGCAGGGCCTTCCGCAACTTTTCCACGATGACCCGGCCAATGCCCCCGCCCTGCCCGTCAATTACTGCTATACGCATGTCTTTTGCTGCTCCTCCAAATTTTAAAAAAAGAAGTGGGGGCATGTGGGGGTGACCAGTCCCCACATGCCAGGACGAAAGGAGGTCCAGCATGCAGGGTTGACCAGACCACTGCATACTCGTTGGGAAGGGGTCGGACCCGTTTACCGGGGATCCCATCCGGCAAACAGGTTAGGGTTAAAAGCTAACGCCAAGGTTTAGCTCAGGACCCCCGCAGTTAAACCGCGGCTGATGCCGCACTGCCTGCCCCGGGCAGGCAAAAATAAGAAAACCATGAAAGCCTGCCCTCCTCCCTGGAGGAAAACAGCACCTTCATGGTTGCCAGTACTCTAAACTTTGAATTCAATTGCCGAATAGTGATCCCTAAATGGTCCCTGAAGCCAGGCGGCTTCTGCCGCCCATTAATTTCATAAAAGTTGTTCGCCATCAAGTTCAAAGTTCCTGCTACCCTTGCAAATTTTTTATCCCCAATTTTGCTCCCCTCCTTTTCAGGGTAAAAATCAAAGCCAGGCCGGCAATGGCGGCTCCTGCACCGGTGAACAGCAATAAGGGAGTATTCAATGTTCCGGTCCCCTCTAATTTCAGTAACAAAATCTCACTCCCGGCACCTTTTTCCATCCCCTTTCTCCCCGCCACAACATACCCGCCGTCTTTTGACTGCAGGATGCTGTAGCCGCTGTTGCATCCGGCGCCGGCGATGGTCTTCTCCCAGACAGGATCGCCGTTTTTGTCTGTTTTCACCACCCAGGTATCGTAGCCGCCCCCGGCGGATTCTTTTTTACCCGCCAGGATATACCCGCCATCCCCGGTCTTGCGGACGGCATAAGCCGAACCGGCGCTTTGGCCCCCGTACGTCTTTTCCCAGAGCAAATTTCCATCAGAGTCAACCCGGACCAGGTAAGGCGCCAGAATCCCGCCCTGCCCGCCGGTAATCTCCTTCTCGCCGGCAATCACATAGCCGCCGTCACGGGATGGAGCCAGAGACCAGCCGTAATCCGACCCCTTGCCGCCGTATGTCTTCTGCCAGATCACCTGCCCGTTTCCGTCCGTTCGCAGGAGGTATACGTCGGGATTTCCGTTACCAAAGGATTCAGCATTACCTGCAATGAGATAACCGCCGTCACCCATCTCCAGCACGGCATAACCGCAATCGGAACCCTTACCGCCGTATGTTTTTTCCCAGAGCTTCTTACCGGAAGAATCCAGTTTGATCAGGTAGACGTCATATATACCCGCGCCAAAGGACTCCGTACCCCCGGCCAGGATGAAGCCACCGTCTTTTGTCTGCTGCACGGACCAGGCATAGTCACAATACCGGCCGCCGAAGTTACGTTCCCACAAGGGCTCGCCCTTTTCATCCGTCCGCACCACATAAACATCGTGGTCATAGCCGTTTTTGGATTTTGTATCCCCAACAATGATAAAACCGCCGCCGCGGACTTCTTTTACACAGTACCCGCAGCTGTAGCCATTGCCCTTGAATACTTTTTGCCACAGCCTGTTCCCTTTACGGTCCATCCGGGCAAGGAAAACGTCAGAACCCCCTTCCCTGGACTCGATCCAGCCGGTGCAAACATATCCTCCGTCCCCGGTCTGGGCCACACAGCGGGCCTCACCCTTACCCGGGGAAAAGGCCCACTCTACCGCCGGAGCCCGCCCGGGAGCTGCTTCTACCTGCCCGGGAAAAATTAATCCTGCAGCGGCCAGGCAAAAGGGCAGTAAGATCAGCAAAAACAAAAACGGCCTTCTCATAAACAAAGCATTCTGCCCTCCTTCTCTAAAACATGTAAATATTTGGCAATCCGTTATAACAAGGATGCACTGTCCGGAGCGAATGACGCAGGCACACGCCGGTAACAGCACCCGGCAACCCAGCGCTCACCGGCAAAGATGCTCATTCCAAGCCTGCTATGGCAAGATAGTAAGTGCAGGCCTTTCCAGTATAGCTTTTTCAGTGAGTGCTGGGCGGCTCAGCTCTCAAGGATGTATGCGGATTCTTCTCCTTATCACCTTTCCAGATATTGTATGTTCATCTTCTTATGGAAATATTGCAGAATCTTCAAGGTCTGGTGCCCCAGGGCGGCACAGAAGAAAAGATTGCCGGCAGCCCGCAGGGAATCGAAGCTAAAACCCGCCGCCCAGGTGAGCAGATAAGTCTGCCAGGTCAGGGGGCGCATAAAGACGGTCCACTGCCAGACATCCATGATGGCCCCGTAAAGGTAGCCCCAGAGGAAGCAGACTGCGGTCAGGGTTTTGTTTCCCGCCTGTGGGAACAGGGCTTTGACCACCGCTCCGGAAACACCCACCAGCCCCCAGCAGAGCATCTGCCAGGGCGTCCAGGATCCCTGCCCCATAAAGAAGTTGGAAATCAAAGGGGTCATGGCCCCTGTAAAGAAGCCGACCCGCGCACCATAGACAAATCCCGTTATCTCCACCAGAAACATGGTGGGCTGCAGAAATAAAAGACCCACTCCCGTCACCGCCCGGCCGGCCGCACAGAGGGCGGCCAGGACGGCAATAACCGATACCTGCCGGGAGTCCAGCGCTCCTTTTTTCTCCATGGCGGACAAAAGCAATAAAACGGCAAGAATGCCGGTCAATGTGGTGTACAGCCCCCAGCTCGTCCCCATATGGCCTTCTCTCCCGTGCTTTTGATTAAGACGGCCGGTTTAGCGGCCAGAAGCGGCCCAAGCTGTTCCTGCGCTTCGGCAAAGGTGAGCACTCCATCGCAAATGCCCCGGCACAACTTGCTGATCTGCGGAGAATAAAATACAGATCTTCCCAACACCGCGTGCTTTTCCCCGTCGGCGACAATCCTTCCCGCAAACATCATCACCACTCTTCCGGCAAACTCGGCCGCAAACTCCACATCGTGGGTCACCACGATTACCGTTTTGCCCTTTGCGGCCTCCTCTTGCAGAAAATGTCCCAGTTCCGACTTTAAACCCAAATCAACCCCCCTGGTGGGTTCATCTAAAATGATCAAACCGGGGTCGGTAACCAGAACGGAAGCTAAAGCCACCCTCTGCCTTTCCCCGCTGCTCAGGTCCCGTGGATTTCGCCGGCGGTAGGGCTCCAGTTGCAGTCTGTGCAGGATTTCCTCCACCTGCCCCCGGTCTTTTAAGCCGAAATTACGCATGGTGAAAAGCAGCTCATCTTCCACCGTCTCCTGGAAGAGATAGTCGTTAGGGTTCTGGGATAAGTAGGCGGTAAACTTTCTGATCTCTTTAAAACCATTCCGGCCTACCTCTTTTCCCTGCACATAAACCCTGCCCCGGCCAGGTCTGAGCAAACCCACCATGATCTTGAGCAGGGTCGATTTACCGGCGCCGTTTTCCCCCAGGATGGCTACAAATTCCCCTTCTTTTATATCAAGACTGATATCTTTTAAAACCTCTTGACCGCCCGGATAACCAAACCATACATTTTTCAAGCTGATAATGCTATTTTTCTCATGCTCTTTTATATTAGAATTATGGTTACGGCGGGGAACATCTGGTTTCGTAACGGCTATATTTCCTTTCAGGTAAGACTGTAAGAGTTCCCGCCCTTCCTTTACCGTAACGGGTACAACCGGCGAGTTGAGGCAGGCAAAAAACCTGGCCACAGACGGCACAAAAGGAAGTCCCCTTCTGACTGCTTCCCGGGCTCCCTCGGCGGCACTGCTGTGGCAGATAATTTCGCCCCCGGCCATGAGCAGCACCCGGTCTGCTAAATGAAAACATCTTTCCAGCCTCTGCTCAACCATGATTACCGTAAAGCCCATTTCTTCATTAAGCCTTTTCACCACATTCAGGATTTCTTCCGCCGAGACGGGGTCCAGTTGAGAGGTAGGTTCGTCAAGAATAAGCACACGGGGCTGCATGGCCAGCACGGAAGCCAGCGCCAGCTTCTGTTTCTGGCCGCCGGAGAGATTGGCCGTAAAGGCATCCTGAACCGGGGATAGATTCATGAAACTGACCACTTCGGCAACCCGGCGCGACATCTCGTCAGGTGGTAACCCCAGGTTTTCCAGGCCAAAGGCTATTTCCGCCTCCACACAGCTCTGTACAATTTGCTTTTCCGGATCCTGAAAGACCATGCCCACTTCCCGGGCCAGTTTGCGGCGGTCCAGCGTCCGGATCTCTCTACCCCTGAAAAAAACCTTGCCCCCGATACGCCCCCCGTAAAAATCAGGGATCAGGCCCGCCAGCACCCTGGCCAGGGTGGATTTGCCCGAACCGGAACCGCCTGTAACAAGGAGAAACTCTCCTTCCCGGATTTCCAGGCTGATATTTTTCAGGGCGGGTTTTTCCGTTCCGGGATAGTAATAGGTCAGATTTTCGACTTTAAAAAGCGGCAATGCTTCCACCCCTTGCTCAGGATAAGCGGTACTGACAGGTAAAATAACACAATGAAAAGGACCGCCAGAGTCGTGCCGTCTTTAATAAGAAAGTCCGCCTCCGGGTAAAAGCTGTACCGGCCGTAGCCGTAACGCAACCCCCATACTGCCGCCAGCAGAGCCAGCAGGCTGCTGCCGAGACAGAAGAGATCCCGGGGCCTGAGGATATTCCGGCTGTACACGGAACGCCTGCCGCTGCCAAAGGCCCTGGCCTGCATGGACTCGGCAATCTCCATGGCGCCCTCCAGGGAGGATAAAAGCAGCACGTTATATAAACCGGAGTATTTCTTTGCCCGCTGCCACAGGCTGCCCGTGTCAAAGTCGACGCCCCGCAGCTGCTGCACTTCCCTGATCCTCTGCAGGTCCCTGACCATGGTGGGAAACAGCCGCGTGGCCAGGGTCATCACCAGGACTGATTTACCGGCTATTCTGGAAAAAAGATTCAACACCCTGTCCGGGTTGATCATCAGGTTATATAGGCAAAAAATGCTGATGATGACCAGAAGCCTCAGGCTGGAAGCGGCGCCGAAATAAAGTGCCTCCATGGATATGTCCAGCTTCCCCAGAAAGGGAACTGCAGGACCGTGCCAGATAATGGTTTTGCCGGCCCGGATCACCAGGGGGTTGACCATCATCACCACCAGCATTAAAAAGACCCCTGCTTTTAAAAATCCCTCCCAGGCATCCAGGCCGTCCACTTCCCTGATCAGGAGGGCAAGCAGGAGAAAGAGCGCCAGCAGATACAGGGGATGATCATAGATCAGGCTCAGGATGAGGAGCACCAGAAGATAAACCAGGACCGTGGCCGGGTGAAAGCTCTGCAGGAAAAGCCCCTTTTCCCGGTAAAAAAGCCTGTCAAACATCCCGGCACCCCTTTACTTTTTGCTTACCAGGTCTTCCCACCGGGGAGGTGGCTGGTCCATGCTCCTGCTGTACCACCAGATTACTTTGTCCCCCGTTTTTACCGGGTGCTTGCTGGCCATGTGCATGGGCACCTCACCGTTTACCGAATACATCCACCCGGCCATACCGCTGCAGGCCTGGCCGCCAATGGAATCCACAAAATCGGGCCAGGCCGGTTTCATGGCGTAGGGAAGACCGGTGGCATCCAGGGCGCCCAGGGCGGTAATCCCCCACTTGTTGTCCGGTTTAACTGTAACCTGCGCCGGTCTGAAAAGGAACTCATCATTTTTCCCGATGACGGCCACCCAGACCCTGCATGCGGCTTCACTCTCCGGCGCAGCAGAAGCATTTTTAGCCGGCTCACCAGAAGAAGCACTTTCATCCGGCCCGCCAGAAGCCGTACTCTGCCGGGAAGCAGCGGTAGACTGCTTGCTCTGGCCGCCGCCAGCCGCCCCGGCTTTTTCTTTGGCCGCAGGTGACGGGCTTGGTGTTGATTCGCCGGAAGGCCGGGTTGTACTTATTCCGGCAGAAGGTTGACCGGAACCGGCGGCGGGCTGGCTCTGCGCAGGAGCATTTTCCTGTTCGGTTGCACTGTAGTTAGTTGTCTGGCTGTCGGTTACCTGGTTGCTATAAGCCTGCCGGTATTGCTGCTGAGAGCTGAAAACTTTGTGCATGTAAAGGGCTGGGCCCAGCACCCCGGCCAGAATCACCAGCAGACCAGTAACATAAATGAGTTTGCGCTTCATGGAATCACCCCATGTAAACAGAAGTAAGCATTTCATGCTGTAGCGCCCGAGGGAGCGGAACGGCATCCGCTCCCGCACAAGGGCGGCACGCGGCCGGCAGCATGCTCCTGGTTCACCCGGCATCCTTAAAAGGTACTGCTGCCAAATCACCCGGGCGGCAGTCGTCCTCCGTCGCTCCTGGGCTCCGGAACGACCACCGCCCGTTCTTCCATGCCCTAATTTCTGCTAAATGCAGAATGGAGGTTTTATCTTTTCTGTTACTTGTTTTGAGCAGACGGCTGTAACTTCTGCCACACCCGGTACAACACTACAGTAGCTTCCGCCCGGGTGGTATTGCCTGCAGGGATGAACCGGGCCTGCGCCCGGCCCTTCATGACCTGCTCCCGTACCACCAGGGCTACAGAGTTTCGCGCCCAGGGAGAAATAGAGGCAGCATCTTCAAAGCCGGCCAGTATTCTGGCCGCATCGGCCTCACCAATACCCATATCCTGTCCTTCCCGGGCCATTAACCGCACCATCATGGCCGCCATTTGCTCCCGGGTGATGGGCTCATTTGGTGCAAAACTGTGTTCGCCGGTTCCCCGCACCAATCCTGCTTTCGCCGCCGCACCCACCATGCCGCAGTACCAGGCGTTTTGCGGCACGTCATTGAAGCGCTTTGCCCCGTCCGGATCGGCCGTCAGGCCGGCCATACGGGCCAGGATGGCGGCAAATTCGGCCCGGGTAACGGTGGCTTCCGGTGCAAATTTGTTGTCGCCTACACCAGCCACGAACCCTTTCGTGGCCATAATTTCGATCTCCTTCTGCGCCCAGTGCCCGGCAATGTCGGCAAAGGTTTTTACTGCAGGCGGGGCGGTGGTTTCCATCAAGGCGTACTTGCTGAAATGATCGGCTTTAAAAGCCAAGCCACCTGCCGCCGGGTCATAGGTTCCGCCCACTTCGTCCCAGGTCTTTTCGCTTTCATCATAGCGATATACTTTCACCCGGCCGGTCGCCGCCGCTTCCCTGGCTTCAGCGGGTACCGGCAGCAGCACCCGGCAGTCGGGGAACTGCCCGATCTTTTGCACCGTGCCGTCTTTCTTCACCGCCAGCACGTCCAGCTCATAGACATCGCCCACCAGTTTAAGTTCGCCGGCAACAGGCTTGACCAGTTCATGGGCTTCGGTACTGCTCAACTTTTGGGCCTTAACCTGCAACTGAGCCATACCGGCAGCCGTTAGTTCCGGCACTTTCAGGCTGTCCACCGAGAGTATAAACTGCACGCCCTGAACGGTAACGGCCAGCGGTTTATTGACACCGGTTATTTTAGCCAGCTGGTCCACCGTCAGAGCCAGAACAGTTTGATTATCTTCCGCCTGCAGAACGACCCGGCCGGCAGAACCGGCATCCTCGATGGCCGCATTTAAGGTGGAATCGCTCACCGGAGCGGGCAGATTGCCCGTTTGAATATTCCCGGCAGAAACCTGCTTCATCAGGTCGTCCCATTTGGGGGGCTGCTGGTCCATGCTCTTGCTGTAATAGAAGATAATCCTGTCGCCCTCTTTAATGTTGTACTTTTCGGGACCATAGGAGGGAACCTGCCCGTTCACCGTATACATCCAGCCGGCCATGCCGCTGTTGGCCTGCCCGGCAATTTCATCTACCAGAATGCCCCAGGACCACGTGGAGGTATGGTAGGGAACGCCCGATGCATCCAGGGCGCCCAGGGCGGTGAGGCCCCATTGATTGTCTTTGGTCACCGTGACGTAAGAAGGGCCAAATAAGAGCTCGTTGTTCATTCCTACGACGGCCATTCCCACCGTTACCGCTGTAGCGGTCCCGCCGCCTCCAGCCGCAGATTTCACGGTCAGGGCAGCCCAAGCCGTAAGCCCGTTGTATACGGCCTTCACCACCGTCTGGCCGGCCTTTATCGCTTTGACCAGACCATAAACACTGTCATCAACGCTGGCAATGCTGCTGTCGGCCACGGACCAGATGGCCCACTGCGTTACGTCAGACTGGCCGCAGGCGTCCTGCCAGACGGCCCGGAATTGTTGCTGGGCGCCTATATTCAAAGTGTTGGTTGAAGGGTCAAGGTAAAAACGCCAGACGGTAGGCTGTATCTCCAGTGAATTACAGGCACTAAGCACCCAGATGGCATCCATGGCGTTCTTTGAGGTGCCGAAACTACCATCCGGATTGAGGACATTATTCATCAGATAATCAACGGCCGTTTTTCCGTCACTGGTCTTCCAATCAGCTGGATCCCTTTCCAGTACCTTTAAGGTCACAACCACTTCAGCGGTGTCAATGGCCGGGTCGTCCCATCCGGCCACAAAGCTACCATCGGCCTGCTGCTGCTTCTGCATCCAGGCCAGGCCCTTGCTGATGGCGGCCTGAATATCAGCATCCTTTCCTTCCGGGTCCAGGTAGTAAAGTGCCCTCACCGCCTGGGCCGTGGCCATGAAGTCGGCAAAATAATGGGTGCCATCTTTGTCGGTCCAGCTCCCGCCCCAGCTCCCATATACCTCTTCGTTGACGGTAAGTTGCTGGCTTAAAATGTACTCCTTCGCGTATACCGCATTAACAACACTCATAAACCCCGCCCGGCCCAGCAGGTCAAAGGCCGGCAGGTTGCTGAAAAGGCTGTAAGTTCCCGTATCAAAGCCGTTCTCCGTCTGTCTGTCTTTCAAGATCTCCACAAGCTGATCGGTCAGATCGCTTCGCCCCAGCGCCTGAACGGCCAGCAGGTCCTGGGCCAGGATCTTGGCCGGAACCTTATCCGGCTGTGAAATATCGCTGTAGACAGCTTTTACAACCGCATCATTGAGATTTTCACCGTTGTACTCCCAGGAACTGACATCCACCCCGGCTTGCTTCAATACATACAGGGCGTAGGAGCCGACCCCATACTCCGAATTATTGATTCCTTTCTGGATGTATTCGTTGTACAGAAACTGCACGGCATTGTTGGCCGGTGAGGCCGGCATCCCGCTGGCGCCGGCATTTACCACCGGTGTCAGCATGGTTACGGCCATGACTAAAACCAGTAACAAACTCAGCTTTTTAATCATCCTTTTATGATTATACAACTTCCTGACCCCCTTACGATGTTTCTCATGCAGAGCCTTGTAAAATTCCACCATGGCAGCTTGTCCCCCGCAGGAACAAATTCCTTCTTTTGCCTTTCAGGGCCTTTTCGATACCCTCTTACAGCACATCAGTCAGGCGCAAAAGCATGGCGGCCGCCTCGGCCCTGGTGACCTTTTTTTCAGCCCGGAAGGTCCGGTCGGGATAGCCGCCGGCAACCCCTTTAGCGTAAGCCACCCCCACGGCCTCTTTCGCCCAGGCCGGAATTTGATCCGCATCGGCAAAATCCAGCTCTTTCGGCGCCACCTCCCCGCATTTCTTTTCAATAATCCGGGCCATAACGGCGGCCAGTTCGGCCCGGCTTACCGGTTCCTCCCCTTTAAAAATAAGGGTACCGTCCGGTTGCGGGTAACCGGAGATGAGTCCCTCCCTCAAGGCCACGGCCACGGCCTCATGGGCCCATTGCGGAATATACCGGCTATCTTTAAACTCCCGGTCGAGCATAAGCAGGTCTTGCCAGGAAACCGCCGCCGGCTTTAGCAGGCGCACCATCATGGAGGCTATTTCATAGCGGGTTACCTGCTCTTCGGGTTTAAAGGTGCCGTCTGGATAACCCGACGCAACCTGCATTTGAACCAGCCTGTTGATGGCCCCTTCCGCCCAGTGGCCTTTCAAATCCGTAAAACTGGCCACCATACCGGGTTGCGTTTGCCGGCCGGATTCCTCCTGCGGGCCGGGTTGTGGCTGTGTTGCCTGGTTCTTCGCCTTCCCTTCCAGCGCCAGACAGGCCCACAGCACCCAGGTGGCGTCCATGGCATTCCCCGACGTACCGAAGCTCCCATCGGCGTTTAGTGCCTTACTCATCAGATAATCAACAGCGCTCTTTCCTGTGCCGCTTTTCCAGGCCGCCGGGTCCATACCCAGGGTTTTCAGGGTCACAATTACTTCCGCAGTATCGATCACCGGGTCGTCCATACCGGCCACAAAGCTGCCGTCTGCCTTCTGCTGCTTTTGTATCCAGGCCAGGCCGTTTTTAATGGCCTCCTGCACCTGAGGATCTTTCTTTTCCGGATCCAGGTAGTGCAGCACCCTCACCGCCTGGGCCGTGGCCATGAAATCGGCGTAATATGCATTACCATCCAGTGACCCCCAGCTTCCGTACTGGGCATTTTGTGCCTTGACATACTGTTTTTCCAGGATGTAATTCCTGGCCAGGCCGGTGTTTATCTGATCCATTAACCCGGCTCTGCTTAAAAGATCAAAGGAAGGCATGTTGCTGTAGATGCTTAACGGCCCAATGTCTTCAAATCCTTTGTCTGTCTGCCTGTTCTTCAAGACCTGCAGCAACCGGCCGGCCAGATCCTTTTCTCCCAGCGCCTGCATGGCCACCAGGTCCTGGGCAAGCTGCTTTGCCCGCACTTCACCTGCTTTATCCAGATCATCTCTGACCGCCTTTAGCACTGCCTCCCGGAAACTTACTCCCTGGCGTACCCAGGCACCGGCATCAACACCGGCCTGGCTTAGCACATAAAAGGCATACGAGCCCACACCCACCTCCGAGTTAATCAACCCGTTTTTTAAATAGTCACGATGCAGAAACTGCACTGCCTTATCAGCCAGGGGTGAAACTGCCGCTTCCACCCGGCCCGGTACCCCAAGCGGCATCAGCAGGCCAGCGAAAAAACAAACCGCTACGGCCAGGACACTCAAACGTCTGCAAAAGTGACGGGTCTTCATAGAAACCGCCTCCATCATTTGCAATTTTGTTATGATTAAAACAGCTTATTTTAAAAAAGGATCCGGCACAATTTCTGCCGGATATATCAACTCCCGGAAAGGAGAATGGGTTTTCAAAGCAAATTCTGTTTGTATTCCATAAATTTGTTAGCTGGCCCGCGCCCGGATCGCGCCATCAACACGGTAACCAGGCGCGGGACTGGCCTTATGTTACGTCCTTCCGGCAAAATAACCCTTGATAAAGAGGGCCAGCAGCCCTAAAGCGCCCAGGATGGCTACGAAGGAAACGGCCTTACGGGCAGTTGCTGTAGCCTGCGCTTTTTTCTCTACTTCCAGCTCATAGGCCCTGCCCCCTGGCCTTTGGGCCTGCTCATCTGCCTTTTGCTGCGGCATTTCCCGGCTGGTCACCTGCTGGGGACCGGCTCCGGCCGCACCAGTATTCTGAGACACTTGCTGCTCCTGTCTGGATGGCGATCCC
Source organism: Desulfofundulus salinus (assembly GCF_003627965.1). Lineage (NCBI taxonomy): Bacteria > Bacillati > Bacillota > Clostridia > Eubacteriales > Peptococcaceae > Desulfofundulus > Desulfofundulus salinus. The sequence continues at coordinate 1,177,948 of NZ_RBWE01000001.1, read as the reverse complement.
TCCGTCGCCTTTTCTCCTTCACCCGCACCTGTTGATGCAGCCGGTAGGACCTGTGTGGTTTCTGGTTTTTGCTCTACAGACTGCTGTACGGGTACCGGTTGAGTAACAGGCTGCTGCACAGGAGGTTCCTGTGCCCGAACCTGTTCCGCCGCCCGGCTGGGGCTCTGGTGCCTGGAACTGGGTGCCGAGACCTCGGTTTTAAGGTTCAGATCCCTTTTTGTAGCTTTGCTGAAGACCTCTTTGAACCTGTTCAGCATACTGCTGTCCAGGGTGGAATAACTGGCCACCCATTCGTTGAACTTTATGTTGGCACAGGTATGGTGACAGCAGACCACGCCATACTGGGCGGCCGTTTGCATGTAAATGTCGGCCAGTCTGGTCAACGTCTCCTGATCGGCCTGCCACATCTGCCGCCGCGCCGCCTCTAAGCTCCAGCCGATGATGGACTGCACTACAAAGGGGTCCAGCTGGCTTCTTATCTTATCATCAAAGATGAAAGTTTCGGCAACCTGCCGCCAGGCCCAATCACCAATACCCTCCAGAGTGGCATCCACGAGGAACATGTTGGCAACGTGGTCGCCAATCTCCCGGGCGCCGGCGTAACCTTCCTTAAGCATCCCCTCGATCCATTTGGGGTTCAACAACCTGCTCCGCAATTCCGTACCCACAAACTCACTTAAAGTCTGCACCCGGGCACTGCCTGTACGCGTGTTGACGATATACGACTGCACTTTCTCGCCCGAGGCCGCTTCCGCCGCCAGTTTCAGCCCGCCCAGATACTGGGCCACGTCATCGTTGTCCAGTACGCCCCACAGGGAATCCCGCACCTGGGTAACCACATCCACGCTTTTCAGGATTTCCCGGAAAACATCCCGCGCCGGCACGCCATAAGCAGTCTTGCCGTAAATGTAGGACATGCGGTTCATGTAAGTATCCACCAGATCCCCTTTGTCCTCCCAGGCGCTGGTGGCCTGGGCCAGTTCTGAGACACCCGTACCGTAGGTTCCCGGAGCGTCGCCAAAGATCCTGGCCAGCGCCAGAGCATCCGCCTCTTGTTCTGATAGACCTTGTTCCTGCAGCTTGTCCCTCAAGTCCAGGTAAACCTTGCGCACCAGGTTGCTTTCCGGGTCCTCGTTCAAAAGAGCAACCTTCCTGAAGGCCTCATCCAGCACACCCACCACATGAGAAAAGGTATCCCGGAACAGGCCGGAGATGGTCACCAGCACGTTAATCCGTGGCCTTCCCAGTTCCTCCAGGGGGATGACTTTCACCGTGCTCACCCGGCCGCTTTTATCCCATACCGGTTCAGTGCCGATTAACCGCAGGATCAGGGCCACAGTTTCTCCCTGGGTGCGCATGGTTTCGATGGCCCACAGTACCACCCCCACCGTTTCCGGATACCGTCCGTTTTCCGCGTAGAATCTTGCCACCAGTTGATCAGCAGCCTCTTTACCCGTTTTCCAGGCTGCCGCATCGGGCACCATGCGCGGGTCAAAGGAAACCAGGTTCCTGCCTGTGGGCAGGGCATCGGGTACACGCACCGGGTCCCGGCCCAGACCGGGTTCGATGAATTCACCTGAAAGAGCCCGGAGTAAATTGGTTATCTCGTTGATGGTCAAAAGCAGGCGCTCTCTGATTTCCTCCCGGCTGCCTTCTCTGGCTTCCTTATCGTAGGCCACAATGGAATCAACCATCAAATCCAGCATTTCTCCCTGGGGCGGCAGACCGAAGGTATGCAGGCCGTAGGGCATGAGCTCCGTTGCCAGCTCCTCCAGATACTCATGGAGAAGGAAAGCCACCCGGGAAAATTCAGTCGCCTGAAGATCAATGCCCAGATCCTGGTCGAGACTATTTGCCTTAACCTTTTCCATAATTTGTTCCTGCAGGCTGGCCGCCCTGGCTGTATTGCCCCCGCTTAAGGCATTCTGATATTCCACCACCAGCTGCTGCAATTCGGCCAGCTCACCGTAGAGCCCGGGCTGGATCATGGGCGGTATCAGGTGGTCGATGGTTACTGCATAACCCCGGCGCTTGGCCTGAGTTCCTTCACCGGGATTGTTCACGATGTAAGGGTAGATATCCGGCATGTTCCCAATCAAAACATCCGGCCAGTCATTTTCTCCCAGCCCCACACTCCGGCCGGGCAGCCATTCCAGCGTGCCGTGGGTACCCAGGTGAATTACCGCATCGGCACAGAACTCCTTCTGCAACCAGAGGTAAAAGGCTATATACTGGTGGGGGGGAGGCAAAGCTGGGGAATGGGCAATCTTGTCGGGATCATCCCCCCACCCCCGTACGGGCTGCGGGCCAAGGAAAATGTTACCCAGTGTGGCACCGGGAATAACCAGGTTGCCTTCGTAAACCATGATGTTACCCGGAGGTGGACCCCATTCCTTTTCCACCTGCGCCCGCAGCTCCCCGGGCAGGGTAGCGTACCATTCCAGGTATTTTTCCACAGGCAGGACTAAGGCTCCCGCCTGCACCAGTTCGGCCAGTTCTCCCGGCGCCCAGCTGCCGACATTTCTGCCCTGCCTGCGAATTAGTTCTTCTATTGCCTGGGGGCTGAGGTCGCCTTCCACCCGGTAACCATTGTCCCGCAATGCCTGCAAAATAACCGCTGCGCTGGCGATACTGTTTAAATAAGCGGCGCCGATATCATCCTTACCGGCATGGTGGTTATAGTAAACAAGGGCTATTTTTTTGTCTGCATTGCTTTTCTGCCGCAGGTTTACCCAGGCCAATGCCCGGCCTACCAGGCGGTCAATACGATCGGGAAGGGGTACTTTTTTGACTATGCGAGCCCCCGTACTTTCATCCACCCTTACCAGCGTACTGCCACCCATGAATACCGGCTCAATGCGTCCGTCCAGTTCAGGATAGGCAATTTGCCAGGCCACCTCACTGCTGATACCTGCCGGGTTGCTCTGCCAATCCTCTAAATCGCTGCTGTAAACCGGTGCCATAACCGGTACGTTTAACTGTTTAAACAACTCGATACCGGCTTCCGGCTGGCCGTAAATGAAGTTAAATCCAATCCCGGCAATGAGAAAGTCCACCTGTCTTTTGCCGCCGGGCATAAAGAAGTCCTGAAAGGCCGTTTTGCGGCTGCTGCTGTCACTGAAAACCAAAAGCGCATTGACTCCCCTGGCTTCCAGTTCCCTCTGGACGGCCAGATACATGTCGATATCACTATTTTTAAAGAAGCTATCGTAGCTAATAATGCCGACCCACGGAGCTCCCTCTTTTAAATGTCCGCTGGCTTTATACCAGGCAAGATAACCACCTGAAGTACCGAAAGTGCCCGGCGGCAGTCCCGTACCGCCTCCACCGCCGGTAGGCAGGTATACGGCATCATGCACGCTCTGATATACCTGGGTAAGGTCAAACCCGGAAAGCTCCGGCCCCCAAAGGGCATCATATACCGCCCGGTAGACTGTAGCCTGAGCATCCCCCAGATAAGCGGCCGCAACCCGGTCATAAAGGGCATTATAAACTGTATCTACGGCCAAACCGGCACTTTGCCCGTCGCTATGATATACCGCCTGGTAAACAGACTGGCGCACGGTATCATAAAGGGCCTGTAATCCCGTTTCTCCCTGCTCCGCCAGGTATACGGCTTCAGCCACAGTTCGGTACAGACCACTGGTATCCAGGGTAGAAGCCCCCCCGCACCGGTCGTACACGGCCTGGTTCACCGCCAGCCGGGCCAGTGTCCAGTTCGTACTGTTATCCGGCTGGTACACGGAAGCGTAAACGCTGTCATAAACTGCCCGGTGAACTTCATTTACCGCCAGGCCCTGAGCCGCACTATCACCCGCCGCGTATACAGCATTGCATACCGTCTGGTACAGCCCATCCACGTTGAAGGTAAGTCCCTCAGCATCAGGATGGTAGATGAACCGGACGGGCATTTTAACCGGATCTAACTGTTCTCCGGTTGTTACCTGTCCGTATCTGGAGGCCAGATACAATACCAGCCGCCGCATATTTTCCACGCCGCCATTTACAAAATATTGAGCCAGGAAAGTATTTTGACTTTCATCAATACGGGGGTATTCAGGAAAAGAACCGCTACGGGTGGAAAGCACCTCGCACTTTTCAGGCAGGTCCTGCAATAAAGGCCCAACTGTTTGAATGGTTGAGGCTCCAATCATTTCCATCAAGAATACATCTGCATCCTGCAACGATTGCTTCAGCTGCTGGATTTTTTCTTCGCTCTTCAGGTCGTTGGAGCTAAATAACTTCAGCTCAACAGGATAGTTCTGCAGCTGGCCGTAAGCATCCACCAGGGGTACCAGAAACCCCTCACTGCCCAAAAGCATGACCACCCTTGTGCGTGCATTTTCATTTGCTGCAGCCCCGGAAGCACTTATTAAGAAAACAATAATCAGGACTATCAGGCTCAGGAATAGCAAGGTCGGGTGTTTTTTCCATTTTGCTTTACCTGTGGGCATTGATCCACTGCCACCTCACTTATTGGCTATTCTTCTCAATCATGATCAACTTCCCGGTCTTCGGGTCCTGATAGACCGTACCCATCTCCTGGTAACCAAAGCCGCCCCCCTGTTCTATCCCGGGTATCTCCTTAAGCTCCTTACCCCGTTCCACGTTAATCACCCGCTGAATGCTTTGCATGAGTCGCTGTTTTTCCTCGGGCTTTACTTTGGCAAAGATAATGTTCTGCAGGTTCCAGGAAAGTACCAGGGCGACCATCAAACCGCAGCAAAAAACCAGCATCACATCAATCAGATTGGCCAGCCCGCCCAGGAGATCAACTTCTTCTGCGGACAACCGCTCCCGCCTCCGTCTCCTGAACAGCACGGCTTTCACCCCCCACCACCAGTTCCAGCAGCAACTCCAGATACCTTAAATCCTGCTCGTACCAGCGACGACGCACCCTGGAAATGAGAGCACCCACCGCTCCGGCAGCCACACCCACCACCGTAGTATCAAAAGCAATGATCACTGCTTCGGACAATCCCCGCACATCACCCTGCCCCAGAGCAGCCAGCCCGGGACCAAGGGGGATAAGAGTGCCCATCAACCCGAAAACCGGGCTGAGTTTGGCCAGTAAATCCGTTTTGTCCAGTGTTTGTTTAAACCGGAATTCTTCACGGTCCAGTATGTCCTGAGCCACCAGCCTCCTGACCTCAGGGGACAGTCCGGGTTTTGCCAAAAGATCCGATACCAGTTTTTTTTGGCGCGGATTTAAAGCACTGCTATCAAGCACCTGCTGCAGGTTACGCATCTGCCAGAGGGAAACCCCTCCCACGTCATGAATTACTTCCAGCAGGTTGACTGGCTGAATAACTTTTCTTCTCCTCATTTCAGCCACAAAACTACCCAGTTCCATGAAGGCAAAAACGAGAAAGAAGAGCAGACCCATAATATCGGGAATTAGCAGGCTCTGGGATGCGGCATGCAAAATTTTGGTTAAATATTCGGAACCAGGAATGGTCATCAATCATCACGTTCCTTTAAAAAATTGATCTGATAGCGAAAATAACCCGCCAGGCTTAAGATCACCAACCCCGCTAACACCGCCGCCAGCCAGCGGGGCGAATCAATGTTCACGGGAGTTAAGGGCATGGTCATGGCCTGGACAAAGTTGGGAATAAAAAGAGCAAAGATAAGCGTCATCAATCCGGTAAACAACAACAACGGATTAAAAATAGCTACAGGCTTATACCCGGTCAAACGGATCGCTCTTCTCATGGCAAGGCTGGTCACAATAACCAGGATAAAAAACAGCACCGCAACAAACAGTCCCAGGCGAGAAAGCCCTGTACCCACCATGGAACTGGCTACAATGACTGAAAAGGCCAGGGCAACCAGGCATAAAGGACAGGGTAAAAAACCCAGGGCATACTTAAACCGCTCCAGAGCAGGAGAAATAACAGCCCCTGGCGCCGGCTGTCCTGCAAGGAAATGACAGGAGCTGTTAGAGGCAACCGCCTTACCGGCAAATTCCCCATCTCCCCTGGAGCGAAAACTTGCTTCACGCAAGCAACCCGGGGAGGAACTCCCTGCTCCCTTTTCCTCCTGCAGCCCCAGGTAAATCAGAAATATGGCTACCAGCAAGGCTCCTGCAAAGGTGTAACGATCCAGAAAGGAAATCAGGGTTTGTTGATGTGTACCAAAGAATACAACCAGCCCGTAAAGGATACTCCCGAACAAAAAAGATGTCAGCACCAGCCCCCACCGGCTCAGCCACGAGGCACCCAGGATCAATCCTGTTTTAATACTGAGAACAAGAGTTGCCAGCAGAAGTCCACCATAAATTGACATACAGACCCCTTCCCATCTTGCCTTAATAAAAAATCCCCCATCTACCCAGATGGAGGATTAGCCCTGGCACCACAATCATGCCACGACAAATTAAACCACCCCCCGTCCGCGCAGGTTGGTCCGGTCGTTCCGGTAACGGGCAGGTCTCCTGGCTCGGGTTCACCGGAGCTCCACGTCTTCCCATCCAGCACTCAGCCATGTTATGGTTTCCTTCGCCGTAACCTTATCGTAGCAGTAACCAAATTTCTATCAAAGCAGAAAGCAATCTTACTGAGTGCTGGACAGTGACTTTGCTGTGGAGTCCCTCCCCCTCACAGTGGCGGGACCGCGCCGGATTTGCACCGGCTTCCCTTTTCACTTTCACCCCTCGGGGTAAAAGCACCCGTTCCGGTATGAAATTGTCATCAGGCAGCAGGACATTAAACCATTTGCTGCCATTTAACCGAAAATGGTACACATTAAAACGAATAACCCCGGCCTGTCAGAGACCGGGGTTTGTTTACAATGGCTATAATCCCACGTAAAAAATGGTAAGATTACCACCGGCACAAACCCCTGTTCCCTGGGAGGCTTTCCGTGCCGCGTGCCCGGGCAGGTCTCCTGACTCATGGGTCATCGCCTGCTTCCCGCCTTCCCGGACTCTCCGGTCCAGTGGCCCTGTGGAAAGCTGCTACCCATTCACAGTGGCCCCACCGTCCAGGATTTTCACCTGGTTCCCTTTTACCCCTGCCTGATTGGCAGGGGAACCCGGACACGGCTATGCGGTTAAATCCCTTTACATGAAACAGTAACACATTTCTGATAAGTTGTCCATAGTAAATTGACAATAGAAAACCATTTTTCGTTATAGGGTGCAGTCGGGGCGTGGCAGAGCGGCTTAAAAACGTTAACCTATGCAGGAATAACGGTTAACGGTGGAGAATAACATTTAACCCGCGCATTGCTTTAAGTTTCGGGGAGGGAATAAAATTGATTGATTTCTTAAGCGAAGAATTGCGTTTAATGAAAGAACATAATCTGTATCGTTCATTGTACCTTATAGACGGCCCTTCTGAACCCAAAACCATTATTAACGGTCGGGAAATGCTATTATTTTCTTCTAACAACTACCTTGGTTTAGCTACCCACCCGCGGGTAAAGGCTGCAGCAATAGCCGCCGTAAAAAGATGGGGAACCGGCAGCGGGGGCTCCCGCCTGACCACAGGTAATTTTACTTTGCACCGTCTTTTAGAAAAAAGAATTGCCCGGTTCAAAGGAACCGAAGACGCAATTGTCTTTAACACCGGGTATATGGCCAACCTGGGAGTGATATCGGCCCTCGTGGGCCGGGGCGACCTGGTTATCAGTGATCAGCTTAACCATGCCAGCATCGTTGACGGCTGCCGGATTAGCCGGGCTACGGTGAGAATATACCGTCACGGCGATATGGAAGATTTACGGCACATTCTTTCGGAAAGCACTTCCTTTCGCAGGCGCTTAATCGTTACCGATGGGGTTTTCAGCATGGATGGTGACATAGCTCCCTTACCCCAATTGTTTGAACTGGCCGAAGAGTTTCAAGCCCTCCTAATGGTAGATGACGCACATGCTACCGGAATACTGGGAGACAAGGGAGCAGGTACGGTGGAATACTTTGGTTTGGAAAAGCGGGGCATTATTCAAATGGGTACCCTGAGCAAGGCCCTGGGTAGTGAAGGAGGGTACGTGGCCGGCAGTACCAGTTTAATAGACTTCTTACGTAATCGCGCCCGCAGTTTTATCTATTCTACAGCCCTTTCCCCGCCCGTAATTGCTGCTGCCATGGCTGCTCTGGATGTACTGGGAGAAGAACCACAGCTACGCCGGCAACTTCATGCTAACGTCCAGTTTTTGTATCAAGGGTTAAAGGACATGGGTTTCGAGGTGTTACCCACCCGGTCTGCTATCATTCCCCTGATTGTTGGAGATGCCCACAAAGCCCTGGCGTTATCTGCCATCCTGGCTGAAATGGGTGTATTTGTCCCGGCCATTCGCCCGCCCTCGGTACCGGAGGGAACCAGCCGTTTAAGAATTACCCTTATGGCCACCCATACTGAAGACAATATCCAGTTTGCTTTAAATGCCTTCCAAAAGGCCGGGAAAAAACTAGGTCTGATTTAATGCTGTATACGGCCTTCACGGCCTGGCCATTGACCAGGATAATGGCAAGAACGAAAGAGCAGATAGAAAGGAGAAGTTCCTTTGAAAACCATGGTTTATAGCGTCCGCATGAGGGCCGCCCAGGGGGGACCCCACGAAAAGGGCGGGCGGCACATTTCGGGGGCAGAAAAAATTGTCCCTTTCGAACAGGTTGCCCAAACAATACAGCAGATGCTCCACCGGGCAAAAAGCCATGCCCTGGGGGAGCCTGATTTTATAAACATTAACGTGGAACGCCTGGAGCTCCAGTACATAAAATATATTACCGCCCTACCATTGCAAACGGCAAAAACAAAGGACCATGAACATGCTCTTTGGTGTGCCCGGCAATTGCTTTCTGCCAGCGGGGTACAGCCAGCAGCTATTGAAAGGGCCCTGGAGTTGCTGGCCCGGGGACCTGCACCCGGTGGTCAAAACATGCGGGGAGCAGTCATAATGGATGCAGCAAGCGGCAGACGCCTGGAACCCGACCCCTGGCGGGGAGTACGCGTTTCCCGGATGGATTACACGCCCCGGGCCGCAGCGGAATTATCGCGCCTGCTGGAATCAATGGGGCTGGAACACTTCAGGGTCAGGGAAGCCCTGGCTCTGGCCACCAAGGTAATCTACGCCGGGACGCTGGCGGAAATATGCTGTTCCGACGACCCCCATTATACCACCGGGTATGTCTCCTCCCAACGTTTTGGATACGTGCGCATACCCCATCTGAAACATGCCTCTTTTAAAGGAGGACGGGTATTCTTTATCCGTTCGCAAGAGATAAATCTCGAAGAATATATAAGCCGGTTGCAGGAAGAACCGGTGTTAATTGATCAAATCAGAATCTCAAACGGATGAAGGGTAAAAAAGTAAAATGTTGGTTGCCGGAGACGTACTGACTATTCATAATCAATTTGCTATACTATTGGCTGGAGTATGAAAGGGGGAACAGGCCATGACCTGGTCCTTAGCCCTGACCCTAGCAGAAAGATTGAGTTTGATCGCCACGGCGGCCTTCATTATTTCCCGGACGCCGGCTTTGGGACGTATATTATCCAGGCAACTTACCATCCGGGACAAGCTGTTGTTAATTGTGGTCCTGGGCGGGCTGGGCATACTGGGCACCTATGCCGCCGTGCCCATCCACGGCGCCCTGGCCAACTCCCGGGTGGTGGGGGTAATGGTGGCCGGTTTGCTGGGCGGCCCCCTGGTGGGGGCCGGGGCGGGCCTGATCGCCGGTGTACACCGCTACCTGCTGGGTGGTTTCACCGCCTTTTCCTGCGCCCTGGCCGCGGTAGCAGAAGGAACACTGGGCGGCCTGGTCCAGCATTATTACCGCCGCGGTTCCGTCCCCTGGCACGTTGCCCTGGTGGCGGGGCTGACCGGGGAAGTGTTGCAAATGGGTATTATCCTGCTCACTGCCCGGCCCTTCAGCGAGGCCTGGGCACTGGTGCAGATCATCGGCCTGCCCATGATTATAGTCAATTCCATTGGGGTGGCCATTTTCATGGTCATTGTCAAAACCGCCGCTGAGCAGAGGGAACGCATCGCCGCCTGCCAGGCGCAGCAGGCGCTGCGCATAGCCACCCAAACCCTGCCCTTTTTACGGCACGGGTTGAACCGGGAGTCAGCCGAGCAGACGGCCCGGATTATTTATAATTCCGTCAAGCTGGCCGCCGTGGCCATCACCAACGAGCGGGAAATCCTGGCCCATGTGGGCACAGGCAGCGATCATCACCACCCGGGGAATCCCATTTTGACCAGCGCTACATTGCAGACCCTGGCAACCGGGGAAGTGCAGCTGGCCCAAACCAAAGGGGAAATTGGGTGCCAGGAAAAACGATGCCGTCTGGGCTCTGCGGTGGTAGTTCCGCTTAAACGGCGGGACGTAACCATAGGCACATTAAAGCTTTATCACGACCGGGAGAGCAGCATCACCCCGGTAGACCTGGAGCTGGCCCGGGGTCTGGCCCACCTGTTCTCCACCCAGCTGGAACTGGCTGAACTGGAGTACCAGGCCCGGTTGCGTTCCCAGGCAGAACTAAAAGCGCTCCAGGCCCAGGTACACCCCCACTTCCTGTTTAACGCCTTAAATACCATTGTCTCCCTGGTACGCACCAGGCCGGACAAGGCCCGGGAACTGTTGATCAAGCTGGCCAGCTTCTTCCGGTACAGTTTGCGAAAGGATGATGCTCCCATTCCCCTGGCGGAAGAACTGGCCCATGTGGAGGCCTACCTGGCCATCGAGGGAACCCGTTTCGGCAACAAGCTACAGGTAGTCCAGCTTGTAGACCCCGCAGCTTTAACATGCCCCGTTCCCGCCTTTACCCTGCAACCGGTGGTAGAAAATGCCATTAAGCACGGCCTGCAACCCAAGAGGCAGGGCGGGAGGATAAAAATCATAGCTAAAGATCAACCTGAAGAAGTGGTAGTTACCATAGAAGATAATGGTGTGGGTATTTTCCCGAAAGAACTGGATAAAATCCTCCTGCCCGGCTACGGGCGCGGCCACGGGCTGGGCCTGTTCATTGTCAATGAACGTTTAAAGGGCCTGTACGGCCCGGAATATGCGCTGCAGGTGCACAGCATACCCGGCCAGGGTACCAAAGTGCTCTTGCGCTTTCCTAAAGAAACCAGCTCCCAGGGGGTGAAGGAAGATGCCCTTTACAGCTGTTGTGGTTGACGATGAACCCCTGGCCCGGGACGAACTTAAATACCTGTTGTCGGCATACCCGGAATGCCGGGTGGTAGGTGAAGCCGAGGACGCACAGGAAGCCCTGAAACTGGTGGCCGAACTGCAGCCTGATGTGGTTTTCCTGGACATCCAGATGCGGGGAATGTCCGGGTGTGAAGCCGCCCGGCAAATGATTTCCTCCCCGCACCCACCCCTGGTGGTCTTTGCCACGGCCTACAACGAGTATGCCGTCAGGGCCTTTGAACTGGGAGCAGTGGATTACCTTTTGAAGCCTTTTGAAGACAAACGGCTGGCCAAGACCATCAAACGAATTGAAGAACTGCACAAGCGCTCCGACGACTGGACGGAGGCTGTGGAACGGGTGGCCGACCTGTTGAACAATAAAAAGGGCCGGGTGAAAAAACTACCCGTTGAAAAGAACGGGGAAATCAAACTTCTGGATTATCAAGACATTATCTTCGGACGGGCCAGGGACGGCAGTGTACAAATCTTCACCTATAACGACCATTACAACTATACCGGTACCATGGCCGAACTCCAGGAACGATTGTATAACGAAAGTGAAGGCTTCCTCAGAACACATAAGAGTTTTCTGGTTAATCTCAACCGGGTCGAGGGTGTGCTGCCCTGGTTCAAGGGAACTTACTGGCTGGTGATGGCCGACCACAAACGGACCCAAATCCCCGTAAGCAAGAACCAGGTCAAAGAACTGAAATCCATGCTGGGCCTGGAATAGTACCGGACCACCATTACCCGAACTGTCCGAGGACAAAAAAAGCCTGCAAGTAAATATTTAGTAGAACCGTTATGACAAGGATGAGGCGCTGTCCAGAGCGAACGACTTGCGAAGCGCCGGTAACAGCACCCGGCGAACCCAGCACTTACCGGCAAAGATGCTCATTCCAGGGCAAATGCAAAAGGCAGTAGAAAATTTGGCCTTCGCAGAATGGCTTATTCAGTGAGTGCTGGGCGGCCCGAAGCAAGCCGCGGTGCTGTCGGCGCGAAGCACTGGAGTGAGCGAGGACAGCGTCTCATCCAACCAGGTTCATTGAATATTTACGCCTGCATAACTCCACCGCCGGTGGAGTTTTTCTGTTTATGGCACCATATTTCCGGTGAACCCCTTTTTTGTTCCGTTGATTGAGTTCTTGTTACCTGGTGAAAGGGAGGGCTTTATAATTTAAGCGAACCGGCCGGTTTTACAAATAAAAAAACACCGTGTTAAAAGGAGGGAACGGGACTTGCATGCGTTAACACTGGTAATTATTGCTGCGCTGGTATTTGTACTGGCCTATCGCTTTTATGGTGCCTTTATGGCGGCAAAGGTTTTAGCCCTGGATACCAATCGCCCCACCCCTGCCCAAACGCATAATGACGGCCGGGATTATGTGCCCACCAACCGCTGGGTTTTATTTGGCCACCATTTCGCTGCTATTGCCGGCGCCGGTCCCCTTATCGGTCCGGTCCTGGCCGCCCAGTTCGGCTACCTGCCCGGCTTCTTGTGGATTCTCATTGGCGCCGTGGTGGCCGGCGCAGTCCACGACATGGTCATTCTGTTTGCTTCCATTCGGCACGACGGACAATCCTTAGCCGAAATAGCCCGCCGGGAAGTGGGTAATTTCTCCTACTGGCTGGCTTCCGTAGCCATTCTGTTCCTGTTAATCATTGTACTGGCGGGTGCCAGCGTGTCTGTAGTCAACGCTCTCTTCCAGAGCCCCTGGGGTACTTTCACCGTCGGCGTAACCATACCCATAGCCCTGTTCATCGGCATCTACCTCAAGTGGCTCCGTCCCGGACGCATTGCCGAAGCAACTGTGATCGGCGTAACCCTGATCATCCTGGGGGTGGTGCTGGGACCGGTCGTCCAGCATTCCGCCCTGGCCCCGTACCTGACCTTTACCAAAAAACAGCTCTCCGTGATGATTGCCGCTTACGGCTTTTTAGCTGCGGTGCTCCCGGTGTGGCTGCTCCTGGTGCCCCGGGACTACCTGAGCACTTACATGAAGATTGGCACCATGTTATTGCTGGCGGCAGGGGTAATCATCGTCAACCCCGTTTTACAGATGCCGCCGGTAACCCAGTTTGTAGCCGGCGGGGGTCCGGTAATACCGGGTAAAGTATGGCCCTTCATGTTCATTACCATTGCCTGTGGCGCCCTGTCGGGATTCCATGCCCTTGTTTCCAGCGGCACCACACCCAAAATGGTGCGCAGCGAAGCCGACATTCTGCCCATCGGTTACGGCGCCATGTTAACGGAAGGTTTTGTGGCCCTGATGGCCCTGATCGCAGCCACCGTGCTGCCGGCCGCCGATTATTTTGCCATCAACAGCCCACCGGAGGTCTTTGCCAAGCTGGGTATGCAGGTACAGGACCTGCCCGTACTCTCCCAGCTGGTATCAGAAAACCTGGCCGGCCGCCCCGGCGGCGCCGTGTCCCTGGCCGTGGGCATGGCCGACATCTTCTCCAAAATCGGCGGCTTACGGCATCTGATGGGCTACTGGTACCACTTTGCCATCATGTTTGAAGCGCTGTTCATCCTCACTTTAATTGATGCCGGCACACGGGTCGGGCGCTACCTGATGCAGGAAATCGGCGGTGCGGTATACAAGCCGTTAAAGGACCACAACTGGTGGCCGGGCATCATCCTGACCAGCGGTATTTTCACCCTGGCCTGGGGATACCTGCTGTACGGCGGCAGCATTTCCACCATCTGGCCCCTTTTCGGTGTGAACAACCAGTTGCTGGGCAGCATGGCCCTGGCTATCGGCACCACCATGCTGATCAGGATGGGCAAGGCCCGGTATGCCTGGACCACCTTCATCCCTATGGTCTTCCTGACAGTAACCACCATTACAGCCGGATATCAAAATATTGTCATCAACTACCTGCCGAAGCATAACTACCTGCTGGCAGCCATTTCGGCAATCATGCTGATCATGGTTATCCTGATTATCGCCGATTCCGTGAGGACGTGGGTAAAGCTGCTCTCCCAAAAGGAGCAAGTTACCCACACGCTTGAAAAAGCTCCCACAGCATGACCAGGCCAATAAGTAATAGATCATGACAGGTTACTCCACATTAAAAAAGGAAAAATCCCTAAAAAGCCCGGGAAAATCCCGGGCTTTTTAGGCAGAAAAGCCTCTTTGGCGCCTGTATTTTTCAACCTACTACTCCACCGGAAAGCTTTTCCCAGGCCCTCTGGTAGATTTTGAAATCATCTTCACGGAACAGAACAAAGCGTACTTCCGTAAAGAAATTGTTTTCTAAAATAAAGTCCCGCACCGTTTTCAAGGCAATGGTCGCCGCCCGCTCGATGGGAAAACGGTAGGCACCGGTGCTGATGGAGGGAAAGGAAATGGATCTGATACCCTTTTCTCTGGCCAGGGAAAGGCTGTTATAATAGGCATTGTGCAGCAACTCGTCTTCTCCCCGGTTGCCCCCCGACCAGATGGGGCCCACGGTATGGATGACATACCGGGCTTTCAATTTGCCACCCGTGGTAATTACCGCCTGACCCGTGGGCAAGCTGCCCTGCCGGGCCACAATCTGCTTGCATTCCTCCAGGATCTGCGGCCCACCGGCCCGGTGAATGGCCCCGTCCACACCACCACCGCCCATCAGGCTGGAATTGGCCGCATTAACAATGGCTTCGGTATCCTGCTGGGTGATATCCCCCACCATCAAGCGCAGCAAGGTTGAACCCAAACGCACCTCCATGAAAAATCCCTCCCGGAACCAGAAAACTTTGCCCAAATAATTCGCGTTCGGGCAAAGTTTTCCTCTCTTTTTCGCGTTCTATTTTAACCTGAAAACACCTGTTTTAGTGCCTCGACAAAATAGCCATCCAGTTAGTCAAAAATTGCCCGGCCACCTGCCGGTACTCCTCCCAGACAGTCGCGGTCTCCTGCACCAGGCGGCCGGCGGCACCGGGACCGCCGTATTCTTCCAACTCATCGGCATAAGCTTCGGCCCAGGTATTAATTATCTCCGGGTTCACCTCCAGATGAAACTGCAGGGCAAAGATATGCCGCCCTAAAGAAAAGGCCTGGTTAACACAATCCTCGCTGGCAGCCAGGTGGGAAACCCCGGAAGGCAGGGCAAAGGTGTCGCCGTGCCACTGGAAGACAAAAAATTCTTCCGGCAAACCGGCAAACAGGGGCGACTTCAAACCGTCGGCGGTAAGCCGGAGTTTATACCAGCCGATCTCCGGAACCGGGTTGCGGACAACAGGTGCACCCAGGGCCTTGGCAATCAGCTGACCGCCAAGACAGATACCCAGCACGGGTAAACTTTTTTGGATTGCTTCTTTAATCAGTTGATCAACTTGCCTTAAATACGGGTAGGACTCCTCTTCATAGACGTTCATCGGGCCGCCCAGGATTACCAGGGCGCCATAGTCATCTAAAGAGGCGGGCAAGTGTGCCCCCGGTTGATCCATCACCCGTATATCAAGCTGCCAGCCCTCCTTCTCCATGGCCGGCTGCAAAAGACCCGGCCCTTCAATGGTCACATTTTGTACTACCAGCGCTCGCAAGTCATAAACCTCCAGTCCGCTTTTTGAATTATTTTTAGCCTAAAGTCCCCTGAAATAGCAGCTATTTTTTAGTGACGGTCAAAGCCTTCCAGCCGTATTTACTTCCCATATTACCATGACCGCACGTACCGGGCAAGCCTTACCCGGACCGGATACAACGATCTTGACATCCGCTAATTACCTGTGCTAAGCTGACCTTGGCAACTGAAAGCTGAGTTTGAGCTGAGCAGGGAAGAGCCAGGGGGAGCTTGAGACGACTCGGAGATTCTGGGGTGAGGACCAGCCAGGGGCTGGTTTTTTGTTTTTTAAGAAGGCACACTGTGCGTATGATTTTGAGGTTTTTCTTCAGTATACTGGAGGGTGGCAAATTGATTGTAGTAATCGATAACTACGACTCCTTTGTGTACAACCTGGTCCAGTACCTGCAGGAACTGGGGCAAGAGGTACGGGTATTCCGTAACGACCGGGTGACCCTGGAGGAAATGGAAGATCTTTTTCCAAGCCACATTGTGATTTCCCCCGGTCCCTGCACACCAGATGAAGCAGGAATATCCCTGGAAGCAATCAAACACTTTACCGGACGCATCCCCATCCTGGGCGTATGCCTGGGCCACCAGGCCATCGGTCAGGCCTTTGGGGGCCGGGTAGTAAGGGCAGGCCGGCCCATGCACGGTAAGACTTCCCTGGTCTACCATGACGGCACGGGTATTTACCGCGGGTTACCCAATCCCTTTGCCGCTGCCCGGTACCACTCCCTGCTGGTGGAAAGAGAAACCCTCCCGGATTGCCTGACCATTACCGCCCAAACCGGTCAGGGGGAAATCATGGGTTTGAGGCACCGGGAATATCCGGTGGAGGGGGTACAGTTTCACCCGGAATCCATTTTAACGATGGTAGGGAAAAAACTGCTGGCAAATTTCCTGACCCTGGCCTGAATCCCAATGAAAGGGCGGATCGATTATGCCGGTGTGTTTACCTCTAATAAAAAAAATACCGGTAACAGCAGACGTATTGGCCCTCTTCGAAGGGCTATCCTCCCGCCCCTACAGCTTTTTGCTGGACAGCGGGTTGATCGTCCAGGGACTGGGCCGGTACTCCCTGATGGGAGCAGATCCCTTTCTGGTGTTGCGCTCCCGGGGAAAACGCTTATGGCTGGAACGGGAAGGAGAAACCACTCCTTTAGCCGGCCACCCTCTGGAAAAGCTCAAAGATTTACTGGCCCATTATCGCCTGCCCCCGGGCAGCTGTCCCCTTCCTTTCGGCGGCGGCGCGGTGGGATACTTCAGCTACGACCTGGGGCGGGTACTGGAAAAAATGCCTTCCCTGGCCGTGGACGATTTACAAACCCCCGACCTCTGCCTGGGGTTTTACGACGTGGTCACGGTGGTAGACCGGGTTACGGGAGAAGTATGGGTGGTTTCCACGGGTTTTCCGGAAACCGGTCCCGCAGCTGCCGCACGGCGGGCGCGGCAAAGGCTGGCTGAAACCTGCAGTTTGCTGGCCAGCGGGCTGCAACGGCAACAAATGGTAACCGTTCCCGTAGAAACAAGCCGGAGACCGTGGTCACATACCGGCGACACGGGTATACCGCGGGTAAACAGCTCTCACCATGGAAGCCATCCCGGGAAACGAAACGCGCCCGCCCTTTTTGCCCATTTTGACGAAATCAGCTACTGCCGGGCGGTGCAGCGGGCCAAAGAGTACATTGCCGCCGGGGATATCTTTCAGGTCAACCTGTCCCAGCGCTTTTCCCTGCCCCGGGTGGTGGAGCCCTGGCCCCTGTACCGGCGCCTGCGGGCCATCAATGCCGCCCCCATGGCGGCCTACCTGAACTTTGGAGAATTCCAGGTGGTCTGCTCTTCACCGGAACGCTTTTTAAAAGTAACCGGCCGCCACGTGGAAACGCGGCCCATTAAAGGAACCCGCCCCCGGGGAAAAGACCCGGCCAGCGATATGCGGTTCAGGGAGGAGTTGTGGAACAGTGAAAAAGACCGGGCCGAACTGGTGATGATTGTGGATATGGAGCGCAACGACCTGGGACGGGTCTGCCGGACGGGATCGGTGCGGGTGCCGGAACTTTACCGGCTGGAGGAGTACGCCACCGTATTTCATCTGGTTTCCACAGTGGAAGGGGAACTGGCCCCGGATAAAGATGTGGTGGACCTGCTGGCGGCGGCCTTTCCCGGCGGCTCCATCAGCGGGGCGCCAAAGATCCGGGCCATGGAAATCATTGAGGAACTGGAACCGGTACGCCGGGGTATTTACACCGGCTCCATCGGCTACATCGGCTTTGACGGTAACGCCGATTTAAATATAGTGATCCGCACGATGATATTTAAAGGGGGACAAATCTATTTCCAGGTTGGCGGTGGCATTACCATTGATTCAGATCCTTACATGGAGTACGTAGAAACGCTGGACAAGGCCCGGGCACTGGTACGGGCGCTGGGTCTGGATGACCGGCAGGCTTTCGCTTCCCTGGCCGTCAGGCCGGTGGTGCATGAGGATCATCGTTCAACCCGGTGATAGAATATCAGTGAATGTTCTGCAAAACCGTAATGACGAGGATGCGGTGAGGTGACTAGATAATTGAACACCGTGATATGTATAAACGGCCAGTTTCTACCGGCAAGCCGCGCTCAAATTCCCGCACTGGATCAGGGATTCCTTTATGGCTACGGCCTTTTTGAGACCATTCTGGTACGTAGGGGTCAACCCGTGTTGCTGGAAGCACACCTGAAACGGCTGGAGAAGGGATGCACAGCCCTGGGGATGACCCTGCCCTTGTTACTGACTGAGTTGGGCAGTCTGGTACATCAAACAATAAAACTAAACAATACCATTGACGGCGCCCTGCGTTTAACCCTTTCCGCCGGAACGGCCCCGGGCGAAGCCGCCGGTAACCTGGTCATCTCCACCCGCCCCCTGCCTTACAGCACCCTGGACTATCAGAAGGGGTTTCGGGCCGGCTGGTCATCTTTCCGGCGTAATGAACAATCTCCTCTAGTAAAATTCAAAACTTTAAACTACCTGGAAAATGTGCTGGCCAAAAAGGAAGCCCGGGAAAGAGGGTGGGATGAGGCACTTTTTTTGAACACCGCCGGCTATGTGGCAGAAGGAGCAGTGAGCAATATCTTTCTGGTAAAAAACAGCCAGGTGATTACTCCCTCTCCGGATCAGGGGTTGCTGCCCGGCATCATGAGGCAGGTGGTGCTGGAAACCTGCCGCCGGCTGGGCATTGCGGCACAGGAGCGGCCGGTTTCCCCGCACGAACTGCTCGATGCCGACGAATGTTTCCTGACCAATTCTTTAATGATGGTAATGCCCCTGGTAAAAATTTATGACCGCCCCATCGGAAGCGGACAACCAGGAGTCATAACCGAAGAGATAAAAACGGTGGTAAGCGACCACATATCATAGTCCGGGAGTGGATGTAGGGAAAGGCCGGATAAACGGTAAGTGACCATAAACATAGCATAGGCCACTTACCCCGGCGGTACTCATCGCAGTAAATATTCAGTAAAACCGTTATGACAAGGATGCGGCGCTGTCCGGAGCGAACGACTTGCGAAGCGCCGGTAACAGCACCCCGGGTTCACTGAATATTTACTCATCGCGGGGCAACCTGGCCCCAGTTCTGGGTATCATAATAATTGAAGCCACCCGACAGGGTGGCTTTTGTGAGCATTTTATTCACTATTCTACCGCCACAAGATTGCCTTCCCGGTAGTAATTTACTTTAGCTTTCAAACCTTCCCCGATAAAGCGCAGAGGTACCAGTGTCCGTCCGTCAACAACTCTGGCGGGAACCTCCAGCATAACCGGGTTTCCGTCAACCAATGCCTTCCCGCTGCCCACTACCAGTTTAACGGTGGAATTGTTGAGTTGAATGTTAATAGTGTTGTCCTTGTAATCAACGGCGGCACCGAGGCTCTCTGCCAGTACCCGGAGCGGCACCAGGACGCGGCCATTTTCAATAACGGGGGCCACATCAAACACGGGCATGTTTCCTTTTATATACACTTTTACCTTATTATTATCTTTTACTTTAGCAAAAACCTTATTTAAGATAGAATAGATTTCATCGTCACCCGGGTTGTTCCTGAGGGCCTGCTCCAACAGCGAACGGGCATCCTCCATTTTTCCGGCCTTAATGAGCATCTCGCCCAGGTGCTTATAACCTTGTGCCCTGGTAAGGCTATCGGCGGACACATCCTCTTCCAGCGCCTCTTTCAATTCCCCGGCTACGATGAGGATCTCATTCTGGTCGTTCCAATCCTTAAGGTACTGCTTTGCTTCATAAACCGCCTGGGCAACGCTTCTCCCTTCCAAAATGGCCTGCAGAGCGGCCCGGGCCACCGGGTTTTTCACATGCTGCAGGGCGTTTTCTACACCCTTATAAACGTGTTCTGTCACGCTCTTCTTTTTTTCCTGCTTTTTTAGCCTGTTTTTCTCCTGTTCCGGTTCTTTCTCCTTTTCATTCATTTCCTGTTCCTCAACCGTGGCCCCTTCATTCATGTTCCTTTCATGTTCTTGCTCCATGTTCCGTTCAGCGTGTCCTCTGGCCTGGCCGGTCTGACCCCAACCTTTTGGTGCAGCCCACGCACCGGCCGCCAGGGAAAAGATCAGTACGGTAACCAGCCCCAGGGAGAAAAACTTTTTCAACCTCTTCATGAACCACCCTCCATTCTTTTGTTTTTTGCTTCCGTACATTTTATACGATTGGCCAGTCAGTTTTAAGGGGTGAACCAACCTTTTTTCCCGATTATTGCTGATTTCAACAGGCGCTTGAGAATCTTATCACCATACTTGAAGAACAAAACACTTTAAATAATAAGTTTCGGGGGAAGCCAGAAGCATGGGGTGGTCTTTGGCCTGGCGGCGCATTTCCACCAGGCGCAACTGCCGCCCTACATCCCGGGCAGCATCCAGCAATACTTCCAGGAAGAGCTCTTCGGTCATATGGTAAGAACAGGAGCAGGTAACCAGAAAACCACCTGCAGGCAGAAGCTTCATCGCGCGCAAGTTGATCTCCTTGTAGCCCCGGATGGCCCCCTCCAGCGCTTCCCTGGACTTGGTAAAGGCCGGCGGATCGAGAATAATCAAGTCAAACCGTTCCCCGGCCCGGTCCATGGCCCGCAGTTCATCAAAGGCGTTACCCTCCCGGAAGGTGCAAACCTGCCCGAACCCGTTTCGGGCCGCGTTTTTCCGGGCCATCTCCAGGGCGTCGCCCGCCACATCAATACCCAGCACCTCTCTGGCGCCGAAACGGGCGGCATAAACGGAAAAAGTGCCGGTGTGGCAAAAACAATCCAGCACCCGGGCTCCCCCGGCCAGCCCCTCCAGGGCCAGCCGGTTTTCCCGCTGATCTAAAAAATAACCCGTTTTCTGCCCCCCGGCCAGGTCCACTAAAAAGCGCAACCCATTTTCTTCTATCTCCACTAATGGGTTAAAGGGACCCTTAAGAAAGCCCGTTACCAGGGGCAGCCCCTCCAGTTCCCGCACCGGCACGTCGTTTCTTTCGTAAATACCGGCGGGATTTAATAGTTCATCCAGAAGCTCTACAATCGTATCTTTGTGCACGTCTATTCCCAGGGCCAGGGTCTGCACGGACAGGTAATCGCCAAACCGGTCCACGATCAGCGCGGGCAGAAAATCGGCCTCGGCAAAAACCAGGCGACAGGCATTGGTATGCCGCACCACCCGGCGGCGGTATTCCAGAGCCGCCATTAAGCGCCGGCGAAAAAACTCCCGGTCAACCTTTTCCCCCTGCTCGCGGGTGAAGAGGCGCACCAGGATCTGGGAGGAGGGGTTAATATAGCCCCGCCCCACAAACCGCCCCCGGTGATCCACCACTTCCACCACATCGCCGGGGTTAAAATGACCGTGAATATCTTCCACTTCGGTGCGGTAAACCCAGGGATGTCCGTTTAAGACCCGGTGATGCCGGCCCCGGGTCAGTTTAACTACTGCCATACAGTCACCTTCACCTGCTCCGTAATTTAAAGACCTGTCCCCACCAGCCTCTGGGAACGTTTCTGCACTTCATGGTATACCTCTTCCTCGTCCATGGTCAGCACCTGTCTTTTCTCCATGACCACCCGGCCGTCTATGATGACCGTTTCCACATCCGCCGACCGGGCTGCGTAAACCAGGTGGGCCACCAGGTCATGCCGCGGGTAGAAATGGGGTTGGTCAAGATTAATTAAAATAATATCCGCTTTATAACCGGGTTTAAGCAGGCCCACATCATGAAGTCCCAGTACCCGGGCACCGTTTGCCGTGGCCATGGACAGGGCATCAAAGGCAGCCAGGGCCGTGGGATCCATGGTGGCCACCTTCTGGAGCAGCGCCGCAGAACGCATCTCTTCCATCATATCCAGGTTATTGTTGCTGGCCGCCCCGTCGGTGCCCAGGCCCACCAGCGCTCCGGCAGCCAGCAAACGGGTTACCGGGGCAATACCGCTGGCCAGTTTCATATTGCTTTCAGGGTTATGGGCTACACCTACCTTCTTTTCGGCCAGAATACGGATGTCGTTTTCATCGAGATGGACGCAATGGGCGGCCAGCACTTGAAACTCAAACAGGCCCACCTCATCCATGAGCACAACAGGTGTTTTGCCGTATTTCTGACGTATTTCCTCGATCTCAGCCCGGGTTTCCGCAATGTGGATGTGGATTCCCACCTTCAAATCGGCAGCAACTTCCATAACCCGGTGCAAAAAATCGGGCGGGCAGGTATAGGGTGCATGGGGTCCCAGCATGGTAGTAATGCGCCCGCCGGCCTGGCCATGCCAGTCACGGATAAAACGGCGGCTGTAGTCCAGGGCCTCCCCCGCCCCAGGGGAAAGCCCAATCATCCCCCGGGACAGGCTGGCCCTCAACCCTGCCTTTTCCACAGCCCGGGCTGCCTCGTCCATATGGAAGTACATATCGGCAAAGGTAGTGGTCCCGGACCGCATCATTTCCAGGCAGCACAGCATGGTACCCCAGTAAATATCCTCGGGCTCCAGCCGCTCTTCCACAGGCCAGATTTTCTCCTGCAGCCACTGCATTAAGGGCAGGTCGTCGGCATAACCGCGAAATAAAGTCATGGCCGCATGGGTATGGCAGTTCACAAAACCCGGCATGGCCAGCATACCCCGGGCGTCGATCACCCGCTCAAAGGTGCGCTCCGGGGAAACGCTCCCGGCCGGACCCACATGGGTTATATACTGCCCCTCAACAATTATTTCCCCGTCTGGCAGCAGAGACTCAGGCTTTTCCATGGTCAGCACGGCAGCTCCGCGGATCAACATACCCATTATTAACTCCTCCAAACCCCAAAAACTTTTCCAAACTTTCGCGGGCAGAACTTGATACCGTCCCGGCAGGCCAGTCATACTTTACCGGTCGTTCACGGCGTAATTCCGTATGGCGGCCTGGCTGTAACTGTTCAGGTAAGAATCCCTCAATGCCTGCACCTCGTCCGGCGGTAAGATGGCGGGCTTTCCTACCAGGTCGGCCCAGACATAAACTTTGGCCGATTTCTCCACTATCTGGCAGACCATAAATGCTTCTTCCAGGTTGCGCCCGACTCCGATAACGCCGTGGTTGGCCAGGAGCACCGCCCCCCGGTTTCCTAAAGCCTCCACCGCCGCCCGGGCCAGTTCCTCGGTACCCGCCCGGGCATAGCTGGCCACGGGCACACCATCGCCTACCGTCTGGGCCAGGTCCTCCAAAATAGGAGGGATGGGCTTGCGGGCCACGGCCAGGGCGCTGGCAAAAACACTGTGGGTGTGCATCACGGCATAGACGTCGGGACGGGCGCGGTAAATGGCCAGATGCAGCTGGAATTCCGTGGAGGGGCAACGTTCTCCCTCCACCACCTGGCCGTTCATATCCATAACCACCATATCCCGGACCTGCAGGGTGGTATAGGGCAAGCCGCTGGGCGTGATCACCACCAGATCTTCCCTGGGCACCCGGGCGGAAAGATTGCCCCAGGTGCCCGTCACCAGCCCGCTGGTGGCCATGCGCAGGCCCATCTTGTATACCTGTTCTTTATACTTTTCCGCTGCCACCGTCATGAAAAACCGATTCCTCCCGCGGTTGCATAAATCTTTAAAAGCTCATTCGCCCTGCCAGCTCAGGATATAAGCTTCCTGCCCCGGCGTCAACCGGTCAATTTCAACGCCCAGGGAGGTGAGTCTGAGCTCCGCCACCTGCCGGTCCAGCTCCGCCGGCACAAGGTACACCCGGGGTCCCAGGCGGCCTTTATGCTGCCAGATGTAGCGGGCGGACAGGGCCTGCAGGGCAAAGGACATATCCATGATCTCTGCCGGATGGCCATCCCCGGCGGCCAGATTCACCAGGCGCCCCTCCCCCAGGAGGTAAATGCGCCGCCCGTCGGGCAGGGTGAATTCTTCGATGTTCTGCCGCACCACCCGGCGGGAAACGGCCGCTGCAGCCAGCTCGGGCTTGTTGATCTCCACGTCAAAGTGGCCGGCATTGGCGAGAATGGCCCCGTCCTTCATGCGCCGGAAATGCTCACCCCTTAAAACATCGCGGCAGCCGGTAACGGTGATGAAGATATCCCCCACCCCGGCAGCCTGCTCGCTTTTCATCACCAGGTAGCCATCCATATATGCCTCCAGGGCCCTGACCGGGTCCACCTCACAGACCACTACTTTGGCGCCCAACCCGGAGGCACGCATGGCCACACCCCTGCCGCACCAGCCGTAACCCAGCACCACCACGGTCTTACCTGCCACCAGCAAATTGGTGGTGCGCATGATGCCGGCCCATACCGATTCCCCGGTCCCGTAGCGGTTATCAAAAAGGAACTTACACCGGGCATCGTTGACGGCAATCATGGGGAAAAGGAGCTTGCCTTCCCGCTCCATGGCTTTCAAGCGGGATACCCCGGTGGTGGTTTCCTCGCATCCCCCGGCTACCTCCGAGGCCAGTTCCCGACAACGGGTATGCAGCAGGTGAACCAGGTCACCGCCGTCATCGATCACCACATGGGGGCGAATTTCCAGCACCTTAATCAGGTGATCTATATATTCCTGGCTGGTGGCGCCATGCCAGGCATAGACATGAATACCTGCCGCTGCCAAAGCCGCAGCCACGTCGTCCTGGGTAGAGAGGGGATTGGACCCGGAAATGGCTACGTGAGCCCCGCCGGCTTTGAGCACCTCGGCCAGGTAAGCCGTTTTGGCTTCCAGGTGAATGCTCATGGCCACCCGCACTCCGGCAAAGGGCTTTTCCCTCTCGAATTCCTCCCGGATGGCATTTAGAACAGGCATGTGAACCCGCACCCAGTCTATTTTCAGTCTACCCCCGGGTGCCAGGTTGATATCCCGTACAAGATAATCCTGCATATTCTACTGCTCTCCTTCAACTTTATGTTTTTACCGGTCACACTACACCATTACCCCGCACCAGCCCGGCCAGGCTTTCCCCGTAAGGCGGCCGGGCCACTCCCTGGTCGGTAATGATGGCTGTAACCAGCCGCGCCGGGGTAACATCAAAGGCGGGGTTCCACACTTTAACTCCAGGGGGAGCCACCGGTATGCCGGCCAGGTGGGTTACTTCTTCAGGCTTCCGCTCCTCAATGGGAATATCCTCACCGCTGGCCAGGGAAAGGTCTATGGTGGACAGGGGGGCAGCCACATAAAAGGGCAGGCCGTGTTCTCTAGCCAGTACGGCCAGGCCGTAGGTGCCAATTTTGTTGGCCACGTCACCGTTGGCCGCAATGCGATCCGCCCCTACCACCACCAGGTCCACCATACCCCGGGCCATAAGATAAGCAGCCATATTATCGGTGATCAGGGTAACCGGTATATTATCCTGGATCAACTCCCAGGTGGTAAGGCGTGCTCCCTGCAACAGGGGCCGGGTCTCATCGGCATAAACGCTGACCTGTTTCCCGGCTTCGTGGGCAGCCCGGATCACCCCCAGGGCAGTGCCGTAACCGGCAGTGGCCAGCGCGCCGGCATTGCAATGGGTGAGAATCCTCGCCCCGTGGGGAATTAGCTCCTGGCCAAATTGCCCGATGCGCTTATTGCCCTCCAGATCCTCCCGGTAAATAGCGTGGGCCTCGTTAATTAAAAGCTCCGTTAATTCTTCCGGCTCTGTGGCCATGGAAGCCTCCAGCCGGGCCAGCAGGCGGTTCAAGGCCCAGGCAAGGTTGACGGCAGTGGGCCGGGTGGAGGCAAGAACGTCTGCCACCTCCCGGGCCCGGGCAAGCAGTTCCTCGCGGTTTTTAGCTTCCGCTGTCAGCACCCCCAGCACCAGACCGTAGGCCGCCGCCGCCCCGATGGCCGGCGCCCCCCGTACCCGCAAACTACGAATGGCTTCAGCCACAGTTTCGTAATCCCGGCAGTGGATATATTCCACCATACCGGGCAATTTAGTTTGATCCAGGAGCACCAGCATCCCGTTCTCCCAGCGCATGGTGTCCAAGGTACCCACCCCTTCCTTTATTTCACCGCCGAGGGATCCAGCGGTGACTCGTGACACAGGCAGGTGCGATCCGGGTCCAAAAGCTCAATGGCCCGCATAACCAGCCGGCGCAGGTTGCCTGCATTTTCGGCCATCACATCCACCACTTCCTGGTGGGAGAGGCGGGTGGGCGAAATACCTGCAGCAAAATTGGTCACCATGGCAATGGTGGCATAACAAATACCTGCCTCCCGGGCCAGGACTACCTCGGGCACACTGGTCATGCCCACCAGGTCTCCGCCCAGTTGCCGGAACATGCGGATCTCCGCCGGGGTTTCAAAGCGCGGCCCTTCAGTACAAACATAGATACCTTTGGCATGATACTCCAGTTCCAGCTCCTGCGCGGCCCGGGCCAGCGTCATTCGCAATTCGGGACAATAGGGGTCGGTCATGTCCAGGTGAACCACCCCTTTCTCCACAAAAGTCTGAACCCGGGACCTGGTAAAATCCAGAAACTGATCCACGAAAACAAACTGTTTGGGCTTCATTTCCGGATTCAAAGAACCCACGGCGGCCGTGGCAAAGACGTTTTTCACCCCCAGCTGCCTGAGACCCCAAATGTTGGCCCGGTAGTTAACAAGGTGTGGGGGCACCGAGTGGTCTTCCCCGTGCCGGGCCATAAAGGCCACCTCCCTGCCCTGGTAGGTGCCGATCTTTACCCAGGCCGGACCAAAGGGGGTTTCCAGGCGTTTCTGGCGAACATTGCTTAAAATATTGGGATCGTACACTCCCGTCCCGCCAATGATGGCTATGCGTACAGTCATAATGAAAGCCCTCCGTAGCAGTATTTCCCGCCGGAATAGCCATGCCATCCATCGGGTTTTTAATTAGCCTTCTTTTTAACCTTTCCTACTATTCGCCCTTCCTCCCCACTTTCCTTTCGACTTTTAAAAATATTGAACCACCAACAAATCATTGACAGGGCAAAAAGGGCTACTTTAAAATCGTAATATATGGATAAAACGATAGCAGGTGATGCTATGAACAAATTCCAGCAATACGAGGAAAAGGCCGAACTCCTGAAAGCCCTGGCCCACCCCATTCGCCTGTGTATTGTAGACGGGCTGATCAACAACGAATGCAACGTGACCAGAATGCGAGAATGCCTCGATTTACCACAATCCACCGTTTCCCAACATTTAGGCATTTTGAAATCCCGGGGAATCATCAGGGGCCGGCGCCAAGGAACAGAAATTTGTTATACCGTGACCAATGAACTGGTCAAAGATTTGATGAAGGTCTTAATGAATGTTGTAGCGCATAACCGGAGCCTTGAAAGAAAAGACTAAATATAGTGAGGTGGTTGACTTGTCTTTGCTTACCGAAAAGGAAGTTCTCAACAATGCCATTAAACTGGCCATAGATATGGAACAAAAGCGCCAGTCAAAATACGCCTTTTTAGCCCGTAACGCCCGGGATAAAAAGTTAAAGGAACTCTTTGGCCACTTTGCCGTGACAAGCCGCCGGCGTGTTGCCATGCTTAAAAAGGAAATGAAGGAATTAAACATTCGTTGAGGTGAAAAAAACCGTGAATAAGCTGGATCTACTGTACGATGTACTGATAGACAAGATATGGAGCCAGACCTTTTACAATGAACAAATGCTGCTAATGGTCAACCCGGTTGCCCGGGAGCTTTTCATGCGTTTGAGGGATGAAGAAACACAACATGTGCTTGTCCTGCGCACTGAAATAATAGCTATGGAAGCCAATCCCTTCGCTCCCACTAAAATTCTGCCCGGGCTGGAAACGCGCCCCCGCTTCCGGCTGTAATTATACTTACCGCCTGCCCCGGAAACTTCCTCACATTACTCCCCCGGTTTAATCACCCCCAGCCACTCTCCCAACCACAGAACCAGGATCATTCCAATTACATTCAACACCAGGCTATACTCCAGCGTCCAATGCAGGTGCCGGAAACTACCCGTGATGATCATAAACCGCTCCACAAATAAAAACAATGCCGCCACCACCAGCACATACGGCAGGCGCAAGCGGCGCCGGAGCGGGTAAAATCGGGCCAAAATAATGCCGTTGGGAAAAATGGATAAAAAGTACAGCAAGGGCAGCCCCCCCAAAGCCGGCACGCCGTAATGATAGGAAAAAGCCCCCAAATCGACAAGGGCGCTGTCCAGGACATAGACCACTACCAGGGCAACCAGACCCACAGGCCAGAACTGAAGCCAGCCTTTCTTTCCCGCCGCTAAAATAGATAATCCCAGTGAAAAGATAAACCATATCAACCAGACCAAAGCCCCATACCTACCCTAACATTTCACGATTCCAGCATTCTGATTACCAGCAGCCACAGGACCACGGCCAGGGCCACCCCAACAGAAAAAACGGTAAAAGTAAAGAGATTCACCTCATACCCTCCATCAGGTGGCAAACCTATTTTTAAATTAATAGGTCCACTTAATTGCTGTGAAACCCGTGTAAATTTGAAATCTACCGATCCCCGGTCTTGCAGCCTCGATCCAGAGAAAGGAACCCGGTTGGAACAAAGGATTTAACCCGGGCTACCCCAGCCCACACGCTGGCTCTCCACAAGCCAGGCCAGGCCAGTGAAGACCAGCGTATTCACAAGTAGACTGGCAAAATGATCCCAATGGGTATATACCAGAACGCCCGCCAGCATAAACATACGCTCTTCCAACAGGAACAGGCCGGAAAAGGCCATAATGTGGAGCCCCTGGAGCCAGCGCAGGGAAGGAAGGTACTGGCCGAAAAGGGCACCCATGGTAAACACGGGTCCAAAGGTAAAAAACGCGGAAGAATAAAAGATAGGGAGCACGGGATCGGATATACGGTAAAGATTCAGGTAATGTCCCATATTATCGGTTAAAAGCTGAACAATCACGGCCGCCAGCCCCCCCACTAACAGGGGCATGTACCTCCGGCGGTCCGCCAGGGCAAAGAAAACCAGCCAGCTAATCGCAAAGGAAATAACCCAGGGCATGCGTCACCTGTCTCCCCTTCCATTTTGCCCGGCATGTCTTCCACCCGCTTTGGGGTAAGGCTGAATCGAATCCGAATATGATTAACTCATAATATCTCCTGCTGTATCAAACAATATGAGTAAAGCTAATAGAAAGTCAGGCGGGAGTGATTCTTTTTGCGCGTAGCCATCATTGGCGCCGGGCCCAGCGGTCTGGCCTGCGCCCTGGAACTGCAACGGCTCGGGATAAAACCGGTTATTATTGAGCGGTATCACCGCGTAGGCCACCCGGTGGAGCGGGTGGATATACTTTTGCACATGGCGTGGCTTCCCGTGAAAGACCAGCTGGCTTATCTGGCCCGTAAATATGGTCTTTATCTACACCCCCTGGCTCCCCTGCACTCTATTGTTATGTACAGCCCCAGCCACCGGTCGGTCATCCGATCCCGGCGTCTGGGATATCTGGTTTACCGGGGGCGCTCTCCCCTTTCCATTGAAAACCAGCTGGCAGCCCGGCTCAACTCGTCGGTAGTTTTTGAGACCATTGCCGATCCGCGGGACCTGGCCCGGGAATTCGACTGGGTGGTAGTGGCCACGGGAGACAGCAAAACCGCCCGCCAGTTGGGCCTGTGGCAGGAATATACCAATGTAGTCATCAAGGGAGCCCTGGTACTGGGGCAATTTGACCCTCACACCTTCCATATGTTCTGGGATACCCGTTACGCGGGTCACAGCTATGGTTATCTGGCTCCCTTCGACCGGGGCCGGGCCAGTATGCACCTCTGTGTAGGAGGAATTAAACCCGAGGAAATGGATGATTACTGGGAACTTTTTCTGGAAGCGGAAAATCTGCATTACCACATCACAGAAACTTATGAACAGCAATTTCACTGCGGCCAGGTCACCCGTCACCAGGTGGGCAACATCCTCCTGGTTGGCAATAGCGGGGGCTTTGTCAGCAGCCTCCTCGGCCTGGGCCTTTTTTCCGGGATGATCAGCGGTGTGCTGGCCGCACGGGCCATTGCCAGCAATGATGATTATGAAAGGCTGGTAAAGCCTTTGACCCGGCGCATTAACGAGCTGAACGAACTGCGCTCCAGCCTGGACAAACTGGACAACCACGGTCTGGACCGCCTGGTAGGCATTCTGGGGATACCCGGCATAAAGCACCTTATCTACCATTCCGGGCTGGATATAATCCCTAAAATTTATGCCATTTTGTCTGAGTTTAATAAATTAACTTTTCGCCCCCAATCCGCGCACCCACGCCACCACTAAAAGAAACAAGGGAATTAAAAATGTATGAGACAAAGAGTATCCGGGAAACACCTTCAACTCCAGGGCCCAAAAATCGGCTATGGAATGATAGGCGAACAGTGAATAGATAACCATCCAGATCCCCACTGGTGCCAACAGGGATTGGTAGCTGGACAGGCCCAGCCACTGGGCCAGCCCTAAAGTCACCACATAATAAAGCAGGGCCAGCTTTAAAAAAATGCCTCCCACCCAAACAGCCACGATTACCACATCCAGGTGGGTTATAAAAGCTCCCAACCTGATGGCCCGCACCATTTCCAGGGCCGGAAAGTTCATGGTAGCGGTAACCTCTGCGGTAAAAAGACCGATGGCCAGCACGCCAATTTGCATGGCCGCCCCCAAACCCAGGAGCGCCCACAGGCCATTTACTCCGACCCGGGTCTGGTCATTTATATATGGATAGAGCATCAGTACGATCACAATTTCGGCTAAGGTACTGACTAAAATGACACCTCCCCAGTTCACCGGCCCCAGGCCCTGTTCCATCACGGGTAAGAAGTTACCAAAATCTACCTGAGGCAAAGAACCGAAACCAACAAAAATGAGTGCGGCGAGTCCCAGGGGGAGCATAATTTCGTTTACCCGGGCTATGACCTCAAGCCCGCTAAAGACTGCATAAGAAGCCACCAGCATAACGCTCGTGGTAAAAACCACTAGAGGTGTGCCTGGCATAAAGGCCGTGACCATGACATCGGCCAGCATGCGAGTGATGCTAGTCCCCACAAAAAAGAAAAAAATAATCAGTAACAATCCAATGAAGCCCCCCAGGATGGGGCCTAACACTTCCTTGCTGTAGTGGATAATCGTCTGACGAGGAAAACGAGCGGCCAGGGCTATGGCCACTGCCCAGATGATCAGGGCATAGAAAACCGCCAGGATTACTGCAATCCAGGCATCCCTTCCGGCTACACCGGCCACCACTGCCGGCAGGTAAACATCGATGGTCGATATGACCAGGGTAAAGAGCAACATGGCTAACTGGCGGGAGGAAATTCGCCCTTTTTCAATGAGGTTATCGCCTCCACCCTGATCCACTGACTGCACCCCCTTTTACTTCCATAGTATTGTGTATGGAAACGGGGGTAGATATACAGGGTTAGGGCTTATATGAAAACCTCAAGGGTATACTAAGGTAAAAGTTTGTTTCATGGGAGGGACAAAACATGGGTCGCCACACGCCCCGGATTGCCATTATCGGCGCCGGTATTTCCGGCCTGGCCTGCGCCCTGGAACTGGAGCGTCACGGTATTGCCCCGGCTATTTTTGAGCAGCGCTCCCGGGCAGGGGAAGCTTTTAACCATGTAGGCGGGCTTTTACAACTTATGTCCCGGCCCATCAAAGACCAGATGGATTACTTAAAAAACGAACTGCATTTGCCCATCAAGCCCCTGGCCCCCTGGAAAAGAGTAATTATGCATATGCCCAACGTCACCCGCACTGTTACCGGACACCTGGGTTATTTCATCCAGCGGGGGCAGGACGAAAATTCCACGGAAAGCCAGCTCTACTCCCTTTTAAAAACGCCGGTATATTTTAACCGTTATGCCGACTGGCAGGTGCTGGCGCGCCATTACGATTACGTGGTGGTGGCCGACGGCACACCAACGGTCGCGCGCACGCTGGGCTGCTGGCAGGACTTCTTGAAAACCTGGGTGCGGGGAGCGGTGGTACTGGGGAACTTCGACCCCAATACCCTGATCATGTGGGTCAATACTAAATACTCACGCCATGCCTACGCCTACCTCTCACCTTTTAATGCTCACCGCGCCTCCCTGATTTTAATAGTTAGCAATAGCAATGCCGATGAGATTGAAGAGAAATGGCGTCTCTTCTGGGAAATGGAAAAACTTGATTACCAGGTGTTAGATAATTTTTCCCTACAACATATCAGTGGCTATTGCTACCCGCCGCAAGTAGGCAATATATTGATGATCGGGAATGCCGGGGGATTTATGGAGCCTTTTTTAGGATTCGGCGTCATGTTCTCCATTAGGAGCGGGGTTTATGCCGGCCGGGCACTGGCCCGGGGGGAATCCTACACCAACCTGACCCGCGATTTACGACGGAAGATCACCCGCCTGGCAACTTTACGCCAGATACTCAACAATATGAACAACGCCGATTTCGACAACCTGGTAAAACTGGTCAGCACCCCCGGGATAAAACAGCTCATTTACAATACCAACATTGACGTATTACAATACGGCACGGAATTGCTCAACCTCTTGCAGCAATTAAAGCAAAAAATCCACCCCGGGATGTAAAAAGAAAACCAGGCCTCCTACCCGGTTCGCAATGACTATTTCTCAAATAAGGCGGCTACAAACTCCTGCGGGTTAAAGGGACGCAGGTCCTCCACTCCTTCACCGATACCAATGAATTTAACCGGGATGTCCAGGATCTGGCGGATGCCGATAATCACCCCGCCCTTGGCCGTACCATCCAGCTTGGTCAGGACAATGCCCGTCACACCGGTGGCCTCGCCAAACAGGCAGGCCTGGGAAATGGCATTTTGCCCTGTGGTGGCATCCAGCACCAGCAACACCTCGTGGGGTGCCCCGGGCAGTTCCCGACCCAGCACCCGGCGGATTTTTTTCAGTTCATCCATGAGGTTGCTTTTGGTGTGCAGCCGGCCGGCGGTATCGATAATGAGCATGTCCATTTTTCGTGCCCTGGCCGCCTGCAGGGCATCATAGGCTACGGCTGCCGGGTCAGACCCTTCTTTATGCTTGATCACATCCACTCCTACCCGCCGGCCCCAGATCTCCAGCTGATCGATGGCCGCCGCCCGGAAGGTATCCGCCGCCCCGAGAAGTACCCGCTCTCCCCGGGATTTGAAGTAGTGGGCCAGCTTACCGATGGTGGTGGTCTTGCCCACGCCGTTAACCCCCACTACCAGGATTACCGTGGGGGGGCCACCCCGGTTAAGGGACCTCTCGCCTGTGCTTAAGATGTCCTGGATGAGGTCCTGCAAAAGGGGCTTTAACTGTTCGGGATCTTTTATCTTTCGTTCTTTAACCTGCCGGCGCAGGGTTTCCATCAACTCCAGGGCCGTTTCCACCCCCACGTCGGCTCCGATTAGCACTTCCTCCAGCTCATCAAAGAGGCTTTCATCAATGGCCTGGCGTCCGATAATGAGATTTTCGATTTTTTCCACCAGACCCTGGCGGGTTTTCGTTAAACTCTCTTTCAGGCGGTTAAAAAACCCCATCCCTAAAAACCTCCTACTGCTCCGTCCCGTGGAGATATCCCAGCCTGGCCAGTGCCCGGCATGCGGCCTGTTGCTCCGCTTCTTTTTTCGAACGCCCCTGTCCCCGACCCATCTCCTTACCTCCAAAATATACCGCGGCAGTAAAGGTTTTATGATGATCGGGACCTTCCTCACGTAAAATGGCGTAACTGATGCCTACTTTACCTTCCTCTTGCAGGATTTCCTGCAATTCAGTTTTATAGTCCCGCTCCACGCGACCTTCCATCACATCTTTAATAACCGGCTTAAGGTATTGAAGAGCAACCTTTTTGGCCATTGCCAGCCCCTGGTCGAGGTAAATGGCCCCTAAAAGGGCCTCAAAGGCGTCAGCCAGGATGGAGGGGCGTTCCCGCCCCCCCGAACGTTCCTCCCCCCGGCCCATATAAAGGCAGGAACCCAGATCCAGTTCCCGGGCCGTCCGGGCCAGAGAAGGCTCGCACACTACTGCCGCCCGCAATCTGGTCAATTCCCCTTCGGTGTGCCCGGGATAGGTGCGGTAGAGATAATCGCTGACCACCAGTTCCAGTACCGCATCGCCGAGGAACTCCAACCGCTGGTTGTTTTCCTGGCTCCGGAAATTTTTTTCGTAGGCATAGGAACTATGGGTCAAAGCCAGGCGCAACAAATCCTCATTTTGCCAGAGGAACCCCAGCTTTTCTTTCAAGACGCTGATTTTCTCTTCAATTCCCGTCATCTCATCACCATTTTAGCCTTGAAGCTTGCGGAATATAAGGGTGGCGTTATGTCCCCCGAAACCAAAGGAGTTGCTTAAGGCAACCTCCACGGGCGCCTTCCGGGCCTGGTTGGGTACGTAATCCAGGTCGCATTCCGGATCCGGTTCCTCGTAATTGATGGTTGGGGGGATCACCCCGTGGTAAATAGCCAGCACGCAGACGACCGCCTCCAGGCCACCCGCCGCCCCCAGGAGGTGGCCGGTCATGGACTTGGTGGAACTGACGGCCAGCCGGTAAGCGTGATCACCAAAGACACGTTTAATGGCCACTGTCTCCAGCCGGTCTCCCAGAGGGGTGGAGGTACCGTGGGCATTGATATAATCCACCTTTTCCGGCGGCAGGCCGGCATCTTTGAGGGCCAATTCCATGGATAAAGACGCCCCGCTGCCCTCGGGATCGGGCGCCGTAATGTGGTAGGCGTCACAGCTGGTACCGTAACCCGCCACCTCGGCGTAAATGCGGGCCTTTCGTCCTTGAGCGTGCTCCAGGGTCTCCAGGATCAGGATGGCCGCCCCTTCACCAATGACAAAACCGTCCCGCCCGGCATCAAAGGGCCGGCTTGCCTTCTCCGGCTCGTCATTACGGGTGGAAAGGGCCTTCATCGCTGAAAAACCCGCCACCGACAGCGGAGTGATGGGCGCCTCGCTGCCGCCGGTGATTACTATATCCGCATGGCCCCACTGGAGCAGGCGAAAGGCGTCACCCACGGCATGATTGCTGGAGGCACAGGCACTGGTGACAGTTAAATTACAACCCCGCAGCCGGTGGGTAATGGCAATCTGGCCTGCTCCCATATTGGCAATCATCATGGGGATGAAAAAGGGGCTCACCCGTCCCGGGCCGCGTTTAAGAAGGACCTGGTGCTGCTCTTCCAGTGTCTCAATACCGCCAATGCCCGAGCCCAAAATAACACCGACCCGGTCCCTGTTCACCTGTTCCAGGTCAAGACCGGCATCTTCTAAGGCCATGTTCGTGGCGGCCAGGGCAAACTGGGTAAAGCGATCCATGCGCCGTGCTTCTTTTTTGTCTATGTACCGGGTGGGGTCAAAATCCTTTACCTCGGCGGCAAAGCGGGTATCGTAGGCACTGGCGTCAAAGCGGGTAATGGGCCCTACGCCGCTTTTCCCCGCCGTAATATTGGCCCAAAAGTCCTTCACACCAGTACCCACCGGGGATATTATGCCCACACCGGTTACCACAACTCTATTGGACAAAACCTTACCTCCTTAAGCGATTCATGAAAGCATATTTCAAAAAGTCCCGCGTAATGATCGCGGGACCTGGGATTTTACTTATAAATGCTCCTGAATATATCTGACGGCCTCACCCACAGTGCGGATCTTCTCCGCATCCTCATCGGGAATAGTCAGGTCAAATTCCTCTTCCAGGGCCATCACCAGTTCCACAATGTCCAGGGAGTCAGCCCCCAAATCCTCAATGAAGGAGGCTTCCATGGTCACTTCTGATTCATCTACCCCCAACTGTTCCACAATGATGGCTTTAACCTTCTCAAAAACGGACAAATGTTTCACCCCCTTCCAATGCTATTCACACTAACTTTATGTAATCAGCCTATATAGTTAGACCGCCGTCAACGACAATGGTTTGCCCGGTAATATACCCCGCAGCATCGCTGGCCAGGAAAACCACTGCCGCGGCTACCTCTTCAGGCTGCCCGAAACGGCCCAGTGCCACCCGGCTTAACATCTTTTCCCTGACGGCCCCGGAAAGGGAGCCGGTCATATCGGTAAGGATAAACCCCGGTGCCACCGCGTTAACGGTAATGTTCCGGGAGCCCAGTTCTTTAGCCACCGCTTTGGTCAGACCGATGAGCCCGGCCTTGCTGGCGGCGTAACTGGCCTGGCCGGCGTTGCCCGTGATGCCGACCACCGAACTGATGTTGATAATGCGGCCCCAGCGGGCTTTCATCATCAACCGGGAAGCTGCCTTGATGGTGTTAAAAGCACCCTTTAAATTTACGTCCAGCACCCGGTCCCAATCTTCATCCGCCATGCGCATCACCAGGTTATCCCGGGTGATGCCGGCGTTGTTCACCAGGATATGCAGTCCGCCCAGTTGCTCGGCGGCCACATTAACCAGTTTTGCCGCCTCGGAAGGCACGGAAACATCCGCCTGGCAGGTTACCGCCTGCCGGCCCATCTCCCGGATCCGGGTAACTACTTCCTCGGCGGCGGCGGCCTGACCGTTAAAATTCACCACCACGTCCGCCCCGGCCCGGGCCAAAGCCAGGGCAATGGCCCGGCCGATGCCCCGGGAAGCACCGGTAACAATGGCCTTTTTACCGTCAAGTAACATTTTAGCTAACCTCCTTAAGGCATGCAAGGACTTTTTCCAGGGACTCCGGATCCTGGACCGACCAGCAGTGTACCTGACGGTCAATCTTGCGCAACAGGCCGCAGAGCACCGTCCCGGGACCCACCTCGATAAAGGCCTGGACGCCGCCGGCAATGAGCCGCCGCATGCTTTCCTCCCAGCGCACGGGGCTGTAAACCTGCTGCACCAGGAGCCTTTTTACCTCCTCTTTGGAGGTCACGAAGTCGGCCGTAACATTGGCCACCACGGGAAACCGGAGATCGGCCATGGCCACCTGCTCCAGCTCCCGGGCCAGTTTCTCCCCGGCCGGGCGCATCAAGCTGGAGTGGAAGGGAGCGCTTACGGCCAGGGGAACGCAACGCCTGGCTCCCGCTTCTTTGGCCAGCACACAGGCCCGTTCCAGAGCCTGCATTTCCCCGGCAATGACCACCTGGCCCGGACAGTTGAGGTTGACCGCTTCCACCACCCCGGCATCGGATGCCCGGCGACAGATCTCTTCGACCGTTGGAACATCCAGTCCGAGGACGGCCATCATCCCCCCGGCTCCCAGGGGTACCGCCTCCTGCATGAACTGGCCCCGCTTGCGCACTATTTTTACCGCATCGGCAAAGGTTATGGCCCCCGCCGCCACCAGGGCGCTGTATTCCCCCAGGCTGTGGCCGGCAGCCACGTCCGGTACTACCCCTTTTTCCCGGAGCACCCGTAAACAGGCCACACTTACCGTGAGGATGGCCGGCTGGGCATTCATGGTATGCTGCAGTTCCTCTGCCGGGCCTTCAAAACATAAGCGGCTTAAGGTAAAGCCCAAAGAGGCGTCGGCCTCTTCAAAAGTGCGCCGGGCAACCGGGAAGCACTCGTACATCTGACGGCCCATACCCACATACTGCGACCCCTGGCCGGGGAAGATAAAGGCCAGCTTCATTTCCCGGACACCACCCACCGGGATGCGTCCGACAACAGGGCTGCCGCACCCCGCACCACTTCCAGGACGATTTCCCGGGCGGGCTGAATTTCCCGCACCATGGCCGACACCTGTCCGGCCATTACCGAACCGTATTCCACATCGCCGTCAACCATGGCCGCCCGCAGTTTCCCTATGCCCAGTTTCTCCAGTTCTTCCGGCGGGGCGCAGCGGCTTTCCAGTTCTTCGAATTGTTTACTCAATTTATTGCGTAATACCCGCACAGGGTGGCCTGTGGGCCGGCCGGTGACCACTGTATCCCGGTCCCTGGCCTTAATCACCATCTCCTTTACGGCTGGATGAATGGTACACTCCGCCGCGCACATGAAACGGGTACCCATTTGTACACCCTGCGCCCCCAGCATGAGGGCGGCTGCCAGACCCCGGCCGTCGTAAATACCGCCGGCGGCAATGACGGGAATACCCACCGCGTCCACAATTTGCGGGACCAGGGGGAAAGTGCAAAGCTCACCCACATGGCCGCCGCTCTCCATGCCCTCGGCAATAAGGGCGTCCACACCGCTTCTGGCCAGGCGCCTGGCCAGGGCCACCGAAGCCACCACCGGAATTACCCGGATGCCCGCCGCCTGCAGGCCGGTCAGATATTTGCCCGGGTTGCCCGCCCCGGTGGTAATTACCGGAACCCGTTCCTCCAAAAGCACCTGCATCACTTCGTCTACATAAGGCGAGCGTAACATAACATTTACCCCGAAGGGTTTGGACGTCAGTTTTCGGGCCAGGCGTACCTGCTCCCGCACCCATTCCGGGGGAGCCTGGCCGGAACCAATGATTCCCAACCCGCCGGCCTCACTAACTGCGGCCGCCAGTTCAGCGGTGGAAACCCAGGCCATCCCACCCTGGATGATGGGATATTCGATTCCCAGCAAATCACAAAGCTTCGTGCGGATGATGGTTATCCGTCTCCCTTCTCAAAGGTTTTGATCGATAATCATACCAGCGTAGCAGGGTGGCTCCCCAGGTGAGACCTGCGCCAAAGGCCACCAGCACCACGTGATCGCCGTCCTGGATCCGCCCCGCCTCCAGGGCCTCGTGCAAAGCCAGGGGAATAGAAGCGGCGGAAGTATTACCGTAACGGTCCACATTGATCCATACCCGCTCTAAAGGCAGGCCCAGCCTTTTAGCGGCAGCCTCGATAATACGGGTGTTGGCCTGGTGGGGAATCAAAAAATCCAGCTCTGGCGTATCCAGACCGGCTGCCTGCAAAACCTCCTGGCAGCTCTCCTCCATCACCTTGACGGCAAACTTAAATACTTCCCGGCCATTCATATGTATAAAGTGCTGTTTTTTTGCCAGTGTTTCCTCTGATGCCGGGTAACGGGAAAGCCCCGCCGGAAGGGATAAAAGCGGCCCCCCTGACCCATCCGCACCCAGACGGGTGGCCAGGATGCCATAGCCCTCCGGAACCGGCCCCATAACCACTGCCCCGGCGCCGTCACCAAAGAGGACGCAAGTGTTGCGATCCTGCCAGTTCACCAGGCGGCTCAGGACTTCCGTACCAATGACCAGAACGGTTCTGGCCGCCCGGGCGGCGATAAACTGGCTGCCGCAGGCCAGGGCGTATATAAAGCCGGTGCACCCCGCCTGAACATCAAAAGCCCCGGCCTTTTTTGCCCCCAGGGCATGCTGCACCAGACAGGCCGTTGCCGGGAACAGCATGTCTGGACTGTTGGTAGAGACGATAATTAAATCAATTTCCTCCCCGGTAACCCCGGCATTCTCCATGGCCTGCCGGGCGGCCCGAACGGCCAGGTCGGAAGCCGCCTCGTGATCCGCGGCAATATGTCTTTTCCGGATGCCCGTGCGGGTGCGGATCCATTCGTCACTGGTGTCCACCATACGCTCCAAATCCACATTGGTAAGCACCCGTTCAGGCACATAAATGCCCGTGCCCCAAATTCCCACGGGCAAAATTTCTTTGGACATTAACTTATCCCCACTTTCTGGTGCTCAGCGATGTCTTCAATACTGCTCCGGATGGCGCTTACCAGGCCGGTTTCAACTGCTTCCCTGGCCCTTTTAATGGCGTTTTTGATCGCCCGGGCAGTGGAACTGCCGTGACAAATGATGGATACCCCGTTGACTCCTAAAAGCGGCGCGCCACCGTACTCGGCATAATCAATGCGCCTTTCGAAACACTTTAATGCAGGGATGGCCATGGCCGTACCCATTTTGGCCAGCCAGCTCCTGGTAACTTCCTCCTTGATCATTCCAAGCAGTGCCGTGGCCAGCCCTTCTCCGGCCTTCAAAACAATGTTCCCCACAAAGCCATCGCAAACTACCACGTCTACCGTACCGGCGAAGATATCCCGCCCCTCCACGTTGCCGATAAAGTTA
This sequence comes from Desulfofundulus salinus, assembly GCF_003627965.1. Taxonomy (NCBI): domain Bacteria; kingdom Bacillati; phylum Bacillota; class Clostridia; order Eubacteriales; family Peptococcaceae; genus Desulfofundulus; species Desulfofundulus salinus. The sequence continues at coordinate 1,137,899 of NZ_RBWE01000001.1, read as the reverse complement.
ATTCTTGCCTGGCGCAGGAGGGGAAAGGTGGCCAGGGTGAGTTCGTTGCCCTTTGTCTCTTCTTCCCCCACATTTAAAAGGCCAACCCGGGGCCGGGGAACGCCAAGGATCTTTTCGGCGTACAGGGAACCCATAATGGCAAACTGCAGTAAATGGTGGGGTTTGCAGTCCACGTTGGCTCCCGCATCTAAAAGGACGGTGGTTCCCCCACGCCGGGGTAAAATACTGGCTATGGCCGGGCGGTCAATCCCCTGGATGCGTCCCAAACCTAAAAGGGAAGCCGCCATGGCCGCTCCCGTACTGCCGGCAGAAACCAGGGCTGCTGCCTCCCCTTCCTTAACCAGCCTCACAGCCTGCACAATGGAAGACTGTTTCTTTTTCCGGACCGCTACGGCCGGCTGTTCCTCCATGGTAATAATTTCCGGGGCGTGAAACACCTCAATATGATCAGGGGGTGACTGGCCCAGTTCGGCCAGAATTTTTTCCCGGTCCCCCACCAGAATGATCTCCTGGCGGTATTCCCGGGCCGCTTCCACTGACCCCCGCACGATTTCCGCCGGCGCATGGTCACCGCCCATGGCATCAACGGCAATTTTCACTGCCGCCAGACCTCCTCTGCTATGGCGAAGATGAGAAATTTTCCTTCCAGCACTACCTCGTTATTGACTCTTGAGGCAACCCTTACCATATATTTATTGCCCTTTTTTCGCCTTACAAACGCCCTGGCCACCACCTTTTCCCCGCAAAACACCGGCCGGCGGAAACTCACCTTGGTGGTGCCGGTAAGGGCCACCTCGGCATCGCATAAAGCCACCGCCAGAGAGTTGGCCTGGGCAAATAAATAATGCCCCCGGGCCACGCGGGTGCGTTTGAGGGTCATCTCATCGGTAATGGTTAGTATAGAAACGCCCGATTTGCCTATGTTCAGCTCCACCAGCTCACCCACCAGATCGGTCTCACTCAAAGCCCGGAGCTGGCCGTAAACGCCCCGGGCCACCTGCTCCAAACGCTCACGTTTTTCCGGAATATGTAACTCGTTGCGATCCAGCCGGATGGTCTGTACGCTGACCCCCAGGATGGCGGCGAGATCCTCATCGGTGAGGAAAGGGTTGCCGCTCAGGTAGCGGGCAACCAGCTGCTGGCGCTTCAGTTTTCCCGTATGACTTTTGGACATTGCCCCATCACCAAAAAATTTAGCACCAGGTACTAAAATAAGTATAGCGGGAATGCCAAAAAAAAGCAACTCCTCCAGGGCAAAAAAATTTTCCGGCGCAGGCAGGGCAACAAACATACCCGCCTTTACCGGAGCTGCTTGAGCTAAAACCTGATTATAGATGGATTAAACTTTTTGCAACCGGATTAACTACTGAACTCTCACCACTTCTTTTGCCTTGTAATACCCGCATTCCGGGCAAACCCGGTGAGGCACGATCAGGGCATGGCACTGGGAACAACGCACCAGTCCCGGGGCCTCTATCTTCCAGTGGGCCCGCCGCATTCTGGCCCGCCGCTTAGAAGTTTTCCTTTTCGGAACACCCATACCAATCCACCCCCCCTTTAACCAATGGTTACCGGTTGCTGTCCTTAAACATGTCCTTGAGTATCATCAGGCGCGGGTCCACATCTTCCCCGGGACAGGCACAGGGTGCCATGTTCAGGTTTTGGCCACACCGGGGACACAGACCGCGGCAACCCTCTTTACAAAGGAAACGCATGGGCAACACAAGCAAAATGCTCTTCAGTACTTCCGGCGTAATATCCAGGACATCGCCGGAAAAGGGGATCCATTCCTGGTACTCTCCTTGAGTTGGCTCTACAACAACCAGCTCTTCACTGTCCGCAGGATAGTACACTTCGCTTAGCGTGGCCTCTACCGGCCAGCGAAAAGGTTCCAAACAGCGGGCACAACGGACTCCCAGCGTACCCTTGACCTTACCCTCCACCAAAAGGGCTTTCCCGGTATTGCTAATCTCCAGGGAAGCCCGGGCGGGACCCTCAAAGCTCAACCTTTCCCCGTAGAACTCCAGTTCTGGCAATGGAGAAGAGAGTTCCACCTGTATGCTTTCCCCGGGGCTCTTTTTTAAATCCGTCACATCAATACGCATGTCAAACACCCCTTAATTTAACAAAACTCATTATATAGGGGTGTCGTCCCTTTGTCAAGGCAAATGCCTGGGCAGCCTCCCCCCCCGGTGGCATAAAAACACCGCCGGCTGCACGGTCGGCGGTGTAGCTGCTGGCCTAAAATTAGCGCAAAGCCTCCACAATGGCCTCCCACTGGCAATACTGTTCCACGTTTTCCAGGGCCACTTTAATTCCGGTGGTATCGCCCGGCTTTAAACGACGGGACAAGTGGCTGATTTTTTCGATAGTAGTATAGGTATCATAGTGAACCAGGATCAGGGGCACTCCCTTTTCCTGCGCCCGGGCAATGACCTTCACGTCGGGATAGAGGCCGCCAGTCAGGATGAGCACCGAGGTGCTGGTTTCCAGGGCGGCCAGGGCAACATCGGCCCGGTCACCACCCAGAATCACCGCCTTATCGGCAGTGCGGCGGAAATAGGTCAGGGCGCTCTCGGCGGTCATGGCCCCGACCACCACATCCTCCACCAGGCGCTTTAGATTTTCGCTGCCGGTCAGGATTTCCCCGCCCAGAACTTCATAGTATTCTTCCACGGTAGGGGAAGCAATTTCCGGGCGGCGCGGGATCACACCCAAAGTGCGGTAGCCGTGTTCCTCTAAAAGGGGCCGGTAGATGCCTTCGATCTTGGCCAGGAGAGGACGGGGAATGTTGTTGAAAATGTTCCCCAAAAGATTTACCCCCGCCGCCGTAAAGCTGCGGTTAAAGAACAGGGCCTGGTCAAAGCCAAAATCATTTTCAATGTTTAACACCAGCAATACCTGAGCGTCCAGTTGTCTGGCCAGGGTAATATCGTCCAACCCGCAGGCGGCGTAAGCGTAGGGGTAGGCTGCCCCGCCGATAATCACCACATCGGCACCTGCGGAAATCTGCTCGTAGGCTGCGCGGACGTGGGCAAGAGCGTCTTTACAACCATTGCCGGACAGGTAGGATGGGCCGATCATCCGGGGCACCACTAATTCCAGGGGCACGTCCATCCCCAGCACTTCCCGCATTAAAACGGCATCCTCATCCATCCGTTCCGGTCCCCGGGAAGGGCTCCCGATAGGCTTGAAGTATACAACCCGAAAGCCTTCTTTTTGCAATTTTTGAGCCAGGCCCAGGGCCAGGGCCGTTTTACCGCTGGCCGGAGTGCCCATAATGTACAGATTTCTCATCAGGCCAACACCTCACGATATGGTAATTTTGATATCAAGGGCACTTAAGCCCTGGTTATAGACAAAGACGGGGTTAATATCGATTTCATTGATCTCCGGGAAGTCAAGCACCAGCCGGGCCGTACGGCCGATGGCTTCCACCAGCGCCGGCAGGTCGGCCGGCTTCTCGCCCCGGTAACCCCGCAAGAGGGTATAGGCCTTGGTTTCGCTGAGCATGGCCTCAATCTCCCGCCGGGTGAGCCCCTGGGCCAGGCGGAAGGAAACATCTTTAAGCAGGTTGACGTAAATACCACCCAGACCGCAGGCAATCATGGGGCCAAACTGGACATCCCGGGTCATGCCGATGATCAGCTCCACGCCCTTGGGCATCATTTTCTGTACCTCTATGCCGTAGACCACCGCCTGGGGCAGCAGGCGATGGACGTTCTCCATAATCTCGATGAAACCTTTGCGTACTGCCTCGGGAGAATCAAGGCCAATTTTCACGCCGCCCACGTCGGTCTTGTGCAGGATCTTGGGAGAAGCCACCTTAAGCACCACCGGGTAGCCCATTTTCTCGGCTTCCTCCACCGCCTCCTCGGGGGTGGTGGCCAGGGATATGGGAGCGGCCGGGATGCCGTACGCCCTGGCAACGGCTGCAGCTTCGCTGCCCAGCAGCACCAGGCGGTTATCCCGCATGGCATCGTAAAAAATGGCCTTGACCGCTTTCTTGTCCACATCGGGATAGATCAGATCACTTTCCCCTACGGGGGTATTGCGAAATTCACCGTAACTAACCAATCCGTTGATCGCCGCAATAGCCGGCTCGGGGAAAGTAAAACAGGTCATGCCGGCTTCGGACATGAGTCGTGCACCTTCAGCCATGGATTCGCCGCCCAGGTAAACGCCCATAATTGGCTTATGGGGATATTTCTTTTGTAGCTCAATCACGGCCTGGGTGGTTTCCAGGGGCTGGGCCACGGCGGTGGGACACATTAAAACCACGATACTGTCCACATTGGGGTCGGCAAGAACCTTTTCCAGGGCAAAACGATAACGGTCGGCCCTGGCATCACCCAGCACGTCCACCGGGTTGTACAGGGCGGCCTCGGCGGGTAGTCCCCCACGCAATTCTTCAATGGTTTCCCTGGTAAACCGCGCCATAGTCAGGGACCTGGCTTCCACATTATCCGTAGCCACAATGCCCGGACCCCCGGAGTTGGTCACAATGGCCACCTTCTTGCCGGCCGGAACCGGACAACGGGAAAAGGCAATGGCCAGCTCAAAGAGCTCGGTCATGGACCGGGCGCGGATTACGCCGCACTGCCGGAAGGCCGTGTCGTAAGCCAGGTCACTACCGGCCAGGGCACCGGTGTGGGAAGAAGCGGCCTGGGCACCGGCCTGGCTGGTACCGGACTTGAGAATGATTACGGGTTTTTTACGGGTGGCCTCGCGGACCACTTCCAGGAAACGAGACCCGTCGGCCACGTCTTCCAGGTAGCAGGCGATTACGCGGGTATAGGGGTCCTCGGCAGCTTCGGCAATGAAATCAATTTCCGAAAGATCTCCTTTATTACCCAGACTGACCATCTTGCTGAAACCAAGACCAACGGAGCGGCTCCAGTCCAGGATGGCAATCAGGGTGGCACCGCTCTGGGAGAGGAAGGCTATGTCGCCTTTCAAGGGGAAAGTTTTGGTAAAAGAAGCGTTGATGGGCGTATGGGTGTCCATCATGCCCACGCAGTTTGGCCCCAGCATACGCATGCCATACTGGTGGCAGATAGCTACCAGTTCTTTTTCGAGATCCAGACCCTCTTTGCCAATTTCCTTAAACCCGGCAGTGACCACTACCAGGTTTTTGACACCCTTTTCCCCACACTCTCTGGCTACATCCAGGGTTCTGGCTGCGGGAACGGCTACAACGACCAGGTCCACCTGCTCTGGAATGGCTGTAACCGATGGATAAACCGTTAAACCCTCAATTTCCTCCTCCTTGGGATTAACCGGATAAATTTGTCCCGGAAATCCTGACTCGATTAGATTCTTCACTATAGAGTGGCCTACTTTACCGGGTTTTTTTGAGGCACCGACAACGGCTACCGCATTCGGGTTATAAAAGTTGTTCAGTAGTCCCACATTCTCACCCCTTCTTGGTGCAAATTAAGCGAAAACTTAAAAACTAATTATACAGCATACAATACACAAACGTTTCTTTTCTTCATTATAAAGGGGCGAAAAGTGTGAGTAAATATCTACTTCGGGCACGAATTAAAATAGTAATTTTGTAAATTGAACGAAAATGAGATTTTAATGTTTTGTAGCATTTTTCAAATAAAAAGGCTATACTAGTAGTTACATCCGAAGCCAGAAAAGATCCTTAAGCTCTATTCACCTCAGCAGTTTTTACTTTGTTACCGGCCACAGGTTACGTAAGTCTGCCGTCTTGAAAGCATTGAGAAAGCGCAGGTGTAGATCGGGATATCTGGTAAGTAGATTTGCCACGAACTCCCTCATTTCCTGCCGCTTGGTCCTGCCGTTAACGGGACAGGGATTTTCTAAAATGGGCAAGTTTTTTTGCCGCGCCATTTCCCGTACGTGCTCCTGAGTTAAATAGATTAAAGGACGAATCATGGTGACACCGCTCCGGCTTAAATAAGTAATGGGGGAAAAAGTACGAAACTGCCCGGTGTAAAAAAGGCTCATGAAAAAGGTTTCAATCACATCATCCAGGTGATGTCCCAGGGCCACTTTGTTGCATCCCAGGTCCCGGGCGGTATTGTTTAAAGCCCCCCGGCGCAGGTTGGCACACAGGGCACAGGGGTTTTTCTCCTGCCGGATATCAAAAACTACCTCGGCAATGTTGGTGGGTTTATAATAAAAAGGAACCCCTTCGTACTCACAAAATTCCCGCAACACGTTTACTTCCATGTCCCAGCCGGGATCTACATAAATGCCGTGCAGGGAAAATTTAATGGGTGCCACCCGCCGGACAAGGTTCAGGACATGCAAAAGCACGCTGCTGTCCTTCCCCCCGGAAAGACCTACCGCCACCCGGTCCCCATCTGCAATCATACCGTAATCCACAATGGCCCGTTTTACCCGGGTAACTACATACCGCTGAAACTCTTTGCTCAAGATTAAACCGCTCCTTGAACTTTCGAAAGTTAACCCTTCGAGTATATACACCCTAATTATATTTGCCGTTACTGTTCTGTCAAAGGTAAATAACAACAGCAGGCCCGAAGGTATTTTAGATTAAGCATGCGGCAGGATTTTTATTATATCATATAGAAAGAACAAGCTTATAATTTTTCGACGAAGAGCAACGTAATTTTGAAACTTAAGCTTTCTTTTTACCGAAAGGTGTTGCAACTTTCCATGAATATAAAACAGCTGGAAGCCTTTTTGCTGGTCGCCGAATTGCGCAATTTTACTAAAGCCGCCGGGCAACTGGGAATGAGCCAGCCGGCCGTAAGTTTCCAGATAAAAGCACTGGAGGAAGAGCTGGGCGTTACCCTTTTGGAGCGCAATGAAAAAAAGGTGCTGCTTACCGAGGCCGGACGGCTTCTCTACCCGGAAATCAAGCAAATGGTGCGCCATTACCGGAAAATCCGGGCCATGGTCAATGAACTCCAGGGTTTGAAAAGCGGCCATTTGATGCTTGGAGCTACCAGCATGCCCGCCGAATGCCTCCTCCCCATTTTTATCGGAGGCTTCCGTGAGCAATACCCGGGGGTCCGGGTAAGCCTGCAGGTTGGCAATAGCACCATAGTGGCACGCTGGTTGCAGGACAGGGAAATCGACATTGGCGTGCTTGGAACGGCAGTGGGCGGGGACGGTATTGAGTACCATTCCTGGCTGGAAGACGAGTTGATTTTTATCGTCCCCTCCTGGCATCCCTGGGCAGGGAACAACATCTCCCTGGAGGAATTGACCCACGAACCGCTGATCATACGCGAAGTTGGTTCGGGCACCCGGCAGGCCCTGGAGGCCAAACTGGCCGAACACAACATTACCGTGGAGCATTTTCCCAGCATACTTGAACTGGGCAGCAGCCAGTCCATGGTGCAGGCGGTCCGGGCCGGGCTGGGGATAGCCGCGGTTTCCCGCCGTGCGGCCCACGATGCCCTGGAAGCAGGCAAAGTGGCCCAGGTAATCATCCCGGAACTGCAAATTCGTTACTACCTGTACCTGGCCTGGCCCCGGCAGGTCAGCAACGGCCTCACAGCCAGCATCTTCAAAAGCTTCCTCATGGACAGGGAACTATGCCGCCGTTTACTGGGGAAAACGGGCTAAGCCGGGGATTTCAACCGCATGGTTAGATGGCAGATACCCTTTGCCTCCAATGTCGTCCGGGTAGGAGAAATGTTATGGCCGACAGGTCAACGCTCGTGCCCGGCGCACATAATTAGAGTCCCGGAATAGTCCGGGACTCTCGGGTTTTTTGATGAACCCCGGTTCTCCGGGGTTTATGTTGAGGTTTTAAAACCGCTCCCTCGGAGTGTAATGTGTATGCAGAAGCTCGTGGGACTTGTGCCCCAGGGGCTCGCCCAGGAACTCCCTGTACAGGGCCTGTACGGCCGGGTTTTCGTGGGATTTACGCAGCGGCATCTGCCGGTCCACCTGGTAGATGGCTGCGATACGTTTTGCCCGGATCTCATTGTCCACGGGAACCGGCTGGCCGCCGCCGCCAATACATCCGCCGGGGCAGCACATGATTTCGATGAAATGGTACTCCCTTTCCTTGTTTGCCACGGCATCCAGGACCCTGCGGGCATTGCCAAGCCCGTGGGCCACGGCTACTTTCAACTCCGTCCCGGCCAGGTTGACGGAAGCTTCCTTCACCCCTTCAAGCCCGCGGACCTCCTCAAAGTCCAGGGACAGCAGGGTAGCACCCGTGACCAGTTCATAAGCGGTCCGCAGGGCTGCTTCCATCACCCCACCGGTGGCCCCGAAGATGACTCCCGCTCCGGTGGAAATACCCAGGGGCGCGTCGTAATCTTCCTCGGGAAGGGACTCGAAATCAATACCCGCCTGCTTGAGCATTCTACCCAGTTCCCGGGTGGTGAGCACCACGTCCACATCCCGGTAGCCGCTGGAGTTCATCTCCGGGCGGCCGGCTTCGTATTTTTTCGCCGTACAGGGCATGATGGAAACTACGAAGATCCTGGCCGGATCGATACCTTCTTTTTGCGCATAGTAGGTCTTGGCCAGGGCACCGAACATCTGCTGCGGCGACTTGCAGGTTGATAAGTTAGGCAGCAGGTTGGGGTAAAAGTGCTCAATAAATTTGATCCACCCCGGGCTGCACGATGTAATCAGGGGGAGCCTGCCGCCGTTCTGCAGGCGGTGAATTAACTCGCTACCCTCTTCCATGATCGTTAAATCAGCGGTAAAATCAGTATCAAAGACTTTATCAAATCCCAGGCGCCTTAAAGCGGCCACCAGCTTACCCGTAACAATACTTCCCGGTTCCAGCCCGAACATCTCGCCGATACTTACCCGCACGGCAGGGGCGGTTTGCACCACCACGTGCTTTTCCGGGTCGGCCAGGGCGGCCCAAACTTTGTCCGTTTCATCCCGCTCGTGAATGGCCGCCGTGGGACAAACCAGCGAGCACTGGCCGCAGTTGACACAGTTTACCTCGCCCAGCGGCGCCAGGAAGGCCGGTGCCACCACGGTATCAAAGCCCCGTTCCTGGACGGCAATGGCGCTGACCCCCTGCACCTTTTCGCACACCGCCACGCAGCGGCGGCAAAGGACGCACTTGCGCGGGTCACGGATTATAGAGGGGCTGGAATCGTCCACCTCGTAGGGAGACATCTCCCCCTGGAGGCGAATTTCTCCCACTCCCAGTTCGGCCGCCAGTTGCTGCAGCTCGCAGCTGGTATTGCGTACACAGGTCAGACACTCCTGGGGGTGGTTGGACATGAGCAGTTCCAAATTAAGCCGGCGCGCGTGCCGTACCGCCGGTGTGCTGGTATGAACCACCATCCCCTCGGCGGCCCGGGTTACACAGGCAGCCACCAGCGCGCGGGCTCCTTCTACCTGCACCAGGCACAGGCGGCAGGCACCGATGACGTTCAACTCCTCCAGGTAACAGAGCGTGGGGATTTTTACCCCAGCCTGCCTGGCCGCCGCCAGGATGGTGGTGCCGGGCGGCACCTGAACCTGTCGCCCATCTATAGTAAGCGTCACCAGGGACATGTCTCTCCCTCCAGCTTTAAATGATATAGATAGCACCAAACTTGCACTTTTCCATACACGTGCCGCACCGGAGGCATTTTTCCAGGTCTATCCGGTGGGGCTTCTTTTTCTCTCCGGAAATAGCTTTTGCCGGACATACCAGGGCGCAGCGCCCGCAGCCGTTGCATTTTTCTTCGTCTATGGCGTACACCATCAAGGCGCGGCAAACCCCGGCGGGACACTTCTTGTGGTATATATGGGCTTCATACTCGTCGCGGAAGTGGCGGATGGTGCTGAGCACGGGATTGGGAGCGGTCTGTCCGAGGCCGCACAGGGCGGAAGACTTGATGCCGTGCCCCAGCTCTTCCAGAAGCTCGATATCCCCATCCCGGCCCTCACCCCGGGTTATCCGCTCCACAATCTCCAGCATGCGCTTGGTGCCAATGCGGCAGGGAGAACACTTGCCGCAGGACTCGTCCTGGACAAACTCGAGGAAGAACCGGGCCAGGTCCACCATACAGGTATCCTCATCCATGATAATTAAACCGCCGGAGCCCATGATGGCTCCCAGCTGGGTCAGCGACTCGTAATCCACCGGCACGTCCAGGTATCGGGCCGGGATGCAGCCGCCGGAGGGGCCTCCCGTCTGCGCGGCCTTGAATTGCTTGCCTCCCGGGATGCCACCGCCAATATCAAAGATAATTTCCCTCAAGGTGGTACCCATGGGCACCTCAACCAGACCGGTGTTGTTTACTTTACCGGCCAGGGCGAAGACCTTCGTTCCCTTGCTCTTCTCCGTGCCGATGGAGGCAAACCATTCGGGCCCCTTCAGGATAATGGGCGGAATGTTGGCCCATGTTTCCACGTTGTTGATCACCGTGGGCTTTCCCCAAAGGCCTTCCTGGGCAGGAAAGGGAGGTCTGGGCCTTGGTTCACCGCGGCGGCCTTCAATGGAAGCCAGCAGGGCCGTTTCCTCGCCGCAGACAAAGGCGCCGGCTCCCACCCGGATTTCCACGTCGAAACTAAAGCCCGTGCCAAAGATGTTTTCTCCCAGCAGGCCGTATTCCCGGGCCTTTTCGATGGCCAGGCTCAATCTTTGCACCGCCAGGGGGTATTCGGCCCGGACATAAACGTAGCCCTGGTTTGCTCCTATGGCGTAGCCGCAGATGGCCATGGCTTCCAGCACGCTATGGGGATCCCCTTCGAGAATACTTCTATCCATAAAGGCGCCCGGATCGCCCTCGTCGGCGTTACAGACCACGTACTTGGGCTTCCCCGGCGCTTTGGCTGAAAACTCCCACTTCAAGCCGGTCGGAAATCCTGCGCCGCCCCGCCCCCGTAAACCGGATTTTTTGATGCACTCGATGACTTCTTCCGGGGTCATGCTGGTAAGCACTTTGCCCAAAGCCCGGTACCCGTCGCGGGCAATGTATTCTTCCACCGATTCAGGGTTGATGATTCCCGTGTTGCGCAGGGCAATGCGGGTCTGCTTTTTAAAGAAATCTATCTGATCGGAGGTCACCGCCGTCTTGCCGTCTTCGGGCGTCTTGTACAGCAGGCGCTCCACCACCCGCCCCTTTAACAAATGTTCTTCGGCGATTTCCACTGCATCCGCGGGTTTTAACTGGCGGTAAAACACTCCCTCGGGATAAACCACAATTACCGGGCCCAGGTCGCAGGGACCCATACAGCCGGTTTCAACCACCTTCACTTCGCGCTTTAAACCCAGCCTGTCTATGCTCTCTTCCAGGGCAGATTTTACTGCCTGGCACCCCGAGGAAATACACCCGGCCCCGGCACAGACCAGAACATGAGCCCTGTAAAGTTCCATACCGACCCCCCCTACTTACTTAATAGTCCACTCTTTAATTATCTGGCCGTTGACCAGGTGGGAAACCACAATTTCCCGCGCTTTTTTCTCATCCACGTGTCCGTAGGTAACCTTATCCCGGCCGGGCCTTTCCACTTCCACCAGCGGCTCGCAATGGCACAGGCCGGCACACCCGGTCTGGGTTACCGTTACACCCTTCAGTCCCCTCTTGCTGATTTCCTCCAGGATGGCAGTGAGCACCTCCCGGGCCCCCGAGGCAATCCCGCAGGTACCCATGGTTACCACCACTTTAACGTCCTCCCTGCCCTCCCGCAGGCGCATCTCTTCCTGCAGCTTCTCCCTGAGCTTATCCAGCTCGGCGAGCGATTTCATACCCACCACCTCCGCTAAGTATGCTTAAACTTTCGGTAAGATACTGGCGCAGCCAGATAAGTACCTCCGGTGTATCCAGAGATATCCCTTTGAGGCGGGACCTGATTTCCCTGGTATCCAGCTCAAAGCTCTGACCGTTGAAAATGTGACGGTAGCACAGGTCCAGATGGCCATTGCCCACCAGCAGGCTAACGATGGTCCGGGGCATATCCCCCAGGGGGGGACGGTCCCAGCAATAATAAGGAAATGTAGCTACAACCGTTGTTCCGAGGCCAACGTCACTCTTTATTTCCAGGTCGCCGCCGCACCGCTCCACCGCCGCCTGTAAAAAAGGCAACCCAAGACCCACTTTTTTACCGCTTTTGGTGGTAAAAAACGGGTTGGTCAACTGGCGCAGCACGTATGGGGGCATCCCGGAACCGTTATCAATTACGGAAAAACGCAATACGTCGCTGGCCGGATCCTCTTCTACGGTAATCTCCACACGGGTAGCCCCGGCCTCCAGGGAATTTCTGGCGATATCCAGAATGTGGTGAGCCAGTTCTTCCATCATGGGAATCCCTCCCATCACTTATTGCCGGTAAGCCGCCAGGATACCGGACAGGCGCTCCGGTTGAACCCGGGCGTGAACGTCTTCATCCACAGTGATCACCGGTCCCAGGCCGCAGGCCCCAAGGCAGCGCACTACTTCCAGGGAAAACTGGCCGTCTTCGGTGGTCTCCCCGGGCTTGAGGCCCAGTTCTTCTTTGATGCGATCCAGGAGCTGCCCCGCCCCCCGCACGTAGCAGGCCGTACCCTTACACACGCTGATCTGGTGCTTGCCCTTGGGATGAATGGTAAAGAAGGAGTAGAAAGATACCACGCCGTAGACCTGACTTAAGGGTACGTTGAGAGCTTCGGCTACCCTCTGCAGTACCTTTTTGGGCAGGTAACCGTAAATCCCCTGCGCCTGGTGCAGCACTTGAATTAACGCCGAGGGCTGCCCGCGATATTGCTCAAGCAGCGCATCCATTCTACTGTTCAATTCCCCGCTACACTTGCAAGCAACGGACATCACAACAACCTCCTTGCTCATGGTCTATCTATGCTGGTAGCGGACCCCAAAAGGATACATCACCTCCCTTCATGATCTGGTCTTCAATCTATCGGAACGGGTGCACCCATCCTCGTTCATTTTTGTGGTTCAGCGGTACTATTTTCCCCCGGGTTGATCAAACCGGCCCTGGTGAGCAGGTAATAAAACCTGCCGGCGGCATGAAAACTATCAAGGGGTGTGGAGAAGAGGGGCACACCTTCCTTCTCGGCCAGGGCCACGGTATCCGGCGGGGGAACCCGGCCTCCGGAAATAACAACCCCGCTTAAACCCACCAGGGAAGCCACGGCAATTACATTCCGGTGGCGCTGGATGGTAATCCACAGGCTCCCCCGGCGGGCACGGGCCAGCACGTCGCTCATCATATCACCACAGTAGGCGCCGTATACCGGGGGCAGGGCCAGGGCATTGTGGTGATGGGCTGTCAGTTCCAGTTCAGCAATTATTTCCCGCCAGTCAATCAGTTTCACCACCCCCGTCCCTTGCCTGTTTCCAATCCCGCCCCATGGCCGGCGGCTGTTTCTGGGCCAGTTCGACCATCTCTTCCGCCAGTTGCTGCAGCCGTTCCCGCAGTTCAAAGATACAATAGCTGCGGCGGGCATACCCCTGCACTATATCTTCAGCCAGGGCGCGGCAGCTGGGGGAACCGCAGGATCCGCAATCCAGCCCGGGGAGTTCGGCGCAAATTCGCTCCGCTTCTTCCAGCCGGGCCAGGGCCACCTGGGGGTCTTTGGCCAGGGTTAAGGCCGGGCGGGCCGGAATGGGTGTTTTCAGGCGATAGTAGTCGAAATCCCGGGGAAAGTCCCATGGTTCCCCGGCAGGGTACAATTTGACCAGATTACCCATGCGCACGCGTGCCACGAAGGGATTTTGCGGCACAAGGGGGCCGCCAATGCAGCCTCCCGTGCAGGCCTGGGCCTCCAGGTAATCGATGTCCGTAAGGCCTCCCCTTTCTATTTCTTCCAGAACGCTAATCACGCTGTGGATACCGTCAACGGCCAGCAGCGACCCGGCTTTAATGGCCTCGTTTTCTCCCCCTGCCCGGCCCCAACCAATGCCCACTCCCGAAGCCCGGGGAGCCACCGGGTATGGTGCGGGCATTTCCAGGCGTTTGAGCAGAGCACCATAAACCACGGCCATGGAGATGGCCCCATCGACACTGGATCTACCTTCGGACGGTTGTTTTACTTCCGTCACTTTGGCGGGACAGGGGGTAATGAAAAAGGTGCCAATCTCGTCCGGTTCAAGCCCGGTCTTCCGGCAGGACTGCTCCCGGGCCATACGCCCGGCTATTTCCATGGGAGATTCTATGGGAATGATGTGTTCCAGCAGGCTGGGAAAGCGCACCTGGATTAACCTGACTACCGCAGGACAGGCTGATGAGATCAACGGCCGGGGCCTGTCAACACATACTTCCATATAATGCCTGATTGCCCACGAAACCGCTTCAGCCGCCAGGGCTACTTCAAAAACATCATGAAAGCCCAGGGCTAGCAGGGCACTTAATACCCGGGAGGGGGTAACTTCGGGTTTAAATTGACCGTAAAAGGAAGGAGCAGGGAGGGCAACGGTATATTTAAAATCTTTTAGTTTTTCCAGGCAATCGGTTATGGCCAGCTTGGCCTGGTTGGGGCAGATGCGAATACACTCGCCGCAGTCAATACAGCGCTCCTCGATAATGCGGGCTCTACCCTTGCGAACCCGGATGGCTTCCGTAGGGCAGTGTTTGATGCAGTTGGTGCACCCTTTGCATTTTTCTTCGTCGAGACGCACCGAATGGAAATATTGCTGCATTTTTAATCACCACTTCTACATATTTGTCGCATACCCCGGCAGCGGTCGTCTCCCGTCGTTCCGTTTAGCTCTTAGCTAGCTACTGTCGCATAACTATCGGGGCGCGGTCGTTCCCCCGTCGCTCCGTGCTGCGGGCCGGACGAAACATCGGCTTGCCTCGGAGCGAACCTGGCAGCGCTGCATATGCGCCGGAAGTCTACTTTCCTCATGAATAGTTATAGCTTAAGCAGCTCAATCATTATATCGATACTGCTACCAGCGCGATTCGCGCTGCCGGTTCGCTAACCTCGGCTGCGCCGTGTTTCGTATCCAGCCCTCCGCAATGTCGCTCCTTATGGGACGACCGCCGCCCATCTAGTTTCTGGTTTTGTGACAGTATCAACTAATTGTTGAAAACTGCCGCCCACAGTCTGGTGCCTTTATTTACTTCCGACTGGATATCCAGTTCATCGGCGCTTTTTTTGATGTTGGGCAGGCCCATGCCTGCTCCGAAACCCATCTCCCGGATGTGGGGCGGAGCGGTGGAATATCCTTCCTGCATGGCCAGGGGAATATCGGGAATACCCGGACCTTCATCTTCGGCGATGATTTCCACTTTGTGGGGAGTGATATTGGCCGTCAGGGTGCCATGATAGGCATGGATGACGATGTTCATCTCCGCCTCGTAGGCAATGATGATGGCCTTGCGAATGGTCGCGGGATCCATACCGGCCAGCTGTAAGGCTTTTTTGATCTTTGTTGCGGCCTGGCCTGCCCGGCCAAAATCCATCCCCTTCACCTGAAACTTCAGTTGCAAGGCACCTTACCCCCGTTTCAGGAACTCCGCAGTCCCGCCTGGTAGAGGATGCCGCAACTTTCAAACAGGAATAGATCGGTCGCCAGCAAGGGAAGGCCCTTTTCCCGCGCCAGCTTGATTACGTCTTCACCGGGCCTCTTACCCCGCACAAAAACGATGGCCCGCGCCTCCACCATTTCCGCAAGACGGATGATCTGCACATTGGTAAGCCCGGTGAGCAGAAGGCAACCCGGCCTGGCAAAACACAAAGAATCGCTGATCAGGTCACAGCCAAAGCCGCAGGTGACCTCTATGTCAAGCAGGTCGGCACCGCAGAGCACATCGGCATGGAGCATCTCTTTAATGACATGTAACTTGATTGTCGTTCACCTGCCATAAAAAGCTTTTTTGATCATTCGCCCTATACAATAATATTACGTTATCGTTAGTCATCAAAATTGTTTATTACAACAGAATAATACTTTTTTTCAAAAAAGCAATACAAGTTTGCTAAATGGTCATTTGAAGGGAATAAGCGGTCATATAAAACGGCTTAACGGCAGTATCGCCGCTTTTTAACAAAAATCTCTTTTTATCACCTCCCAACGTATTCCACAAAAAATCCCCCTTTGCTACCAAAGACATTTTCAATGATCAGGGTAACAAAGGGGGAAAGAGCATATTAATATAAAACTAAAAGTACAGGTCCCGCTGTCCTTTTTCGATCATTTCCAAACGGGCTGCGGTTTCCTCGCGCACGGCGGAATTTTCGATCAACTCCAGGTGCTTCTGGATGGTCTCCTCACCCACCTGCCGGGTCCGGGGCGATGCATAGTCCAGGAGAAATTCCTTGAAGGTGAGAATGGCGTTGGGCTGGCAGACGTTCTGGATCTGGCCGGTTTTAGCTAAAGACATAAACCGGTCACCGGTACGCCCCTTGCGGTAACAGGCCGTACAGAAGCTGGGTATGTACCCGGATAAACAAATGCTGCGCAGCACTTCGTCGGGGCTCCGGTGATCCTCCACCTGGAACTGGGAAGTATCTCCCTCTTCCCGGTGCTCGCCCGTCAAAGCCCTGTGGTAGCCTCCCACGCCCGTACACGAACCGGCACTGATCTGGGAAATGCCCACCGAGATCAATTCATCCCGGAACCCGGGCCGTTCCCGGGTGGAGAGAATCATGCCGGTGTAAGGTACGGCCAGGCGCAAAATGGCGATGATTTTTTTGAAGTCCCGGTCGGAAACCAGGTAAGGGAAGTTTTCCAGATTGATATTTAAGGCCGGGCGCAGCCGGGGAACCGAGATGGTGTGGGGACCTACGCCAAAGCGCTCTTCCAGATGCAAAGCATGGAAGAGCAGGCCCAGCACTTCAAACCTATAGTCATATAAACCAAATAAAACGCCCAGGCCCACGTCATCAATTCCAGCCTCCATAGCCCGGTCCATGGCCGTGGTGTGCCAGTCGTAATCCCGCTTGGGGCCGGAGGGGTGCATGGCCCGGTAGGTATCGCGGTGGTAAGTTTCCTGGAATAAAATATAAGTGCCGATGCCAACCTTTTTTAAAAGCCGGTATTCATCCACCGTAGTGGCGGCGATATTCACGTTCACCCGCCGGATGCTGCCGTTCTTGTCCTTAACGGAGTAGATGGTCTCGATGGCTTCCAGCACGTAATCGATAGGGCAGTTGACGGGGTCCTCCCCCGTTTCCAGGGCCAGCCGCTTGTGTCCCATGGCTTCCAGGGCAATCACTTCATCCCGTATTTCCTCCATGGTCAGGCGGCGCCGCACCAGTTCTTTGTTGTCCCGGCGGTAACCACAGTACCGGCAGTTGTTGATGCAGTAGTTGCTGATATAAAGGGGGGCAAAGAGAACCAGCCTTTTGCCGTAGATCTTTTCTTTAACCCGGTGCGCGGTGGCATACATGAGGTCCAGGGTACCCCGGTCCTCTACATGGAGCAAAACGGCCACTTCAAAGGGGGAGAGCCCCCTGGCCTCTTCCGCCCGGGCGATGATCTCCCGGGCCGTGGCAGGAGTTGCCCGGCGGCCTTCTTCCAGCAGACCGTTAATTTGCTCTTCGTTGATAAAGGTAGCCGGTTCACACTTCACTGTTCCATCCCTCCTTGAATTTTTGGAGAATGCCCCGGTCCGCTCCCCACCCGCCGGTTTAAGGAAAAGATCAGGTTCTTCAACGAAACCAGTGTCGTTTCCATTTCCTCGTGCAGTCCCGCCTTCCCGGGATAGATCTGGTAATAGTAGCGGTAAGGCGGCGGGGTTGTATCGGGCATAATCACGTTGGCACCAAAACACAGGCCCAAACGGCGCCCCGCGGGGTGGATGGTACCCAGGGCGGTGGTGGCGGGCAAATGGGTCCGGGGAAGGAGCAACCTGGACACGGCCAGCACCTTCAGGGTGAGTTCCAGCTCTCCGGGAGGCTCTTTTGCCAGGGGTGTTTGCGGGTGGGGTATGAAGGGGCCAATGCCCGCCATCTCTACGTCCAATTCCCGCAGGAGCAGGATGTCGGCGGCCAGGGTTTCCAAACTCTGGCCAGGCAGGCCGACGATGTTTCCCGACCCCACCTGGTAGCCCAGCTCCTGCAACCACTTCAGGCGCAGCAGCCGGTCCTGCAAGGTGGTACCCGGCCGCAGCCGGGCAAAAAGGGCGGCGCCGGCAGTTTCGTGCTTCAAGAGGTAGCGGTCGGCCCCCGCTTCCCGCCACAGGCGGTAATCCTCAAAGGAACGCTCGCCGACGGAAAGGGTTACCGCTCCCACCCCCACCTCTTCCTTTAAACGCCTGATGATATCCGCCAGAACCGGGGCCGTATAATGGGGATCTTCCCCCGATTGCAGAACAATGGTCGGAAGACCCAGCCCGGCTGCCTTACGGGCAGCGGCCAGGATTTCCCCGGGGGTTAAACGATAGCGCCGCAGCTGCCGGTTGTCCCGGCGCAGGCCGCAGTAAAGGCAGTTCCGGCGGCAGTAGTTGGAAAACTCAATGATGCCCCGTAAATGCACCTCATCTCCCAGGTACTTTGCTCTCACGGCATCGGCCGCCCGGCTGAGGGCATCAACCTCTTCGCCCCTGGCCTGGAGGAGAATAAGGATTTCCTGGTGCTCAAGGCTATGGGCTTCTCTGGCTTTGGCCAGCGCTTCCATGAACTCGTGCCGCATAGGATCACCTGTGTTCGCGATACCTGCTCAACAGGGCCAGCTCGTCTTCAAATTCCACCTGTTCCTCTTCAAGAATGGCTAAAGCCTGGGGGAAGGGGGATAATGCCCGCTTTAAAACCCCGTGAATGTGGGCCATGAGCACGCCGTAATTGACAACTGGCACCCCGGCTTCCTGGGCCTGCATGATCCGGTAGAGCATTTCCCTGCGGTTGAGCATACAGGCCCCGCAGTGCACGATCAGCTTGTAATCCCGGAGATTTTCAGGCAGGGTGCTCCCGCCGCTGGCCACGTCAAATACCAGTTCCCCTCCCACCGCCTGCCGGAGCCAGCGGGGGATCTTCACCCGGCCGATATCATCCTGGATGGGGTGATGGGTACAGGCCTCGGCAATGAGGATTTTGTCCCCGGGCTTTAAATCCTTGACGGCTCTGGCCCCGGCCACCAGGGTGGGCAGGTCTCCTTTATAGCGGGCAAACAGGATGGAAAAGGAGGTAAAAAGCACATCCGGCGGTGTGTCGGCCACAGCTTTGAGATAGGCCGAGGCATCGGTAACCACCAGCTTCGGCTTCACGGCCATGCTGGCCAGGGCGTGCTTCAGCTCCCGCTCCTTGACCATCACTGCCACGGCGTCGTTTTCCAGCACGTCCCGGATTACCTGCTGCTGCGGGAGGATGAGCCTCCCCCTGGGAGCAGCCTTGTCAATGGGGATGACCAGCATGACCAGGTCCCCCGGTTCAATCAGGTCCCCCACAATGGTGGGAAGGGCCCAGTCCCTGGGGGCAGCCTTTACGACAGCCATTTTCAGCTCATTGATGCCCCGGCGGGTCAAAGCGCTGACCGCCACAAAGGGCACATCCAGTTCCTGCTGCCACGGGCGGTTAACCGCTTCGGGGTAGAGGTCGATTTTGTTGATTACTCCCAGCACCGGCACTTTTTGTTCCCGGGCCCGGTTCACCACATCCCGTTCATATTCCCCAATTCCCCGCCCGGGATCCACCACCAAAAGGGCCAGGTCGGTTTTGTTGAGCACCTCCAGGGTCTTCTGCACCCGCAGGGCGCCCAGTTCCCCGGTATCGTCCAGCCCCGCCGTGTCGATAATCATCACCGGCCCCAGGGGGAGGAGCTCCATGGCCTTGGCCACGGGATCGGTGGTTGTGCCGGGGATGCCGGAAACGATGGCCACTTCCTGGTTGGTTATGGCGTTAATTAAGCTGGATTTGCCTGCATTGCGCCGGCCGAAAAGGGCAATGTGCAGCCGCTGCCCCCGGGGGGTGGCATTCAGGCTCATGGCTTAATCACCTTCCCTGGTTAAAAAACGTTTTAAATGCCGCACGCCGGCCACACCCGGTGTGGTCAGCTCTTCCGGTTTAAGGATTGCTTCGATTTCCTCCCTGGTGAACAACCCCTCCTCCACCAGCAGTTCCGTCACCGGCCGACCGCTTCGGACCGCCCGCAGAACCACGGCGGTAGCCTTCTCGTAGCCCAGGTAAGGGACAAAAGCGGTGATCACTCCCTGGCTGGCTTCCAGCAGCTGCCGGCAGCGGGCCTCATCAGCTTGAATGCCCCGGACGCATTTTTCCGCCAGCAACCTGGCCGCCCCGGTCATCATTTCCAGGGAGTGGAGCAAATTGTGGGCAATCAGGGGGAGGAAGGCATTCAACTCCAGCTGCCCGGAAGCCGCGGCCATGTTAACAGCCGCATCGCCGGCCATCACCTGGTAGGCCACCTGGGTGACCATTTCGGGGATCACGGGGTTGACCTTGCCGGGCATGATCGATGAACCGGCCTGCACCTCAGGCAGCCTGATTTCCCCCAATCCCGCCCGGGGGCCGGAAGATAACAGGCGCAGATCCCCGGCGATCTTGGCCAGGTTGACGGCGGCGGTCTTTACAAAGCCGGAGACCTCCGCGAAAATATCGGCATTTTGCGTGGCTTCCACGGTGTTTTCCGCCCGGGCCAGGCCAAAACCGGTCAGCTCCCGCAGGATCTCCACCACCCGGAAGATATAACGCCGGCTGGCGTTGAGTCCCGTCCCCACGGCTGTCCCACCCAGGTTAACCTGCCGCAGGCGTTCCTCTGCCTTGTACAAACGCCACCAGTCCCGGGCTACCGCCTCAGCGTAGGCGCTGAACTCCTGGCCCAGGGTAACGGGCACTGCATCCTGCAGCTGGGTGCGGCCGATCTTGAGTATGGTGGCAAACTCCTTTTCCCTGGCCTGCAGGGCCCCCTGCAGAACGGCCATGGCCTGGCTCAACTCCCGCACCAGTTTGATGGCCGCCACCCGCAGGGCCGTAGGGTAAACGTCATTGGTGGACTGGCCCAGGTTAACGTGATCCAGCGGATGGACCAGTGAGTAATCTCCCTTTGTCCCCCCCAGGATTTCAATGGCCCGGTTGGCAATGACCTCGTTGACATTCATGTTGGTGGAAGTGCCCGCCCCGCCCTGAAAGGCGTCGACTACAATTTGATCATGCCACTGCCCCCGGGCCAGTTCTTCCGCCGCCTGCACTATGGCCCCGGCAATGCGGGGTTCCAGCAAACCAATCTCCCTGTTGGCCATGGCCGCGGCTTTTTTGACCAGGGCCAGGGCCCAGATGAGCTCCCGGTGAACGGGAACCCCGGACACGGCAAAATTTTCTTTGGCCCTTAAAGTATGGATGCCGTAGTAGGCCTCCCGGGGGATTTCCCTTTCACCCAGCAGATCTTTTTCTACCCGGTAGGACACCTCAACCCAACACCCTTTTTGATATTGTCGCATAACTACCCGGCGCGGCGGTCGTCCCCCGTCGCTCCGTGCTACGGGCCGGACGAAACATCGGCTTGCCTCGGAGCGAACCTGGCAGCGCTGCATATGCGCCGGAAGTCTTATTTTTTCATGAGATAATTACAGCTTAAGTAGCTCAATCATTCTATCGATACTGGTACCAGCGCGATTCGCGCTGCCGGTTCGCTAACCTCGGCAGCGCCGTGTGTCGTATCCGGCCCTCCGCAATGTCGCTCCTTAAGGGACGACCGCCGCCCGTTTTGTTTCTGATTTTGCGACAGTATATTTTTTAAATGTGTTACTTGCGGGACACCAGGGCGCTTTTTACCTGCACACCCCTGATACTGCCCAGTTTTCCAGTCATAGCCCCAATTTCGTCGGTGGTGCCGTCAACAATTAGAGCTATGACCGAAAGGTTCTTCTCACGGTAAGGTATGCCCATGCGCCCCACAATAATCTCCGCATATTCCCCCAGGATGCTGTTGATCTTTCCCGCGGCATGCTGGCGGTCTTCGACCAGGATGCCGACGACACCAATGCGCCTTTCCACAACCTCACCTCCCAACGCCGCAACTTAAACGCACCCCGCAATTCGTTCACAAATGAGCGCACCATGCCCTTTTTAGAAGATGCTATTAATGTAAACAAAAAAGCCTGCCTTTCTCCCACGAAAAGCAGGCTGCTGCCCGGTTTCTTCGCTGCCCCCTTGAGTACAGGAAAAACCCTTTTCGCAGGGAAGGCTGTTATGCCGTTATCATACCCCTCCGGTTCAGGGCCACCTGGCCCCCATCCGTCAGGGTACTTATGAAAGATTATACTGTAAAATCAGTAATTTGACAATAATTTTTCCCCGGCGGCCGTCCGGCCTGACCGAATTTGCCGCTAAAAAATTGGGACTTAAAATAACTATGCCCACTATTTTGAGTTTTTTGTCCTAAGACTATCACGCAAAGCAAAAGAAGTACTTTCTTTGGTCAGGCTTCCCCCCTATACTTCGCTAAAAACCCCCTCAGCAGCGCCTTAAATAGTGGGCCGTGGTTGGGTATCTTCAAGTGCAGCAGCTCATGGACAATGGCCTCCGCCCGGAAGGCTGCCGGCATGCGTAATATGGCCGGGTCAAAGGTCAGCCTCCCTTTGCTGGAGCAACTGGCCCATTTCTTTTTCATCGCCCGGAGCTGGACCTGTTTAGGTTCCACACCGATCCGCCTGGCCCAGGTAGCCACTTCCGCCCGGAATACTTCTTCGGGGATCACTTCCTCAAGCTCATCCAGGGAGGCAAGAGAATTCATCGAATCATAGGATACATCGCCGCGCTCCATTAGCTTCCCAAAGGGATCTTTTACGGCAACGTACGCCGGATTATCAGTTGAAGGCCCCTGTTGCCTGCCGAATAAGTTATGGCCTAACGCCAGACTCATCGTCCAGCCCCCTTTAACAGGCTTAATATTTGGTCTACCAAATTTTTTATTTCCTTAACGGCTGCTGCTTTGAGGTTTTTATATAATTCCAAACGTATCTGCCGTTCCTGGGTTTCACTGCTCTGCCAGTAGGGATAACGTTCAAAGGCCCGGGCCATATTCCTGGCTACCCGTTCAGCTCCATTAACCTTTTGCCGCTTTAAAAGCCAGTAAACGGCATAAGGTTCCGGAGCCATTCTTTTCTCGGCCCGCTCTTTTTCCGCCGCCATAAATTCATCAATTAATTCCTGCAGGCGCTTAAGCGCTTCCTGGGTATTCAATTGCCGCTCCTGGTAGGCCTGGGCGATTCTTTCGGCCATCTCCCCGATGGAAAGGAGGTAAGGCGCCTGCTTGGCTCTTTCTGCGACCGCCTCGGTGATGCTTTTTAGCAGGTTAAAAACCTTAACCGTATAGGGAGCGGTGTCCTCGGCCAGCTTCTCCAGGGTGTGCTCGGTAATTTCATAGATGTCCACCCCATCTTTAATTGCCCCCGGCAGGGTATGTTCCTGCACGAGCCGGGCTGTTTTCCGCATCAGCTCCTTGTCTAAAGGAACTGTCTCCGTTGACCGAAGCAATCGGTATAATCTGGCCAGCTGATCATAGTCATCCAGGTATTCCCGGAGAAACGGATCGGGAGAGAGAATTTCATAAAGGTTGGCCAGTTCCTTGAAAAACCAGTAATATTCCTGTTTGGCCTCCTGGCCCCGGAAATGTTCCAGGGCTTTGTCTGCTGCTTTGTCATAACTGTAATTTTCAATAATGGACAGGTAATCCCTTTTCGCTTTGGCCATCATTTCCGCAAAACGCTCTTTTAACAGGTCGAGGTGCTGGATTGTCCCTTCCACGTCGCGGGAATCAAAGGCTAAAGCTTTCTCCAGGTTTTCAAAGATACCCACAAAGTCCAGGACAAAGCCGGCCGGCTTCTGGTGGCCATCTTTATCTTCATAGGGACGGTTGACCCGGGCAATGGCCTGCAGCAGCACATGGTCCCGCATGGGCTTATCCAGGTACATGCAATACAGCACCGGGGCATCGTAACCGGTAAGCAGCTTCTCGGTTACAATGAGAATCTTGGGCAGTGATTCCGGATCGGCAAAGGCCTTACGGATTTTCTTTTCTTCGTCGTCGGAAAGATGATAACGGGCCAGGTGAGCTTCATCATTATGCCCCCGGCTGATCACCACAGACGAATATTCAGGCGGCAGGTATTCGTCCAGGGCCTCTTTATACAGAACACAGGCTTCCCGGTCCACTCCCACTAAAAAGGCTTTATAACCCAGCGGCTCCACGTATTCCCGGTAATGCCGGGCCACATAGGCGGCGATCCGGTCCATCCGCTCCCGGTTTTTGAGCATATTCTTCAAGGTAACGGCTTTTTCTAAAACCTTATTCAGTTCCTCAACGTCACTGACCCCTTCGGCCGCGGCCAGATTTAAGAATTCTTCCTCCAGAGTTTCCCGGTCCACCCGCAGGTCATTGGGGGCCAGGGCGTAATGCAGGGGTACCGTCGTCCGGTCCTCTATGGATTCGGCAATGCTGTACTTATCCAGGTAGCCATGGGGATCTTCACAGCCAAATACTTTAAAGGTACCCTTACCGTGGGCCGTGCGGTCAATGGGAGTGCCGGTAAAACCGATATAGGTGGCATTGGGCAGGGCGCCCATCAGGTAGTTGCCCAGGTCTCCGCCAGTGGTGCGGTGGGCCTCATCCACCAGCACAAAAATATTGGAACGCAGGTTAAGGTCCGCCGGCATGTCATCAAATTTATGAATCATGCTCACGATCAAACCCCGCCGGTCGGAAGCTAAAAGTTCTCTTAAATGGTTTTTACTCCTGGCTACCTCCACCGCGCCAAGGCCGCAGGCGGAGAGATTGTTGAAAAGCTGCTGTTCCAGCTCATTGCGGTCCACCAGCATGAGCACCGTGGGGTTATTAAAACGGGGATCTTCAATGAGCTTTTTAGCAATGGTGATCATGGTGTAGGTCTTGCCCGAACCCTGGGTGTGCCAGACCAGCCCCCGCTTTTTGGCCGGGTCGGCGGCGCGGTTTAGCACCCGGCCAACGGCCCGCATCTGGTGGGGGCGCAGGATGACCTTGCTCAAAACGTCATCTTTGCGGGTAAACATGATAAAGTCCGTCAATACCCGCAAAACCCGCTGGGGATGGATGAAGTTTTTCACCAGGGATTCAAAATCCTGGCTCTGGTTCTCGTCCCGCCAGTTGAAAAGATTTTTGCGGCTCAGGCTCCAGGTGGCTCCATAGTAGAAGCGGACCAGGTGGGTGAGGTTACATACCTGCAAGAGGGCCATGAATTCCGGGGCCTGCTGGTGATAACGGCGCAACTGATCCAGGGCTTTAGCGATGCCCTCGATCTCGCTGGTGGACTTTGTTTCTACCACCAGCACCGGGATCCCGTTAATTAAAAAGACAATATCGGCCCGAATGGTACAGGTGCCGTTGGTATACGTAAACTCGTCGGAAACCTGGAAGACATTAGCCCGCCAGTTGCCCAGGTCCAAAAGGCGGATGTTGCGTTCTCTTTTTTCTGTTTCTACATAGACCGAGCGCAGGCCCTTCAAGTATTCCCAGGCCTGGAGGTTCCCTTCAATGGTGGGCGGTACCCGCTCCAGCCGCTTTAATACCTCTTCGGCACGCAGGTGATCCACTACGCCGGGGTTTAATTTCTGGAGCTGGCTGATAAAGACATCCCGGACCACCAACCCGCCCACGCCGCCGCGCCGGAGCTCCAGATCAGATGGGGCGACATACTGCCAGCCCGTTTCGGTGGCGTAACGGATGAAGGGATTTTGGACCGTGGCCTTTTCACCGCCCAGGGGCATCAAGATTCACCTCCAGGTCTTTTACCCGCACTTTGCCGGTCATGAGCAGGTGGAGCATGGTTTGGAAGAGGGATTGTAAAGCTACCTTACGTTTCTCTTCTGCCTCAACCTTTTGTTCTAGTCTAGTAATAATGTGCGCGATTTGGCTTTGTTCGGGAAGAGGAGGAAGCGTAACAGGAAATGCCTTAATAATGGTTTGGCTAACATTAGGTTGTGCTCCCCCATACCGTTCTTTCAAGAGATCTTCGCGCCTGTGTATAATATAGGCCTTCATATATTGTGGATCAAAGGATTTATCCTTAGGAAATACCGCACATACAGCTTGGTTGGTAGCAGCATCTATATCTAAAAGTGCTGTTTTACCTGCAGTAGCTCCATACATTGCAATAAGAAGTGTACCTCTAGGAAAAATTTTTGCCGAAGAATTTTCTAATCCCTTTTCGCTAATTTGCTCCTCAGTTTTAAATATAATATTATCATCTAATTCTCCAGACTTTACCCACGGAATATTCCCTTTAAAATATTCAGGAACGTTTCTGCTAGGTGTCCCACCACTCTTTGTATCTGCAACATCTCCCAACTTTACTACTTCCCAATGCTCCGGCACCGGGCCGATTTCGGTTTCCTTCAGGGGGACGCGGTCAATCTGGTCCACAGGCACCGGGCCATAGGTGAAGAGGTGCCGCATGAGCGACCGCTTTAATTCCCGGACGGCGGCGATGATCCTGTCCTGCAGTTCAATTGCCCGCTGGATGGTGGAAAGGACGTGGGCGATTTTGCGCTGCTCGGGGAGGGGTGGGAGGGGGAGAAGGTGCGCCTCTAATACTGATTTAGGAATTCTTTGCCTCCCGGTTGCTCCTTCCATCTTACCAGCAAGTTGTCTTCTAACATCCGGCTGGCGTAAGCAATGAAACAGGAACAGGGGTTCAAGTTTCGAGGGGTTGGGCTTCAATGGATAGACCTCGGTAGTGGCATATGCAAAATAAGTGGGAATATCTCGTAGGATGCCTTGCTTTCCGTTTTCAAAGCAAGGTGTAATCCGGGCTAATAGAATATCGCCCTTTTCACAATATACGCCACTGGTGATCTCTTCACGAAACTTAAGTGTATAGTTCTAGGGAAGGGCTAAGGTTATAATCATTGCGGGCCGCTTCCTCGGTACGGATTATTTTGCTCAGGCCCTCCTCTTCCCGCCAGTCCCGGTAAATCTCATATACCTGCTTTATATGGTCATCGTCCAGGTAGTTCTTCGGGCGCCCTTTGGTAAATAGCCTGGATGCGTTAATTAACAGAATTTCCCCCGGATGTTTTTTGGCTTTATTGATCACCAGGATAATGCCCGGGGCGGTGGTGTTATAAAACAGGTTTTCAGGCAGCAGAATCACACATTCCACCAGGTCATTTTCCACAAAGACTTTCCGGATGTCCCGCTCCCGGTTGGAGCCCTGGTTGCCGCTGCCCCGGGAAACG
The DNA here is from genome assembly GCF_003627965.1 of Desulfofundulus salinus. NCBI lineage: Bacteria > Bacillati > Bacillota > Clostridia > Eubacteriales > Peptococcaceae > Desulfofundulus > Desulfofundulus salinus. The sequence goes on along the minus strand of NZ_RBWE01000001.1, from coordinate 1,110,874 downwards.
GAACCGGTGTCTAAAACCACGGCCATCTTGCCGTTTTCTTTGAGGGAGGCAAACATGTGCTGGATCCAGCCCCAGTCGGCACTGGAGGCCGGCGGGATACCGCCAAACTTAAACCGGTCAAAGGGGTCTTCTTCATATATGGAAAGGGGGAACTTCTGGTTCCACATGGGATTGGCGGTCACCTTATCAAAAACACGCAGGGAACCATCGGGGTTGGTAAAGGCCGGCCGGGCCATTGTGTCCCCCAGGCGGATTTCGGCCTCCAGATCATGGATGAAAGCGTTCATTTTGGCCATGGCAAAGGTGGTGAAGTTAATCTCCTGGCCGTAAATCTTGACCGGGGCGATCTGGCTATCAGTCCCATATGCTTCCCGGTAAGCCAGCACGCTTTTGATTAAAAGACCGCCGGAGCCACAGGCCGGATCGTAGATCTCATCGCCGGGTTGGGGGTCCAGGATATAGGCCATGAGCCAGGTCACTTCCCGGGGAGTATAGAATTCGCCGGCGCTTTGTCCCTGACCCTCGGCAAATTTACGCAGCAAGTATTCATAAGCCCGGCCCAGAATGTCGGCCTCCACGTCTTTTAATCCCAACCGGTAGCGGGAAAGGATCTGGACCAGGGTAAAAAGCCGGTCGTTGTCTATAATAGGCTGGCCGACTGCCCGGGCGTTAAAGTCTACGTGTTCAAAAATGCCCTGCAGCTTGGGATTCTCCCGGGCCACCGCCCGCACGGCATCGGTGAGATATTCCCCGATGTTCGTGGTCTGCCGGGCAATGGACGGCCAGCGGGCGATTTGGGGGATATAAAACCTGACCAGCTCGTGATCTTCATCCACCTGCTCCAGTGATTCTTCTACACTACCAAATATCTCGTCGGCCAGCCTGGCCACTTCATCCTCAAAGACGTCGGAAAGGCGTTTTAAAAAGATCAGAGGTAATATGTAGTCCTTATACTTTGGGGCATCTACCGGGCCACGAATGACACAGGCCGCTTCCCAAAGCCAGTTCTCCAGGGTACTGAGATCCAGGCTGGTGTTTTCGGTCATTAACTATTCCTCCCATTAATTAACTGCAACTCTTTTTGTAACTTTTCCCGGTCTGCAGCGAGATCTAAAACATGCATCGATTGCAAACTCCTCCGGTATAAGAACCGGCGACGAGGTATCTACTAACCGAAGAGGGAAGACCCATACCCGGCGCGGGTTACCATCAGCATCGGGTTGTATTTCCTGATAAGGTTGCCCGGCCAATTCTACTCTCCCCATATAGGTATATTTACCAGGGACAAAAACTTCGGGTTGTAGTCCAGGTTGGAAACTCATTCTATCACCCTGCTGCTTTGTATTTTTTCTACGAACGGTTTATCAGCAGGAGCAAAATCATATTTGTCCAGTTCGTCTGCGCTTACCCAGCGATATTCAGCGTGGCTTGTTGGTTTAAGCTCCCCTTTTTCCAAATGGGCCAGGTAAGCCAGCAGGTGAACGGTAGTATGATCATAACGATATATGCTCTCCCCAAAGAACTCCTCCACCGCTATCTCAACCTGGAATTCTTCCCGCATTTCCCGGCGTAAACATTCTTCCGGGCTTTCACCGGCCTCAATTTTGCCGCCCGGGAACTCCCATTTATTGGCCAGTTTATCATTTGCCTTACGTTTAGCAATCAGAACCCGCCCATCTTTAATTAATATGGCTGCGGTAACTTTGATCATGGTTTGGCTCCTTTACGAATTTGGTCAATAATTATAGCCACAATTTTTAGCTTTACTTAGCATTTGCTGGTGTCTTTCTTTAATACTTTGCAAATCCCACATGTTGTACGCGGCGGCCACCGCCCCCCACAGGCCATTCCCGGCTTCCCGCGCCTCCCGCTGGAGCTCCGCGAAAAGGTCGGCGTACTTCACGTTGGGCGGGACGGTCATCACCTGAGCGTAGCTGTTCAGGACCAATTCGGCGTTGAACATCTTGACCCTTACTTCGGCCTCGCCGTCGTCCTTACCTATTCAACTTTAGCACCCCTTTTCCCTCCCGTTTTCCTCTATACTGGAAACCTCGATTTTATTTTACACTATCTCCACTGACAGCAGGCCGCCACAAAGTCAAAAAACATTCAGGCTCTCCCATACACCGCACTTCAGGGAAAAGGGGGTTAAAGGCGGTACAGGAGTGTTTGGGTAAACCGGCCTGCACGTCGCAGCGTCATCAAACTGCAATCCCTGCCTCCGCCAAAACCCCCCATCGAGGGGGAAATTAAAAAAGGCCGGTGTTGTTGCCGATCAAAAAAGAGAAGCCGCAGCTAACGCTGCAGCTCCACCTCATAGGTTATCTTTCCGGGCAACGCCGTGCCCTGTAGTTAACAAAGCGGTTTTTACCGAACATCTGCACCATACATAGACAAGGCTATAATGGAAAAGCTAACATGGGAGGTATAAATGGAGATGGCAGATATCACCATTCACCTGGAACCGGTTATTAACGAACGGGGAATAGCACGGCTGCAGTCCGCTTTAAACGGCCTGGGCGAAGATGATGAGCTCAACATCGTTATGGAAGCTACCGACGCCCACCAGGCCGACCAGGTTACGGAAATCCTGGAGGCAGCCGGTTTTGACTACCAGCCCCGGGGCAGCCATGACGGCAGGCTCTACCATATCATTGCCCGTCGGAAGGCAAGGTAGCCGGAAAGTTCAATTCTTTCCACCTTTGCAACTCTTGCGGGGTTTCCCGGGGCCGGCCCTGCCAGAGGACAAAGGACAGCAGAACCAGAAGGGTACCACAGACCAGGGGAAAATACTGGACCGGGCCGGCCAGGAAACCCCGGCCGGCAGCCATAGCCACACCGTAGAAACCCAGCCCGGGGATCATCACCCCGTAGTTGCCAGCGCCCAGCTCCATCAGCATACCGGCAAGGGCTAAAAACCCGGCCAGCCATGCAAGCCACGGCAGCAAATCCAGCAGCGGGGCCACAATTTCCCCTGCTGCCCCCAGGAAAATGAAGTACCGCCCGTAATGAGCCGACCGCACAAACCAGGCATACTTTTCCATGTTCAGGGCATAGAAATCACCCAGGAGAAAAAATACCTCCCGCCAGGCCTTTAATTTCTGCCGCCAGTTTAGCGTTGGAGTGATCACCGGCAGGGAATCCAGGGGGTGTTTTCGCCCGGGGTAAAGGTAGCCCAAAAGTTCAGGCACCAGAGCCAGACCCAGAGCGGCAACTCCCACCGGCCATTGCCCGGCCAGCAGGTTAATACCGCCGCCGGGTAACTCCGGCAGGTACACCGCGGCCAAATAGGTTACGGCAAAGAGCAGGCTGTGCAGCAGGCGCCAGGAGGACGCCCAAAGGGGCAACAGGCAAAGCCAGAGCATGGGAGTGATCATCACCCCCACATCACCGACCCCGGCACCCCGCACGAAAAGACCCGTAACAAGGGCCCAGCTCAAAGTAGTTACCCAGGCCAGGGGCGTGTGGTAATAAGTAGCAAAAAAGTGTGCCCCGGAAAAAAGGCGGTAAGCAGCAAAAACGGCAATGACCAGCATTATAACTGCCAGTGCTTTCGCAGGCAAGACTTTACCGCTTACCCCGAAGATTGCCGTAGCAGTGGCCACAGCCCCCAGGCAAAAGCCCCCAAAAAAGCAAGCCTGCCGGACGCGTCCCACCCGCCAGGAGGTATAGAACCCCAGGAGCAGGAATACCAGCGGGTGATAAAAATTCTGCCCGGTCAACACCGCCGGGACGGCTACAGCCGCCCCTTCCAGAAGAGACGCGGCAGGCAAACCGGCCTCACCGGGCCGGCGGGAAACTTCTTTTCGGGTAGACACACACCCACCTCCATTAGTCATATGTTATTCGACAGGTGGGTTTTAATTCCTGCTCCGGCAAGGGGGGGCGCGTCACTGCCAACATAGGGACGGAACTTTTAAGTTTGTCAGCAGGAACCGGGCCAGAAGCGGCGAAAGATTTAAGTAAATGTTCAGTAAAAGGAGTTTTCTCATGCGCTGGCTTGCGACCATCTGTCTTAACGGACTGGCTCTGCTGTTAATTGATTTAATCGTACCCGGGTTTCGTATCGTGGGCATCGGCCCGGCGGTACTGGCAGCCTTTGTCCTGGGTCTGGTAAATACTTTTGTGCGGCCGGTGTTATTATTCCTTACCCTGCCGTTAACGGTCATTACCCTGGGCCTGTTTATCTTTGTCATCAATGCCATAACCTTCACCATAACTGCCTGGCTGGTACCCGGCTTTCACGTCTATAGCTTTGGCGGTGCCTTCTGGGGGGCTCTCCTGACCAGTGTTGCGGGCTGGGTAATCAATATTTTATTTAAAAATTGATAATTTAGTGATAAAATAGCAATAAGATCGGGCAGGTCACGGGCAGGTTTAGCCCGGGCAAGTTTTACGGAGGTGGGAGCGGTGATCCGTGTCAATGTGAAGGGAATTGCCTATGACATGTCGGGTAATCCAATCATACTGCTAACCGATCAGGAAGAAGAAAGGGTGTTACCCATCTGGGTGGGATTGCTGGAAGCCCACTCCATTGCCGTAGCCTTAGGGCAGGTACCTCCACCCCGCCCCCTGACCCACGACCTGTTTAAAAACGCCTGTGAAGCTATGGGTGCCCGGATTTCCCAGGTGGTAATCACCGATCTCAAAGACAGCACCTTTTACGCGGAGGTTCACCTGGCACTACCCGAACATGGTCTGGTGCTGGACGCCCGCCCCAGCGACGCCGTGGCCCTGGCTTTGCGGGCGGCGGCACCGGTATATGTAACCGACAAACTCACGGAGCATATGCTTTTTATCAAGGACCTTTTTGATGAGGAAACCCGGGCCGAATTGGAAAAGATCTTTGAGCTTACTAAAGAATATAAAAAGTCCCTTCACTAACGCACAATCTAAAGAAGAAAACTAACAAAACCCTTCTGTACCGCTAAGAAGGGTTTTTTACTTTCTTTTACCCATTCCGCGGGAGATTAGTGATTAAAGGACAGGGCAAAATAACACTAAATCAAGCATGAAACAGTCAAAAAAGGAGGTGCCCCATGACCGGCAACGGTTACAAAAGACCCGAAACCATTGCGGACCTCCACCGCCCGCCGGGAATCCCTCAACCTAGGGAGATTAAATCCCAAAAGGCACAGCTGGAAAGCGTCCACCGCCACGGAACCAACAAGGCGGTAAAATGGCAGATGTCCTGTAAAACAGGGCGGAGGGAAAGGAACCCGGAAGTCAAGTAGCACTATCTTCCTTTTTCAAGCGGCCGGGGGAAACCCGGCCTTAAAAGTCACCGGCAGGCGGGGTGCAGGCGGCCCGGGCGCCTCCCTGCTGTTCCCTTTGCAGGCGTACGGCATGCTGGATGATCAAACGATATACTTTTTCCACTATCGCCGGATCCACCCCTTTTAGTTGGGCCAGGCGGCGCACCCGGGCCAGCACCCGGGATTCCCGGTGGGGATCGCGCACCGGGCAAACGCCTGCCTTTAATTTCCCTATCCGGACCGCCAGAGCGTTACGCCGGGCCAGCAATTCCACCATTTGTTCATCCACCTCATCGATGGCCTCCCGCAACCCTTCAATTTCCTCCCATTGTACCGGGGATGGGGATACCGCCTGACCGGTGAACCCGGCCTCCACCGTTGAGCTGCTGGGGATGTCGTCAGCTGGCCGTTTTACTTTATCGACCGGGTCGGCAGTATGCTCAGGCCCGCTCAAGTCCGCGGGATAGGAACCGAGCACCCTCAACTCTGCCCGGGAAGCCACTGCTTCTAAAGCTTCCTGTACCTGTTCATCAAGCCGGTGGCCTACCAGATCGATGAAAAACAGGTACTCCCCCAAACGGCGCCTGGAGGGACGGGACTCTATACGCGTCAGGTTGATCCCCCTTGCGGCAAACTCTCCCAGCACCTCGTACAGGGCTCCCGGGCGGTGGGCCACGGAAACAATAAGGGTTGTTTTGCAGTCCGGCGCCCACCCGCCGTCCTCACGACCGACCACGATAAACCGGGTGGCGTTGCCGGGGCAATCATTGATTTTTTCCACCAGCACTTCCAGCCCGTACTCCCGGGCAGCCGTTACGGGGCCAATGGCTGCCCAGGGAGCACCGGTGGAAGCCACCAGGTGCACGGCAGCGGCCGTGCTGGCGGTTTCCACCACCTGAGCTCCGGGCAGGTGTCTGGAGATGAACTCCCGGCACTGGGCCAGGGCATGGGGATGGGAAAGCACCCTTTCAATTGTCTTTAGCGATACTCCCGGCGGAGCCATAAGGCAGTGGACCACCGGCAGGATGATCTCCCCTTTAATGCGTAAGTCCGGGAAAGTATGGGCCAGCAGGTCCTGAGTCTGGTTAACCGCCCCTTCACTGGAGTTCTCCAGCGGCACCACCGCTTCGGTCACTTCTCCCTGCACCACCGCCGCAAGCACCTCGTATATGGACGGCAGGGCTACCATTTGGACATCCCCTGCCGGCTGCCGGGCCAGGTATTGCCGCACCGCCAGTTCCGAAAAGGTACCACATGGGCCAAGGTAACCAATTTTTTTGTCCATGGCTCTTGCTCCTTTCTTTCAAGCCGCCCGCCCCACGGCAGCAGCCACCGCCCGCAATTCCTCCATCAGGGAAACAAACTGCGCCGGAGTCAGGGACTGGGGACCGTCACAAAGGGCCTGCGTGGGCTCAGGGTGCACTTCAATCAGCAAACCATCGGCACCGGCAGCCACCGCCGCCCTGGCCATGGGGCCCACCAGCCGGCGGTCCCCCGTGGCATGGCTGGGATCCACAATCACTGGCAGGTGGCTTAAAGACTTCACCAGCGGTACGGCACTCAAGTCCAGGGTGTTGCGGGTGGAATGCTCAAAGGTGCGGATACCCCGCTCGCAAAGGACTATCTGCCCGTTACCTTCGGACATGATGTACTCCGCCGCCATCAGCCACTCTTCCACTGTAGCCGACAGGCCGCGTTTGAGCAGTACCGGCTTGCCCGAGCGGCCGACCATCTGCAGGAGGCGGAAATTCTGCATGTTCCTGGCCCCCACCTGGAGCATATCAACGTACTCAACGGCCAGTTCCAGACTGTGCTCATCCACCACTTCGGTAACTGTGGCCAGGCCGGTCTGGCGGGCCGCTTCCGCCAGCAGTTTTAAGCCCTTTTCCCCCAGCCCCTGGAAGCTGTAGGGGGAAGTACGGGGTTTGAAAGCGCCGCCGCGTAAAATAGCAGCACCGGCCTGCTGCACCATGTGGGCTGCTGCAAGCAACTGCTCCCGGCTTTCCACGGCACAGGGTCCGGCAATGACCGCCAGCTGGCTGCCACCAATGGCCACGTGACCTACCCGGACAACGGTGTTTTCCTCCCTGGCTTCCCGGCTGACCAGCTTGTAAGGCTTCATGATCGGCACGACCCTCTCCACCCCCGGCATGGTTTCCAGTCCCAGGGAATTAAGTACGCGCCGGTCGCCTACGGCGCCAATGACAATCCGCCTGACCCCATAAATGGGGTGGGCAGAAAAACCGCATTCCTCCAGACGCATAATTACCGCCTCGACCTGCTCGGCGGAAGCCCGCCCGTCCATAACTACTACCATTTATTAATCCCTCCATTCATGATTTTAAAAATAAAAGTCCGCCGCTTTCATCCCTGGGGACGAAAGCAGCGGACTTCCGCGGTACCACCCCAATTGGCCGGAAAAACCCGGCCCCCTCGAGCAGGGTACGGGAAAAACAAACACCCCTTACAGCAACGGGAAAAATAAAAGCTTCTCGCACCTTTAGGGACGAGAAGCATACTGCTTTCCGCGTTACCACCCTACTTGACCGCAAAAACGGCCCACCTCAACACAGGGTACGGGAATGTGTCTTTCCGATACCCCCTTCCCGGTAACGTGGGAAGACTACGGCACGGCCTACTTGCCCGCGGTAACGGGTTTCAGCCTGCATCTCCGGGGAGAACTTCAACCGGTCATGTTCTGAAGGCGCTTCCAGTCGCCGACGCCTCCTCCCTGGAGAACTGTTTCCGGCCTACTTTTCCCCTTCATCGACTTTAGGGATATAATTTATGCCTTATTATAAAAGAAAAACTCCGGCAGCGCAAGGGGGCTGGTTGTCTTTTTTGAGTTTAAATAAAAGCCGGCTTAACGGCATCCAGCACCTCTTGCACCTTTCCCGGCGCATCGGGGCTTCCCCGGTTGACGGCGTCCCACGCCGCCTCCACATCGGCAGCCAGGTCCCGGTTCAAATGGCCGGCAATGAACAGGTAAGAGGACAGGCGGCGTTCCAGCTGGATCTTGAGCCTTTCATGAAGGGGCTTTTGCAGGTAATCATAAATGGTTTGTAAAATGGCCGGTTTATCGCCGGGCAACTGTCCTTCTACTTCCCATAAGAGGTTGCACATCTGGTCGCTGGCCAGGTAGGCATGGCAGTCCAGGTGCTCCACGAACAGGGCAATTTCTTCCACCACTTCATCTTCCGTGAGCGGTTCAAATTCCCCGGCCAGCATCCTGTCATAAAGGGGGGTACCCCGGCGGGGAACAAGGGTTCTTAAGCGGATGAAATCCGGGTCAATCTCATTTAAAACCCGGGCCGATTCAAGGGCATGTTTTTTTGACCACTTCTTTCCACCCAGGCCGGGCATGTAATATTCGCTTAACTCGATGCCGGCTTCCTTTGTTTTTTTGCCGGCAAGGATATGTTCGTCCGCCGTGGTTCCCTTTTGGATACAGGCCAGCACCTCATCACACCCGGATTCAAGACCGATATGTAACCGGGAAAGACCGGCCTCACGCAACCGCTTCAGGTCTTCCAGCGGCTTTCGAGCAATGGTCTTGGATCTGGCGTAAGAGGTTATGCGCTCAATGGTGGGGAAAGTTTCCTTTAAGTAGCGCAGGATTTCCACCAGGTCGGCTGTCCTGATTTGCGGTGCGTTGGCGTCCTGGAGAAAGACAGTCCTGGCCCCGGAGGAAAGCCAGTGGATAACATTGGCCAGGCTCTCCAACCGCCGCTCCACAGCTTCGGGATCGTTGTAAGCCCTGCTGTAGAGGGCGGGGTTTTCGTTGATGAAGGTGGTCACCACTTCCTGCCTGATGGCGCCCCGGAAACCAAGCCGCCAGGAAGCAGCCTTGATTTCCTCAGCCAGCGCTTTAACCGTATCGATGTCGGCTTTGATCTCTTCAACGCCCCGCAGGCTGTAAGTTTTGTTCTTGTAGGTACGGCAGAACTCACAGCGGTTCCAGGGACAGTTTCTGGTGACGCGAATGAGCAGCGAGCGGTCTTTGCCCTCGCTGGGGGGTCTTATGGGCCCCATTTCGTGATATCCTTTACCGTGCTGCAGGATTGCAGGCAACATAGTTTTCCACCGCCTTTAGGCAATGCTCCTTTTTTAATCCTAATCCTGAACATAGCACTTGCCTGCCGTTTGCACGCGCTCGCTCCGTTCGCCTCGCAGGCCAAAACTAGCGCTCGACCCCGGACTCCGGCGGGGTTCTGTCGGTGGCGCTGAATGTGTCACAGGTACCTACCCCGCCACCCCTGCGGACTTCAAGGCTTCAATGTCCTGCTCCCGGTAGCCCAGGCGGCGCAGGATCTCCGCCGTATGCTCCCCCGCCCCCGGGGCAGGAAAATCGGCTTTTACCTCCACACCCCGCAACTTGAGGGGCTGGGCAACCGTGGTTATACTCCCTTCCCTGGTGGGAAGCTCCATAAATAAATTTCTGGCCTTAATCTGGGGATGCTCCGGCACCTCGCTAACATCCAGAACGGGCTCGATACAGGTGTCAACTGTACCAAATAGTTCCATGATTTCGGCGCGCGTTTTACTGCTAAAAAACTCCTGCACCGCCTGCCGTGCCTCGTCGTCCTCCCTGTGCTGCAGGGGCAGCAGGTCCGGCCGCCCGGCAACGCTACAAAAAGTCTCCCAGAACTTGGCCTCGAGATTGCCCACACTGACATAGCACCCGTCCCTGGTAGCGTAGATGTTATAACAGGCCCGACCCCCGTTCAGTTCTTCCGTGCCGCGGTGGGGCTCACCGGCCCCCGCCAGATACTGGGTTAGGTACAGGGCCATCCACGATACTACTGTATCAGTTAAAGCCACATCTACGTAAGCGCCACGGCCGGTCGTAAGGCTTTTTACGTAGGCCGCCAGGATGCCAACTACCGCCATCAACCCGCCGCTCAGGTCGGCTACCTGCACGCCAGGCAGGACGGGCGGGCCCTCCCGGTGGCCGGTTAAACCGAGAGCACCGGCAACGGCCATATAGTTGATGTCATGGCCCGGGCGCCGGCTGTAAGGGCCATCCTGACCGTAACCGCTTAAGGCACAGTAAACCAGCCGGGGGTTCTCGGAAGATAAAATTTCGTAACCCAAGCCCAGGCGCTCCATTACCCCCGGTCTAAAGCTCTCGATCAACACGTTAAATTCCCGTACCAAACGCAGAAATATTTCCCGCCCCTGTGGTGCTTTAAGGTTTAAGCGCATGGACTTCTTGTTGCGGTTGACGGCGTGAAACCATACGCTCTCCCGCCCCAACCGGGGCCCCATTTCCCGCATGTAGTCTCCCGCACCCGGATCCTCGATCTTGAGCACCTCGGCACCCAGGTCAGCCAGGATCATGGTGGCATAGGGACCGGGCAACAGCCGCGTTAAATCCAGAACCTTCATATTTTCCAAAGTCCGGTACAACAGTTATCGCCTCCCGGCATTGCTTTACAAAAATTATACCAGGATAATGATTATTGTGGTAAGATTTAGATTAGTTGAAATAGCCGCAGCCCGGACAAAGGAGGAATTTTATAAATTATGGAAAGCCTCATTCCCTTCTTTCACCCCCGATCTGTAGCTCTCATCGGCGTTTCTACCAAAACGGGCCTGCAGGCCTTTAACATACTGGAGCAGGTGCAGGCCGGCGGCTACCGGGGGCGCATTTATCCCGTTAACCCCAGGGGAGGGACCATATTAGGCCTGCCGGTTTACCGCACGGTCAGCGAAATCCCCGAAACACCCGACCTGGCCGTAATCTCCACCCCCCGCACGGCTGTACCGGATGTGGTCAGGGAATGTACGGCCAAAGGCATTAAAGCCATAATCATAATTACCCAGGGTTTTGCCGACGCCGATGAATGGGGAAAACAAATGCAACAGGAATTGTTGGAAACAGTACGGGATAATGGAACACGCATTGTCGGACCCAATACCATCGGTGTCGTAAACCTTTATGAAAACCTGAACACTTCTTTCATTGGTTTCCTGCGGCAAAAGGCCGATACGGCCATGATTTGCCAGTCGGGTATCTTTTTGCTGGGTGCGGCTGACTTTACCGCGGGCATTGGTTTGGGAGTGGACATCGGTAATGCGGCCGATGTAAGTTTTACCGAAAGCCTGGCCTACCTGGGACAACAGCCCCAGGTGAAGGTCATCAACCTGCACATGGAAGGGATTCAGGACGGGCGCCGGTTCATGGAAGTGGCCCGCCGGGTAAGCAGGGTAAAACCGGTGCTTTGTCTGAAAACCGGCTGCAGCGAAGCGGGTGCCCGGGCCGCCAGTTCCCACAGCGGCTCTTTAGCCGGGGAGGATCACGTCTTTAGCGCCGCTTTTAAACAATGCGGCATCATCAGGGTACGGGACGTAGAGGAAATGCGCTACTTGAACAAAACCTTCCTCACTTATTCTTCCATGCCCGGGCAGCGGGTGGCCGTGGTGACCATCAGCGGAGGGGCGGGCATCATGGCCGTGGATGCCTGCAGTGCCTGCGACCTGGAAGTGGCTCAGTTCAGCGAAAAAACCCGGCAAAAGCTGGCAGCCGTTTTCCCCGGCTGGATGGAAGTAAATAACCCGGCGGACATCTGGCCGGCGGGTATGGCCAGGGGATACCTGGACATCCTGGAACTGGCCCTGGATACAATATTGGACGATCCGGGCGTGGATGCGGTTCTGGTGATCAGTCCGGCTTACCTGGATCCCGAAGAAGACCCGCGCCTGGACATTTCCCCCACGATCAACCGGATGGCTTCCCGGTACCCGGAAAAACCCCTGGCCCTGTGGATTTTTGGCGGTTACCGCCCGGAACTGGCGGCCAGGTTGGAAAAAGAAAACCGGGTGGTGGTCTATCCATCCCCGGAGCGGGCCATGGCTTCTCTGGCAGCTTTATACCGCTACCTGCACGAAGTTAAAAGCCGCACTTCCTTATCCCCACCGGTCTTTTCCGGCATCCATGGGGAGCGCATCGAGGCTATCCTTGAAACAGCCAGGCAGGAAGGGCTCAAAACCATAAACGAAACCGCCCTGGAAATTCTGCAGGCGGCCGGCATTCCGGTGCTTCCCTCCCGGGTGGCGCAAAGTGCCGGGGATGCCGTAAAAATAGCCGGAGCCCTGGGCTACCCGGTGGTAATGAAAATTGTCAGCCCGCAGATCTCCCATAAATCGGACGTGGGTGGAGTGAGAGTTAATTTGACCGATGCCCGGGCGGTGGAAAAAGCCTATTCCGAAATGTTAGCCAGCGTTTCTGCCCGGGCACCCCACGCCACCATCAAGGGAGTGCTCATCCAGCCCTACAGGCCCGGTGGAGTGGAGGTACTCCTGGGCTGCAAGCGCGATCCCTCCTTTGGACCGGTTCTGGTCTTTGGCCTGGGGGGAATTTATACGGAGCTGTTCCGGGACGTTTCCTTTGCCGTCGCACCAATAAACCGGGAAGAGGCCCTGGACATGATCAGGGAAACCAGATCCTACCGGTTGCTCCAGGGGTACCGGGGACAACCCCCGGCAGACATCGACGCCCTGGTGGAATGCCTCCTGCGCCTCAGCCAGATGGTCACCCGGTGGCCCGAAATTATGGAAATGGACATCAACCCCCTTTTAGTTGGCCCGCAGGGCGCGGTGGCCGTGGACGCCCGCATAACCATAGGATAAATAGAAAGGAGTAGAAAGGAACAGGTGATCATGGCCGATAATAATATCTGGAAAAAGGTTGCTTTTCGGAACTCCCGGGGGTTAACCCTGGCCGGTCTGTTATACGGCACGCCGGAGGAAACAGGTGATATTGTCATTCACTGCCACGGCTTCACGGGCAGCAAAGAAGGGGGTGGACGGGCCCTGGAGCTGGGTGCCGAACTGGGCCGGCGTGGCTGGTCTACCCTGGTCTTTGATTTTGCCGGTAATGGTGAAAGCGAGGGAAACTTCGCGGACATTACCCTCTCGGGACAGATCGACGACCTTACCTGCACCGTGGACTGGGTGCTCAAACAGGGGTATAAACGGATTGTTACCGTGGGGCGCAGTTTCGGCGGTTCCACGGTTATCTGCCAGGGAGCCCGGGATCCCAGGGTGGCCGGGGTGTGCACCTGGGCTGCACCGGCCAGATTACTGGATCTTTTTGCCTCATTTACCGACGAGCCCATTGACGGCCCGGAAGAAATGGTGGCCATTGCAGGAGAAGACGGCATCATCTACTTGAAGAAAGCTTTTTTCCAGGACCTGAAGCTCTATGATGTTCCAGGAGATGCAGCGCGCCTTTCCCCCCGGCCCCTTTTAGTCATCCACGGCACCAGAGACGACGTCGTTCCGCCCGAAGACGCCCGGCTCATTTTTAACGCAGCCGGGGAACCCAGGGAACTGGTCTGGATTGAAGAAGGGGATCACCAGTTTGCGAAACATCATCATCAGGTCTGGGAAACCCTGTTTACCTGGCTGGACAGGTATTTTAAAAAGCCGGTCCCCTGATGCAAGGAGTGTGAAAATGTTAGGAAAGAGAGTGCTTACGGGAAAGAAAAGCCCCTCCCCGGAAAACCAGGCCGGCGTGGAAACGAGCCCCACCTACCGGGCCGCCGTGGATACGGGGGGCACATTCACCGATATCTGCCTGCTCCGGGAAGATACCGGCGAAGTATTTATCTCCAAGGTACCCACCACCCCTGATCCGGACCGGGCCGTACTGGACGGCCTGGCCGGGGCGGCAGCTGCGGCCGGGTTGGACCCGGCAGGATTAAAATTGCTCCTTCACAGCACCACCGTGGCCACCAACGCCCTCCTGGAAGGCAAGGGCGTACCGGTGGCCCTGCTGGTTACCCGGGGCTTTAAGGACATTTTGCTCATCGGGAGGCAGAACCGGCCGGCCCTTTACGATTTCTGGGCGGTAAAACCCCGCCCCCTTGTTCCCCGCCGCTTAACCTTCGAGGTAACGGAACGGGTCATGGCGGGCGGCCAGGTATACATTCCGCTGGACGAAGGGGAAGTGGAGGCCATTGTGGAAGAAATCCGCCGGGCCGGGGTATTTTCTATTGCCGTAAGCTTCCTGCACTCCTACGCCAACCCCCGGCACGAAGAGCGGGTGCGGGAAATTATTGCCCGTGTTTACCCCGCCGCCCGGGTGACCCTTTCTTCCGATATCCTGCCTGAATTCCGGGAATACGAACGCACCAGTACCACCGCCATTAACGCCCTCGTTCAGCCCCGGATAGCCGATTATGTAGCCCGTCTGAAGGAAGGTTTAAAGGGCATCACCGGCCCGGGGAGGCAAGGCAGACGGCCACCCGGTTTGTTCATCATGCAGTCCAGCGGCGGTATGCTTACGGCCGACCAGGCCATGCGGGAAAGCGCCCGCACCGTTCTTTCCGGTCCCGCCGGCGGGGCTTTAGCCGGGCTGTTCCTGGCCCGCCAGACCGGCCGCCCCAATGTAATCACCGCCGATATGGGCGGCACCAGCATGGATATCTGCCTGATTAAGGGAGAGCAGCTGCGCCACACCACGGAGGGCACCATTGGCGGTTACCCGTTGAGCCTGCCCATGCTGGATATTCACACCATCGGGGCGGGCGGGGGCAGCATTGGCTGGGTGGACGGCGGTGGAGCCCTGCGGGTGGGACCCGCCAGCGCCGGGGCCGATCCCGGCCCGGCCTGCTACGGCCTGGGAGGAACGGAGCCTACGGTTACCGACGCCAACCTGGTGCTGGGACGCATCAACCCCAACCGGAGTTTAAATCCCGCGCTTACTTTGCAGCTCCGGCTGGCCAGAAAATACCTGGAGGGAAAAATTGCCCGTCCTTTAAAACTTACCGTTGAAGAAGCCGCGGCAGGCATGATCCGGGTGGTAAATGCCGCCATGGCCCGGGCCATACGGGTTGTTTCAGTCCAGCGGGGCCATGACCCCCGGGATTTCACCCTGGTCGCTTTCGGCGGGGCCGGGCCCCTGCACGCCGTGGAACTGGCCCGGGAGCTGAATATTCCCTACGTGCTCATCCCCCGCTACCCCGGGGTTACCTCCGCCCTGGGGATGCTCTATGCCGACGTGCGCCGTGATTACGTACGCACGGCACTGTTGCCTTTAAACGACACGGAGCCCGGCAAACTGGTAGACCTTTACAAGCCTCTCGAAGAAAAAGGCCGCCGTGAGCTGGAACAGGAGGGATTTTCCCCCTCGGAGATCATTATCACCCGCCAGGCAGATTTACGCTACAGGGGCCAGTCCTATACCCTGACCCTCCCATTGCCCGCCGGTCAACTGGCTCCGGAAGACCTGGCCATTTTACGGCGCAACTTTCACCTGCTTCACCGGCAGGAATACGGTTTTTGCCGTGAGGAAGCCCCTTTAGAGGTGGTCAACCTGCGGCTGGTGGCCCTGGGAAACCTGACCCGCCCCGCCGTTTCCACCCCCGTAAAAAAGAAGGGTTCAAGGTTGATGCCCGAACCGCTGGAAGAGCGGCCGGTGTACTTTGATGACCGCTTCTTACCCACACCGGTTTATCGCCGCAACGATCTGGAACCGGAGATGAGCCTGAAGGGACCGGCGGTAATTGAGCAATCCGACACCACCACCCTGGTATGGCCCGGAACGTCCGTACGGGTAGACCAGTGGGGCAATCTCATCATCCATGTGGGGGGAAGATAGATGTCCCAATTAGATATAGACCCCGTACAACTGGAAGTAACCCGCCACGCCCTGCAATCGGTGGCCGAGGAAATGGGCGCCATCCTTACCAGAATGGCCCTTTCCCCCAATATCAAGGACCGCCGCGACTGTTCCACCGCCATCTACACCGCCGACGGCCGGCTGGTGGCCCAGGCGGAACACATTCCCCTTCATCTCGGCCTCATGCCTGCGGTGGTGCAGGCAGTGTTACGGGAATATCCCCTGGCGAAGCTTGAGGACGGCGATGCGGTCATCATAAACGACCCTTACATCAGCGGCTCCCACCTGCCCGACATCTGCGTGATTAGCCCCGTCTTTTACCGGAACAGGCCCCTGGCCCTGGTGGCCAATCTAGCCCACCATGTGGATGTGGGCGGTGCAGTCCCGGGCAGCATGTCCACCCTGGCCACGGAAATTTTCCAGGAGGGCATCCGTATACCGCCGGTTAAAATCCGCAGGCGGGGCAAGATCAACCAGGAGCTTTTAAAGCTGGTGTCCCACAACCTGCGGACCACCAGGGAGTTTCATGGTGATATCCAGGCTCAGCTTACGGCCAACGACCGGGGGATAAAAAGGCTTGTGGAGCTGGCGGAGCGCTACGGGGCAAATGCATTGAAGCAGCATATGGAACAAATCATCAGCTACACCCACTGGCGGCTCCTCGCTGCCTTAGAAATAATACCCCCGGGGACCTATGAGTTTGAAGACTTCCTGGAAGGAGACGGCCTGGAAGAAAAACCTATCAATATCCGGGTAGCCGTTACCCGGCACGATAAAGGGCTTACGGTAGACTTCAGCGGTACCCACCCCCAGGTAAAAGGGCCGGTTAATGCCACCAGGGGGGTAACCCTGGCCTGTGTCTACTATGTAGTAAAGGCAGTGGTGGACCCCGATTTGCCTTCCAGTGATGGCCTCAACCGGGCTGTGGAGGTAGTTACACCCGAAGGCAGTCTGGTAAATCCCGTCTTCCCCGCCCCGGTAGCCCACGCCAGCATTAATACTGCCCAGCGCATTGCCGACGTGCTCCTGGGTGCCCTGGCCCGGGCGGTGCCGGAGAGGGTAACGGCAGCGGGAACAGGAAGCATGAGCAATTTTACCGCAGGCGGCGTCGACCCCACCACCGGCACCTACTATTCCTGCGTGGAAACATGCGGCGGCGGCCAGGGAGCAAAACACAACCAGGACGGGATGGACGGGGTGCACGTGCACATGACCAACACCCGCAACACGCCGGTGGAAGTAATCGAGCAGTCTTACCCGCTAAGGGTGGAGCGCTACGCCCTGGTTCCCGATTCGGGTGGGGCCGGAAAACACCGGGGCGGCCTGGGCATGGTGCGGGAAATCACCGTCTTAAGGGGAGAAGCCACAGTAGCGGTAAGCACTGAACGGGCAAAATCGCCCCCCTGGGGCCTGGCGGGCGGTCTGCCGGGACAGAGGGCGATGGCCAGGGTGGTCTGGCAGGCAAACCCCACCTTTGCAGGCTCGGGCCTGGACGGGGGCTCTACCGGACGGCTGCCAGTGGCAGCAACAGTGGGAACAGAAACGAACGGGAAACAGGAATTCAAAGAGGGAAAATTTACCTGCCGGGTACCGGCGGGAACCACCATTATACTGCAAACCGCCGGCGGGGGTGGTTACGGTCACCCCCTGGAACGGAATCCGGAGCAGGTGCGGCAGGATGTGCTGGAAGGGCTGGTCAGCCGCCGGGCGGCAAAAGAAGTGTATGGGGTCGTATTCACCGCGGATCTTGAGGTAGACCATGAGGCCACCGTCAGGCAGCGGAAAGAATTGCGCCACAAGGGGCAATGAAAACATACTAAGTCAGCACGCTTCGCCGGGCTATTTTGGACTGCCCCCCTATGGACAGCAAAGAACCGTTATGATATAATTTTATGGAATCAAACTGGTTGGTGGTTACCGGCAAATACTCTTCTCCTGGATGAGGGAGCGGGTAGTTTGTGTTTGGGCCCCTGAACCAGTAAGTCCCTGAAAGGAGAGGAGTATTTGTGTCTTACGAGGACAGAGTGCTTACCTGCCGTGATTGCGGCGCCGATTTCATCTTTACCGCCGGAGAACAGGCCTTTTACGCCGAGAAAGGCCTGCTGAATGACCCCACCCGCTGCCGGGACTGCCGCCGCCGGCGCAAGCAGCGCAGCAACGGTAACGCCGGGGGAATGGAGCGGCAGATGTACGATACCTTCTGCTCCACCTGCGGTGCACCCACCCAGGTGCCCTTTAAACCTACCGGCCGCAAGCCGGTTTACTGCCGGGAATGCATGGCGGTTAACCGCCGGGCAAGCTTCCGCTAGTTTTTTAACACGTAGACCATTACCCTACCTGTACATCACAGGTAGGTTTTTTTTTGAGCACACGGCAATGTGAAAATGAGCAACTGCATAATTGTACTTTTTTAGTAAATAATACTATAACAGGGTAATTACTCCATTTTTAGGACAAGCAGGTGCATCCATGGCCAGATTCATTAAGCCGTTGAGAGCAAGATTCCTGGACCGGGCCAAACATCCTGTCAATCAAGCCCAGGAAGACAGCCCTGGCAACGTGTCCTGGAAGAACCAGGTTTTGACCCCGCACCTGGAAACTAACCTGAAGCAGATTAAAGCCATCCTGGATAAATGCAGCGACGTAATTTACCGGGAGTTTGTTTTTGTCCAGAATGAGCAGATCAGGCTAGCCCTGATCTATACGGACGGTCTGGCAGACAAAGGGCAGGTCAGTGACCAGATCATGCGGGCGCTGGCCCTGGAAGTGGCTATGGCCGTGCCCGGCCAGGAGATTACAAAAGCCCGGGCACTGGAATTCATCAAACAGCGGGGTCTGTGCATACACCAGATCAAGGAAACCGATAAGCTACAGGATATCATCCACGCCATTCTGTCGGGGGATACCGTTTTGCTGGTTGACGGGCACACCTCCGCCATCATCAACGGGGCCAGGGGCTGGGAAGGGCGTAGCATTACCGACCCGGAAGCAGAGCCGACGGTGCGGGGATCGCGGGAGTCTTTTGTCGAGACCTTAAGGGTCAATACATCGCTCATCCGGCGGAGAATAAAAAGCCCCAACTTGAAAATCGAAATCTTAAGGCTTGGCGAGGTTACCAACACCGATGTGGCCATAGCTTATATTGAAGGCATCGCCAACGAAAAGCTGGTGGCAGAAGTGAAAAGCCGGCTGGAGAGAATTAAGGTTGATGCCGTTCTGGAAAGTGGCTACATCGAGGAACTGATCGAGGACAATCCCTTGAGCCCTTTTCCCACGGTTAACCATACCGAAAAGCCGGATAAGGTGGCGGCGATGTTGCTGGAAGGGCGGGTGGCCATTCTGGTGGACGGCACCCCCTTTGCCCTGACCGTACCCAACCTGTTCATCGAATATCTCCACGCCTCCGAGGACTATTACGAGCGGTTCCTATTCGCCTCGGCCGTGCGGCTAATCCGGTTTCTTTCCATGATCATATCGCTTACGCTGCCTGCGCTGTATATTGCCGTGGTCAGCTTTCATCATGAGCTGCTCCCCACTACGCTTTTGCTGAGTGTCGCCGCGCAGCGGGAGGCGGTCCCTTTCCCGGTCTTCATTGAGGTGGTGGTCATGGAAATTACTTTTGAAATCTTAAGGGAAGCCGGGATCCGCCTGCCGCGACCCATAGGCCAGGCGGTAAGCATCGTGGGCGCCCTGGTCATCGGGGAGGCCGCCGTGCGGGCCGGCCTGGTGGCCGCCGCTACCGTCATCGTTGTAGCCTTTACCGGCATTGCCTCCTTTACTTTTTTTTACAGCGCCAGTATTGCCTTTCGCCTCTTGCGGTTCACCATGATGTTATTATCGGCCACCCTGGGCTTATTCGGATTGATCAGCGGGCTGGCGATCATCGGTATCCACCTGTGCACACTGCGCTCCTTCGGGGTTCCCTACCTGTCTCCGGTAGTCCCCACCACCGGCGTCGACCTGAAGGACGTGGCCTTCCGGGCACCGTTGTGGTCCATGTTTTCCCGCCCCCGGTTGATCGCGAGGCAAGATCAAAAAAGGCAGGAACAGGGTTTAAAACCAACCCCTCCGGAAACCCGGCCGAAGAGATAATGGAGCTGATTATATGCTGGAACAGGGCAAAATTGATAGCAAACAGGCCATTTTGTTGATGATCAGCCTGGTTCTCCCCACGGCCATCCTCACCGTTCCTGCCATTACCGTGAAGCACGCCAGACAGGATGCCTGGCTATCAATCATCGTCGCCACAATGGCAGGACTGCTGATCGCCCGGCTGGTAGTGAGCTTGAGCCTCCGTTTCCCGGGAAAAACCCTGTTTGAATACGCGGAGGAAATTCTAGGCAAGGTGCCGGGGAAGATTGTCGGTCTTATGTATATCTGGTGGTTCCTGCACACAAATGCCTTGATCATGGATGAGTTTGGAGCTTTTCTGTGTACCGCTCAAATGCCCGATACCCCGGTCATTGTTTTTTTCATTGTGGGGATTGCTGTGGCGGCCTACGCGATCCGCAACGGACTGGAGGTTTTAAGCCGCTTCAACCAGCTGTTCCTGCCCCTTGTCCTGGGATTGCTGCTTGTCGTTTTCATTTTAGCCACCAAAGAGATGAAGGTGGCCAGGCTGCTGCCGGTTTTTGATAAGGGTGCTATCGCTATTCTAAAAGGGGCCGCCACACCCGCGAGCTGGCTGGGGGAAATTGTTGCCTTTGCCATGATCATTCCTTTTCTTAACAAGCCAAAGGAAGCCCATCGGGTGGCCGCGCTGGCCACTTTGTTTACCGGCTTCTTCCTTTTAGTAAGCATATTGGTGGCAATAACGATTTTTGGCCCCAATGTCACGGGCCACTGGATTTTTCCCACATACAACGCAGTCCGGGCGGTTTCCATCGCCAATTTTCTGGAACGGCTGGATACTATTATTGTGGCGGTGTGGATGTTTGGAGGGTTCGCAAAAGTCGGAGTATTTTACTATGCCGCCGTTCTGGGCAGCGCCCAGTGGCTGGGGCTAAAGGATTACCGGCCCCTGGTGGCACCGGTGGGGGTGATCCTGGCGGCCTTGGCGGTCCTCTGCAAGAACATCGTAGAGCTGCTTGATTTTCTGGCTGCGGTTTGGCCACCCTACGCCTTAAGCGTCTTTGAGGTGGGGATGCCACTGGTATTGCTGATTGTTGCTCTGGCCAGGGGAAAGGGAGGAAAAAGTGTTGGTTAAAAAGATTGCCGTCCTCCTCTTGCTGATACTTCTAACCGGCCTTACGGGCGGCTGCTGGAGCCGCAAGGAAATAACCGAGATAGCCATCGTGCTGGGAACAGGAGTTGACTGGACGGCGGACGGCCGGATCCGGCTGACCGTACAGATCGCCAGGCCCGGTGCTTTTTACGGCGGCGGTGAAGCGGGGAGCAGGGCAAGAGAGCCTGCCAGCTGGGTGGTTTCCGCGGAAGGCAAAACCGTTGAGGAGGCCGAAAGATACCTGGCCATGAAGGTCCCTCGTGAAATCTACTGGGGCCATAGCATTATCCTGATCCTCGGGGAAGAAATGGCCAAAAAGGGAACACGTATGGTTACAAACTTTTTTCAGCGCAACGGGCAACCCCGGGAAAATATGTGGGTGATGGTGGCTAAAGGAGAAGCAAAAGACTTGCTGGAAACCTATTCTAATCTGGAAAAAACCTCGGCGCAGGCCGCCGGCTTTCTGCACAGGATGAGAACCGGTAAATCCGTTCAGGTCAGGGAATTTGCTGAAATGCTGGCCAGTAAAGGGGTACAGCCGGTGGTCACCGCGGTTGAAGAAAAAGAAGCAGGGATTACCCCGGAGCAGGGCCAGGATAAGAAGTCCCCAGCGCATAAACAGGTGGAAATTTCCGGGGTGGCGGTATTTAAGGAGGACAGGCTAATCGGGTGGCTGGACGCTTACGAAACCAGGGGACTGCTCTGGCTGAAGGGTGAGGCTGTGAAGGGAGTAATCACTGTCCCCAGCCCAGGTGAGCCGGATAAAGAGGTCTCCATCCAGATTCGGCGGGGAAGTACGAAGGTCAGACCGGAATACGACGGGAAACACCTGCGGCTTGACGTGCTGGTAAGAGTGGAAGGGGATATGGTGGAACAGCAAAGCCTCGAGGATCTGGCCAAGCCTGAAAAGATCAAAGCCCTGGAAAGCGAAATGGCCGAGGAGGTCAAGAAGAGAGCAGCAGCCGCTCTGGAGAAAGCCCAGTGGGAGTACGGCGTGGACATCTTCGGCTTTGGCGACGCTTTCCACCGGAAGTACAAAAAAGAATGACGTGAATTGAAAGACCGATGGGACGAGGAATTCGCCCGGGCGGAGGTTAACATTGCCGTGGAAGCCTATATCAGGGAAATCGGCCTGCTGACCAGACGGGCCAGTACGCCGGAAGAGTAACTACGGTTAAAAACTCAAATTTCAGGGAGGATGGGAAACGTGATCGCCCTGCTCATCGCATTGTTCATCGGCATTATCCTTTTCGAAGTGCCGGGCCTGGTCAAAAAGAAGATGTGGCGGGAACTGGCAGCCTTCTGGCTGTACCTGTCCATCGGTATGGCCCTAAGCATTCCCCAGGTGCTGGGGGTACAGTTACCAAATCCGACGAAAGCTATCGAGGCCCTGTTTAAACCAGTGTCGGAATTATTAAAATAGGTTGTATGGTACTGGTGTTTAACGTTACCGGCAGTATAATCCATGTTTTTAATATTTACTTGACCGCTAATGTTTATTTTGATACATTTGCAAACGAGGTGATTCAATGATCGATCCCGTAGCCATCCAGATCGGCCCGTTGCAGATACGCTGGTACGGCATCATTATGGCCACGGCCTTTTTAACCGGCATTTTTTTAGCCTTGCGCCGGGCGCAGCAAAACAGGATGGATCCCAATCACATCTTAAATATGGTTACATTGATTATCCCGGCAGCCATCATTGGTGCCCGCCTGTATTACGTTATTTTTGAGTGGTCCAGTTACCAGCACAACCCCCTGGAAGCCCTGGCCATCTGGCACGGCGGGCTTGCCATCCACGGCGGCCTGCTCGGGGGCACCCTGGCGGGGGTGTGGTATGCCCGCCGGCATAAACTATCCGTCCCGTTGCTGGCCGACATTATGGCACCCAGCGTCATCCTGGGCCAGGCCATCGGTCGCTGGGGCAACTTCATCAACCAGGAAGCCCACGGAGGTCCCGTATCCCCGGAGTTTATGGCTTACTTTCCGGACTTTATTCGCCGGCAAATGTTTATCGATGGCCAGTATTACCACCCCACCTTTTTGTATGAATCGCTGTGGAATCTGGCAGTCTTTGCCTTCCTGATGTGGTACTGGCCCAGGAAGCGTTTCACCGGAGAGGTAGCCCTTTTATACCTAGCCCTGTACTCGTTAGGACGCTTCTTTATCGAAGGTTTGCGCACCGACAGCCTGATGCTGGGACCCATCCGGGTGGCTCAGCTGGTCAGCCTGCTCCTGATCGGGCTGGCTGTGACGGGAATATGGTACGGGCGGGCAAAAACCAGGACCAATATCCCCCGAAGCTCCAAACAAAGTACCCGTTCTAAGTAAAGGAACAAAGGCGGACACCACCTTTTGAGGATTTTTAACAAAAAATTAACCCGCTACACATTTCAACTTTAACAATGGTGCTATATACTGGCCGCAAGGACTACATGCGGAGGTTGAATTTATGACACACGATCTTACCATTGAGGAGGCTGCCAAAACCTTGCGAAGCGCCGGTCTGAAGGTTTCCCGTATCAGCGGCACAGGCCAGTTGCGCACGGAATTTCCCAGGGGCTATTACATATCCATAGGCGAACATGTAGCCCGGGAACTGGCAGCCCATATTAAAAGGAACCCCCAAATAGACCCCGACCGTATCAGCGAGTACTTCCAGGCACGTATTTTTTATGGACCGGCCGTGGCCAGTTCCCTGTTGCAGTCTGACGGCACAATAGTTCGCAAACCGGCCTAATCTTTAATTTAAAAACGAAATTTTCTAGACGCAGCCCAGCCTGCCAGGCATTGCTGCGTTTTATTATTCTAAGGCCTCTAACCCTGCTTACCAAGGCAAACTTGCCTCTTTGTCCACTTTATGGTAAGCTCAAGATATGGTGAGAATGGGCACCTTTTGTCACGCCCGGTCGCTTTAACTTGCAAGGAGGGGAACTTGTGGCCAAACCATGGTTGGAGGAGCTTAAATTTGAGCTTTACGGGCTGGCCATCATAACCCTGGCACTGCTCGGCATGGCCAGCTTATTTACCCCGGCGGCAGGAACGGTAGGACACTTTCTTGCCCGGGGTTTGACGGTTACCGCCGGAAGCGGCCGTTACCTGCTGCCCGTAGTCCTGTTTTTTTTCGGCATAAAAGTTATGCGCGAACGAAAGGTTAACGGGATAACCCCCCGTGCCTGGGGCCTGGTAATATTGCTGATCAGCACCCTCACCTTTTTGCACTTATTTATACCGCCGGACCAGTTCTTTCGCGCCGCCTGGCAGGGGCAGGGCGGCGGGTTGGTGGGAGCCGCCTTCAGCTATTTACTGTATCTGTGTTTTGGTGTTGCCGGAAGCTATATCCTGCTGGCCTTTCTCACCATAACCGGCATTGTCCTGCTCACCGGCCAATCCCTGGCCAGGTTTCTGGGCATTACAGATCAAGCCGTGCGCAGCACGGCGCAGCGCCTGGGGAAGCGCTTGACCGACTTTTTCTTTGAAGAGGTGGAAGAAGCGGGCACCCGGAAACAAACCAGTCCCCCTGCCCTTCCCGAAAAAAAGGACAACCTTCCCCTGCCGCAACCAGATGCCCTGGCCGGGGAGACGGAAACACAGGAAGAGAGCACCAAAAACCGCCGGCAGCAAAAGGAACGGCGCAAGCAAAACGCCAGGGAGCAAGACGGAATGGAATTAATGGAGACGGAGGTAGCCCCTTGCGCCCTGGCCGATGGCCGCCCCTACCGGCTGCCCCCCACCGGTCTCCTGGCTAAACCCAGGCCCCGGGATAATTCAATTTTAGAGCGGGAGATTGCCGAAAAAAAACAAATTCTTGAAGAAACCCTGGCCAGTTTTAACATTCAAGCCCGGGTGACCCAGGTATCCGTGGGGCCGGCCATAACCCGGTATGAAATCCAGCCCCCGGCAGGCATTAAGGTCAGCCGCATTGTGGGCCTGGCCGACGACATCGCCCTGGCCATGGCAGCTCCCGGTGTGCGCATTGAAGCGCCCATCCCGGGCAAGGCAGCCGTGGGCATCGAGGTGCCCAACCGGGAAATAGCCACCGTGCAGCTGCGGGAATTGCTGGAAAGCAGGGAGTTCATGGAAAGCCCCTCCCGCCTTACCGTAGTTTTAGGCCGTGATATTGCCGGAGCCCCAGTGATCGCGGACCTGGGTAAAATGCCCCACCTGCTGGTAGCCGGCGCTACCGGTTCGGGAAAAAGTGTGTGCATTAACACGTTAATTGCCAGTATTCTATTCAAGGCTACTCCCGATGAAGTTAAATTTTTAATGATCGATCCCAAGATGGTGGAATTAACTACTTACAACGGCATTCCCCACCTGGTGTCTCCGGTGGTTACCGACGCCAAAAAGGCAGCCGGGGTTTTACGCTGGGCGGTAAAGGAAATGGAGCGGCGTTATGAGCTTTTTGCCCGCACGGGGGTAAGGGATATTAAACGTTACAATGATCTATTCCGGACGGCCGGGGAAAACCCGGCAACAGATGCCGCCCCACCCCCAGACGAAACTGCAACGGCCACAACGACACAGCCGGAAGGCCCCTTGCCCTTTGTGGTGATCATTATTGATGAGCTGGCCGACCTGATGATGGTCGCCCCGGCCGACGTGGAGGATTCCATTTGCCGGCTGGCCCAAATGGCCCGGGCGGCGGGGCTCCACCTGGTTGTAGCCACCCAGCGTCCCTCGGTGGACGTGATCACCGGCTTAATCAAGGCCAATATTCCCTCCCGCATTTCCTTTGCCGTCTCCTCCCAGATGGATTCCCGGACCATCCTGGATATGGGAGGGGCAGAAAAACTGCTGGGCAAAGGAGACATGCTTTTCTTCCCGGTAGGCGCACCGAAACCCATGCGCGTGCAGGGAGCCTACCTGTCGGATGAGGAGGTGGAAAACCTTACGTCCTTCCTGAGAGAACAGGCTCAACCGGTATATGACCAGCGGGTAATGGAAGAACCGCCGGTGGAAGAGGAAGAGGCAAGGGTGGAGGAAGAAGATGAACTGCTTCCCCAGGCAGTAAAAATACTTATTGAAAACGGCAATGCGTCCATTTCCATGCTCCAAAGAAGGCTGCATATTGGTTATGCCCGGGCTGCCCGGTTGATCGACATTATGGAGCGGCGGGGCATCGTGGGCAAATTTGAGGGCAGCAAGCCCCGGGCCATTTTAATGACCATGGAGCAATATCAACAAATGTTCGGTCGCACTGGTTGACTTCTAATGCTGCCGGTGATACATTTTTAGTAACGGTAAAAACCTGAGCACGACAGTGGAAAACGCGGTAAAAACGCCATAGAGGTTGGAAGAAAACATAAGGGGGCGGGATTTTATGGTTGACTGGACGGCATTTTATGCAGGTATGGCTATAATTCTTGGCGTGGGCGTTTTGGCGGCTATATTTGCCGGGCCAATCAGTCGGATAATGGAAAAGGTTGAAGAAAAAGCCAGCGGGCATCACAGTCATTAAACAATAATAAAGCATCAGGAAGCGGCCGTTGTATCCCGTGTATGTTAGCGAGGGGAACTCCGGCCGTTTTATCATTTTTTATCATTTTAGATAGCCGGGGAAGGACAGGCTGTTTTTTCTATTCCACCCGTTTGCTCACCCGGAATGCGCAGCCAGGCAGGATTGCGGGTGACAAAGCATAAGTTTCAGTGGTATACTTAGATAAAGGCAGCAATGACAGGAAGTGGGGTATGACAGGTGCAAGTAATCAGGAAATCCATGCGAAAAGTCCCGGTTCTGGTTTTAAGCTTTTTCATTCTGTTGCTGTTTGCATCCAGCTGTACCTGGTCCAGGCAACCGGCACCGGCAAATCATTCGCCGGACCCCACCCCGCCCCAGTCCCTATTCCTGGCCGTGTATTATGTAAAATCTACGGGCCAGGAAAGCTATTTGGTGCGGGAAGTCCACCAGATAACCCCGACGAAAGATCCGGTCCTGGCAGCTGTACGGGAATTAATTTCCGGTGAGCCCTCTACCCCGGGAGCCATGCGTATTTTCCCCCCCGACACCAAAGTCCTGGGTGTAACGGTAAAGGACGGTCTGGCTACAGTTAACTTCTCCAGGGAGGTACTGGAACACCCCAGTGCAGGTGCCGAAGGGGAAGCCCTGGGCATCCAAAGCGTGGTCAACACTTTAACCGAGTTCCCGGAAATCCGCCAGGTATCGTTCCAGGTGGAAGGCAAGGTAGATGAGCGCACCCGGGACTGGTGGGGCCATGTGGGGTTATATGATCAGCCCTTCCGCAGGGATTTGTCCAGGGTTTACGAGCCGGCCATTTGGGTCACCCACCCCACACCGGATCAGGTAATAGGTGTGCCGCTGCTGGTCAAAGGCAGCGCCAGAGTTTTCGAAGGAACTGTCAACGCCAGGCTACTGGACAGCCAGGGCAACGTTTTAGTCAGCGCACATACCACCGCCACCAGGGGTGCTCCCGGGCGGGGAGACTTTGAAATGCGGCTGAACTTTAAACCCCCGCAGGACGGGAAAGGTATCCTGGAAGTGTACTCGATCAGCGCCAGGGACGGCAGCGTCGAAAACAAGGTAACCATACCCGTGCGCTGGCCGTAAAGTATCCTTGCGGGTAAATGGTACCTTGAGGATAGATAAAGGGCTAAACAAGAAAGAAAGCGAGGTGGCAAGATGACCAAAGAAAAAAACAAACCCGGTACCGTTGAAACAGCCCAGGGGGAATCCATAGAACACCTCAGGAAACGGGTAAAAAGGGAGTTGCTCTGGGTTTTAACCAGCAGTGTCGTTGCTTTCGGGCTGGGCCTTATAGCCGGAAATTTCATCAAGTTCTAATATTAATCAGCCAGAGGAGCACGGCAAAAGCAATAAGCGTCAGACGCAGGACACTTACCGCCCTGCCGGCCACCATTTTTTTCATCTTTAACCATTCCGCCAAAGCGCAGGGTAGCACCAGGACTCCAAAAATAAACCGGGCTACCGGGGCAAAAGCGGGATAACCGAGGGTAAAAACCCACAGAATCAGCGCCCAGGCGAGAATGGCCAGGGCAAGCTTTGAAGGGCCGGGCAAATTACGGAAGGACACTGACTCCACCTCTTTTCCATCTATAGTTACTTAGATTCCCCCTTTCCCCGGAATTTCCTTCTCCTTTTTACCCGCCCCGGCATATCCTGAAAAGAAAAAGGAGGGCGGGAATTGCAAGTGTCATTGAGAGTGGTTCGTGTCCAAAACAGGGCACAATTTTCTTCCTTCCTCGGGTTGGCGGAATTGATTTACGGCCGGGATAGCCAGGTAGCCCTGGTCAACCGGCGGGAAACGGTTCTCCTGTTGGACCCCCGGGCCAACCCGGCGCTACGGCATGTTCGCCTGGCCCTTTTTTTGGCCCTGCAAGACGACATACCCGTGGGTCGGGTAGCCTGTGCAGTGGATGAACACTGCCGGGAAGAAAACACGGGCTTTTTTGGTGCTTTTGAAGCAGTCCGGGATGAACAAATAACCCGGGCTCTACTGGAAGCGGCAGGGAAATGGCTCCGGGAAGA
The DNA here is from genome assembly GCF_003627965.1 of Desulfofundulus salinus. Taxonomy (NCBI): domain Bacteria; kingdom Bacillati; phylum Bacillota; class Clostridia; order Eubacteriales; family Peptococcaceae; genus Desulfofundulus; species Desulfofundulus salinus. The sequence continues at coordinate 1,082,259 of NZ_RBWE01000001.1, read as the reverse complement.
GAAATGCCAGAGAATGATCGGTCCCGCAATGGTAAACACCAACCAGCGGGTGGGCGTTTTAATTGATGGTTTTTCCGCTCCCCCGGCCTTCGTCCTTCCTCACAATCCCCCCTATTACCGGGAACTTTTCGAAAACTGCGGATATCAAAAACTGGCAGATCTGCTGGCCTTTGAATGGCTGGCTAAAGAAGCTTTACCGGAGGGAATAAAACGGGCAGCCTGCCGGGCCAGGCGTTACGCGGGAACGGTTGTACGTCCTTTAAATCCTGGTTTGCCCTTAAACCGGGAGGTGGAAGCGGTACATTATATCCTGAACCGCTCCATGGAACAGAACTGGGGCTATATTCCCCTGACCCGCACCGAAGTCTTAGCCATTTTAACTCACTACCAAAGGGTGGCGGATCCCCGCTTGCTTCTGCTGGCCCGGGTAGACCACCACCCGGCGGGAATTTGCTTCTGCATACCCCAACCGGAAGGGCCGGAAGGAAAACCTGCCTTTAGACTGGCCCTTTTGGCTGTGGTCCCTGAATTCCGGCACAGGGGAATAGATGCCCTGCTCCTGGAAACCTGTTATGCCGCCCTGCCACCCCGCAGCCGGATAGAAATGTCCCAGATCCACGAGGATAACACAGTGGTACTGAAAATGGTGAAAAGGATAACCCCGCATCCACCGGTGAGACGTTACCGGGTATACCAGCGGAACATCCCCTGAGAAAAAAAGTTCCCACTGGTTAGAAGTGGGAAACGGGAAGAAGGAGGTATATGGTTTTTCATGCGTGCTTTCTATATTGTGACATAAGCTGACTTTTTTTTCTGTCATCCCAGCGACTATTTTTTTGTCTTATCGGCGACAGACAACCAGAAGAGAAACAATGGAGCTGGATTACACAGTTACAGTTCCCGTATTTTTACACCCCGGGCCAGTTCTTCCCCTTCCAAATTATACAGGGCATCCAGCAGGGCGACCTGAAAGCTCGCCGGCCCGCGGCTGGTGGCAGCAGCATGCTCTGCGGCCAGGCCGTAATAGGCGAGGGCTGCCGCACCGGCCGCTACGCCGTCAGCTTCCACCGCCCGGAAAGCAGCAATGACACTGGTGGCAGAGCAGCCCGTACCTGTCACTGCAGTGAGCATGGCATGTCCGTTGTCCACCGCAATCAATCGCTCTCCGTCGCTGATGTAATCGGTGGCTCCCGTTACCACAACCACGGTGCTCAAATCCCGCGCTACCTGCCTGGCCATTTGACCGGCGGGTACGGAAATTTCTCCCGCATCCACACCTTTAGTCTGCCCGCCGAAACCACTGACGGCAGCTATTTCCGAAGCGTTGCCGCGTAAAATGTCGATATGTAATTCCCTGATAATCCTCTGCGCAGTCGCTGTGCGAAAAGGCGTAGCCCCCGCCCCTACAGGATCGAAAATAACAGGAATACCGGCTGCATTGGCCGCCTGGCCAGCCAGCAGCATTGCTTCCACTTCATCTGCCGTGAGCGTCCCCATATTTAACACCACGGCCCGGGCTAAGCGAGACATATCAGCCACTTCTTCCCGGGCATAAGCCATCACCGGTGAAGCCCCAACGGCCAGGGTAACGTTGGCAGTCAGATTGGTCACAACTAAATTGGTGATATGGTGTATTAACGGGCGCTCCTTGAGCACCTTTTGCCGCAAAGCAATTACCTGTTTTCCCCAGTTCACAGCGTTATCCCTCCGGAATACCTGTTAATGTTTAATCAATTATTAAAAAACCTACCCGGTAAGTTTTTACCGGGCAGTTCTATAGGGAAGACTTGTGGATTTTTTCGCCACCAAATTGAAAATTCCTGCAGGGGATGTAATTACTTAGGGAGGTTCGAATTCCACGAGAACCGTGGTTCCCGGAGCCACGCGGCTGCCCGCTTCCGGACGTTGCCGGACGGCCACACCGCTGCCCGAGGCTTTGAATCTTAAGCCCAACTCCTCCAGGATTGAGCCCGCCTTTTTTACCGTAAGCCCGGACAGGTCGGGAACAACCAGCTGTTCCGGAGGCTGGCCGGTAGCAATTTTTAAACTCACCGTAGTGCCCGGGGGAACGCGTTTGCCCGCCGGCGGCTCCTGGCCGGTCACCAGGCCGGTTTTTCCGGGAGACCAGGGCCGCAATCCCCGCTCCTGCAGTAGCCAGCTGGCGTCGGCCACCGGAAAGCCGACCACATTGGGTACGACAACCAGATCACCCTGCTCCTGGGGAGCATGCTGGCTCTTCCGGCCGGGGTCTTCAGGGACCCCCAGGTAGCGCAAAGTATCCCGAACTACGGCGCCAAAGGCCGGAGCGGCCACCTCACCCCCATGATATTCCTGCCCCCGGGGTTCACCAACCACCACCAGGGCGGCAATGCGGGGATTATCGGCAGGGGCGAAACCGGCAAAGGAGGCCACATACTTCCCCTCCATATAACCGCCCGGACCAGGTACCTGGGCGGTACCTGTTTTCCCCGCTACCCTGTAGCCTTCCACCAGGGCCCGCTTACCGGTTCCTTCAAGAACCACCTTTTCTAATAACCCGGCAAGTTGCCGGGCGGTATCCCTGGAGATAACCTGCCGGATCACCCGGGGAGGTATTTCACGGATAGTTTTTCCCGACGCATCCTCCACAGCCCTGACTACATGGGGCTGCATGAGATAACCACCGTTGGCTATGGCAGAAACGGCAGTTAAAAGCTGGATGGGCGTAACCGCAATGGATTGTCCGATGGTCATAGTAGCTACGTCCAGCTCCGATGCCCTTTGTTCAGGCAATACCACTCCCGATTCCTCGCCGGGCAAATCAATGCCCGTGGGGGTTCCAAAACCAAAACCCCGGACATATTTATAAAACCTCTCCTTGCCCAGTTTTAACCCTACCTGGACGAAAACCGGGTTACAGGAATTTCCCACGGCCTGGCCAAAAGACTGCAGCCCGTGCCCCTGGCGATCCCAGCAGTAAATGCGCCGCCCATTAACCACGGCATAACCCGGATCATTAAACCAGTCTGTGGGCCGCACCACACCCTCCTCCAGGGCTGCCGCCGCGGTAATCATCTTGAAGGTTGAGCCGGGTTCATAGGTATAGAGGGTGACCGGATTCTTTTCCCAAACTTCCCGGGGGAACTTCTGCCACCGGGAGGGGTCAAAGGTGGGCCGGCTGCCCATGGCCAGAATCTCTCCCGTTTGGGGGTCCATAACCAGAATGGCCGCCCACTTCGGCTGGTAAGCAGAAATAATCCTGTCCAGTTCCCGCTCCACATAGTACTGGATGGTCTGATCCAGGGTAAGTACCAGGTTGTTTCCCGCTTCCGAAGGCTGTACCACTACCTCGCTCTGGGGGATCTGCCGACCCTGGGCGTCAATTTCCAGCACCATTTTTCCCGGCGTCCCCCGCAATTCCGCGTCATAACTTTTCTCCAGGCCATTAAGGCCCTGGTTATCATCCCCCACAAAGCCCAGCAGGGCCGCGGCGAGGTTACCCTGCTTGTAAAAACGGGTACTGGACTCGATAAAACCAAGGCCGCTGATTCCCTGCAGCTTCCTGGCCCGGTCGAATTCCACCCCGTGTTCCAGCCAGACAAATGGCCCCCGGCCGGCCAGTTTTTTATACACTTCGTCCCGCCGGATACCCAAAATGGCCGCAACCTTATCCGCTGTGCTCCCAGGATCCTTTATCTGATCAGGATGGGCATAAATGGAATAAGCAGGAACGCTGGTAACCAGGAGGTTACGATGGCGGTCGTAGATGTTGCCCCGGTTAGGTTGCAGGATAATGTCCCTGGTACGAATCTCGGTTGCTTCCTGGCGCAATTGCCCTCCCCATACTATCTGAACCAGGAACAGGCGTGCGATCAGGTAGCTAAAGGCCAGCAGCACTATCAGGAGGAGAATGCCCAGGCGTCGGGAAAAGGAAGTTTTAGGAGGAGCCACTTCTACAGTGCCCCCTTCTCCAGGTGACTGCAATCGTTAAAGAGGGTCAAGATCCCCTTCTCCCAGGAAGAAAACTCAAGGATAGAAAGGCAGGCATTATTCACTCCCAGGCGCCAGTATTGATTCAAATCCATTCCTAAAACCGTACCCACCAGCGTACGAATACAGCCTCCATGGCAGACAACCACTACCTGGCCGGTGGGGTGTCTTTCCACTATCTCCCGCACCGCCCGCGTCACCCTCTCCACCACCTCCGCAAGGGTTTCCCCCCCGGGAATGCGCGTGTACAAAGGGTCATGCCACCACTGTTGCAGCTCCCGGGCGTAGCGGGCTTTAATTTCCTCCACCGTCAGTCCTTCCCAGGCACCGAAATTAATTTCCCGCAGGGCCCTTAGGGCCATGACGGGCAAGCCGTGAGGTTCCGCCAGAATGCGGGCCGTGTTCAATGCCCGCTGGAGGTCGCTGGAGTAAAAAGCACTGAAATTTTCCCCGCGCAAACGCCTGGCCAGTGCCCGGGCCTGTTCCAATCCGCGCGGGGAAAGGGCGATGTCGCTGTGACCCTGAAATCTAAACTCTGCGTTCCAGATTGTTTCGCCGTGCCTGACCAGATAAATGCGACAGCTCATGATAATTTCTCTCCCCTAAAGCACCTCGCGCAGTGCTTCCAGAAGGCGCAGGTTTTCCTCCCGCCTTCTTACAGCAATTCGAATGTATCCCTCCGACAGGCCGGGAAAGTTGGCACAGTTACGCACCAGGATGCCCCGGCATCCCAGCCGGCGGACCAGTTCCCCCGCCGCATATTTAGTGCCAGTTATATCCACCAGCAAGAAATTGGCCGCCCCAGGGAAAGGACGCAGGCCGGGCAGAGAGGAAAGCTCCCGGAACAGAAAATCCCGCTCCCGGGCGACCATATCCCGGGCAGCTTCAATATATTCTTTTTCTTGCAATCCGGCCACTCCGGCCACCTGGGCCAGAGCATTGACGCTCCAGGGGTCCCTCGCCCCCTCCAGGGCCTCAACCACGTTGGGCTGTGCCGCCAGCACTCCCAGACGCAAACCGGGAATGGCCAGAATCTTGGTTAAAGAATAAAGCAGGATTAAGCTTGTGTTCCGGCCGGTCAAGGAAAGCAAAGTATGACTTTGTGGATCTACCACAAAGTCCATAAAAGCCTCATCAACAATCACCATAACCTTATATGCGGCGGCCGCTTCCAGCAAAGCCTCCAGTTCCCGGCGGGGAATAAGCCCCCCGGTAGGGTTATTGGGATTACATAAAAAAAGAGCATCCACCCCCGGCAGTCGCCTTAACACTTCCTCCAGGGGGAAAGGAAAACCCAGGGACGGATCCAAAAAAATATAATTGACTTCCCCCCCGGCCGCCTTTACGGCCAGGGCATATTCGCTAAAGGTCGGAGCTGGAATGAGCACCCGGCGGAAGGAAAGAACCCGGGCCAGCAGGTAAATTAACTCGCTAGCACCGTTCCCCACCAGAAGGCACCGGGTATCCACACCAAGGTGCCCCGCCAGGGTACTTTTTAACTCCCGGCAATCGGGATCCGGGTAATGGCAGATTTGCCACAGGTTGGCCTTAATGGCTTCCAGGACTGACGGGCAGGGACCGAGGGGATTGATATTGGCACTGAAATCCAGAAAATCCCGCGGCCCAAGCCCATATTCCATGGCCGCCCGTACCAGATTGCCGCCGTGGGGAGGAACGGACTGGTAATCCCTTTCTATTTTATCATCAAGGCCCATTATTTGCACCCCCTTTTACCAAAGAGTTACTGGCAGGTAATTGAGTAAAGGATATGCCACCAGCAGTAAAAACACTTCCAGTATTTCATTGATAGCCCCGTAGGTATCTCCGGTGAGACCGCCCAACCGGCCGGTTAAGTATCGGCCAAACTGGTGAACCAGTACAAGGGAAAGAAACAGCAGAACCAGGCCAACCGGTCCCCCGAGAACGGCCGCTCCCAGGGCAAAAAGGGATGCCAGGGCCAGCTCCCGCCCCCGGGTATGGCGGACCTGCAAAAGCCCGAGGCCCTGCGGCCGGGCATAGGGAAAGCGGGCGATGGCGTAAACCATCCCCCAGCGGCTGATGGCAGGGACAATTAAAAGCAAGCGGGGCAAAACCTCCCGGGGCAGGCTAAAAAGCAGTGCAAACTTGAGCAACAATAAACACGCCAGTCCGAGTACGCCAAAGGCTCCCACCCGGCTATCCCGCATAATTTCCAGCATTTTCTCCCTGGACCGCCCGCTGAAAATACCGTCCATGGTATCCATAAACCCGTCCAGGTGCAACCCCCCGCTAAATACAACCATGCCCAGCACCAAAAGGGCGGCGGTGACTGCCGGCGGGAAGATGGAGGAAAGACCGAAATAAAGAGCCATCCAGGCTGCGCCCAGGAAAAGGCCCACAAGGGGGAAAAACACGGGGGCCCGCCCGTAGGCCCGCTCATCGAATTCACCCCGGTAAACGTAAAACCTGGTTAAAAATTGCAGGGCCATGGCCAGGGTTTTCAGCATCCCATCACCCTTCTTTGCCTTTTATAATGCTCGCAACGGTCAATAAATCGCCGGGCAACTTCCGGGCAGGCGGCAAAGTGCAGGTGCAGGTAAGAGGCCAGCAGGTTGCCATGGACGTAGCCATCCAGCAACCCCTCCTTATCCCCTTCCCGGTAGAGCACATAAGCCCGGGGGAAATCCCGGGGCATGCCCTCTATTGAGGAATAGTGAAATTCGTGGCCCACCAGCCTTGTTCCGGCCGGGGCCAGGATATTATCAGCCAGTACCCGGGCTTCACAATATCCCAGGGCTACCCGCCGGGAATGCATGCGACAAATTCCAGGCAACAAACCGGCCATGGGATACTCCCTGCCCTCAAAATCGCAAATGGCCCGGCAAAGATACATCAACCCGCCGCATTCGGCATAGACGGGCATACCCTGGTAAAAGGCCCGGCGCAAACTTTCAAGGAACCCTTTGTTGGCCGCCAGCCTTTTTAAAAACATTTCCGGAAAGCCACCACCAATGTAAATACCATCAAGCTCCGGTGGCAAAGCCGGATCGGCAAGGGCGCTGACAAAAACGATTTCCGCTCCCAAAGCGGCCAGGAGCTCCAGCCCATCCTGGTAGTAAAAGTTAAAGGCGGCGTCCTTTACTACCCCCAGGCGCACCCGGGGGGGCAGGGGTGTGGCGGGGAAAATCTCCCGCGGAGTTTCGGGCAGTGGCGGCGCCTGCCGGGCTACCTCCAGCAAGCGGAAGAGCTCCACCCCTTCCTCCAGGACTGCCACCAGCAGCTCCAAATGGTCGGCCAGGGCATTCTTTTCCACCGCCGGCAACAGACCCAGGTGCCGGTGGGGAAGGGATATTTCCTCCCGGCGGCCAACCCAACCCAGCACGGGAACACCGGCCTGTTTTTCAATGGCCTCCTTAAGCGTAGCGTAGTGCCGGGCGCTGCCCACCCGGTTGAGCAGCACCCCGGCCAAACGCACCCGGGGATCAAAAAGGCGGTAGCCCAGGACCAGGGCGGCCGCACTGCGGGACATGGACCGGGCATCCACCACCAGCAAAACCGGGGCATCGAGGGTCTTAGCCACCTCCGCCGAGCTACCCCGCTCCGTAGTCCCTTTGCCGTCGTAAAGACCCATAACCCCTTCGATTATACAGAGGTCCGCCCCGGAAGCAGCGCGGGCAAACACCTCCCGCACCCCGGCCGCCCCTAAAAAAAAGGTGTCCAGATTGCGGGAAATCCGTCCGGTGGCCGCGGTGTGGTAGCCGGGATCAATATAATCCGGGCCCACCTTGAAAGGCTGGACGGCAAAACCCGCCTGCGTAAAGGCGGCCATCAGGGCCGTGGCCAAAGTGGTTTTACCGGCACCGCTGTGGGTAGCGGCAATTAAAAGGCGCGGTATGTTCAAAGAGTCCTGCCTCCTCATAAAAGTGAGTAAAAAAAGAGTAATTTCACCGCTAAACCGCTAAACACCGCCAGGGCGGCGGTGAGGTAGAGCATGTCCACCGCCTGCCGGATGTGATCTATCTGCGGCGGGTGGCCGGATTCGTTTAAGTAGGCCCGAAAGGAAACCTCCCCGCCATAATAGTTCAGCCCCCCCAGGCATATCCCCAGGGCACCGGCCATGGCCGCCTCGGGAATGCCGCTGTTGGGGCTGGGATGACGCCGGGCATCTTTTCTTATGGCCTGCCAGGCCTCCCCAGCCCTGCGTCCGGAAAGCCAGGCTGCCGCCACCAGCAACAGCCCCGCCCAGCGTGCAGGCAAAAAATTGGCCACATCGTCCAGGCGGGCCGAGGCCCAGCCCAGATCCCGGTACAGGTCGTTACGGTAGCCCACCATGGAATCAAGGGTATTCACCGCCCGGTAGGCCATGGCCAGGGGCGCTCCGCCAATCAGGGCATAAAAGAGGGGGGACACAAAACCATCGACAATGTTTTCGGCCACTGTTTCCACCGTAGCCCGGGCCACTTCCCGGGCATCCATGCGGTCCGTATCCCTGCCAACTATAAAGCCTACCCGCCGGCGGGCCAGGTCCAGTTCGCCCCGGGACAGGGGACGCAGCACATCCCGGGCCGCCCCGGCCAGCCCCCGGACGGCAAAGGTGGTGGAAATCAGCCAGACCTCCAGTCCCAGGGCCAGCCAGGGATGCACAAGGGCAGCCAGGCTGACCAAAAGGTACGTGGCCAGGTAACTGCTCCCCACCACCACGGCCGCCAGGACCACCCCGGCAACCCGCAGGGAAAGGGGACTTTTAGCTACCCGGCGGAAAATTTTTTCTAATCCGGCAATGATTTTACCGATAATCACTACCGGGTGGGGAAACCAGTGGGGATCTCCCACCAGCAGGTCCACAAGGTAAGCAGCCACTACTCCGAGCATGTCCCGTTACCTGGCACAAATCCAAACGCCCAGGCCTGTCGCCCCTTTCCGTGCATTCTCGTCTGAGTTATCCCCACTTTCCAACTACCCTGTTTTGGCTCCCGCTCGCTCCGGTGAGCCTCGCGGGCCAAACTCATTCTTGTAGAGAATTTCATACCGCCCCGGCCATGGGGCCCCTGGTCTTGGGTCCCGGCAAACCGAGGAGCTGGTAAATTATGCCCATATCCAGGCTTCCCCGCACTACCGCAGCCAGCCGGTCATAATCCCGTTGTCGCTGCTCCAGGTGGCTGGTACCTCCCTGCTCCAGGGGAGCCAGCCCCTTTTTCAATCTCAAAGCGTTAAGCAACTGCCGGCGAAATCCATCGTCGTCAAACAGGCCGTGGATATAGGTTCCAAAGACCAGTCCCCGTTCATCCTGTGCCCCATCCGGGCAATCCACCGCTTCCCCGGAACGCCGGTGGATGTGAAAGGCCGGTACGGCCCCGGGCCCCAGTTGGGTGCGTCCCATGTGAATCTCGTAACCCACTACCCTTTGTCCCCGGGCCAGCGATAAAAGGGGGCCTCTGCCGGTAACTGTGGCCTCCACCTGGGTGGTCACCTTTTCCGGCTCAAAGGCGGTGCTGATATCCAGCAACCCCAGCCCTTCTATTCTGGGAATGCTGGACTCGGTGTGATAGGGATCGGCCAGCTCTTTGCCCAGCATCTGGAAGCCACCGCAAATACCGATTACCGGTACTCCTTCCCGGGCCAACCGGCATATTTCGCCGGCCAGGCCTGATCGCTTTAAAGAAACCAGATCCTCAATGGTATTTTTGCTTCCGGGAAGGATGATCAGATCTGGCCGTCCCAAAGGAGTTCCTTTCCCAATATAACGCAAATTTACATCGGGCTCGTCCTCCAGGGGATCAAAATCAGTAAAATTGGAAATATGGGGCAGGTGAATGACGGCAATTTCCACTTCCCGCCTGGAAGGTGTCCGACTTCTGCGCAGGCTTTCCTCAGAAACCGTATCCTCTTCCTGCACCCGGAAGCCTTCAAAGTAGGGAACTACCCCCACCACCGGTATGCCTGTTTTTGCTTCCAGGAAGTCCACCGCCGGCTGGAAAAGTTTTAAATCCCCGCGAAACTTATTGATAATGATCCCCGCCACCCGCCGCCGATCCTCTTCCGGAAGCAATTCCAGCGTGCCAACCACCGCGGCCAGGGCGCCACCCTTGTCTATATCGGCGGTAAGAAGCACCGGGGCCTCCGCCAGCCGGGCCACCCGCATGTTCACAATTTCCGTAGCCTGGAGGTTGACCTCTGCCGGGCTTCCGGCACCCTCTATGGCCACAATCTCATAACGGCGGCGCAGCCGATCAAGGGCCTGGCATATAATTTCCCATGCCTTTTGGGCATAGCCGTTATGATATTCCCGGGCGGAATGGTTTCCTACCGGCCGGCCCAGGACAATCACCTGGGAGGAGGCCTGTCCCGTGGGCTTGAGCAAAATGGGGTTCATGTCCACATGCGGCTCTACCCCGGCAGCCTCGGCCTGCACCACCTGAGCCCGGCCCATTTCACCCCCATCCCGGGTTACAAAAGAGTTCAGGGCCATGTTCTGGGACTTAAACGGAGCCACACGGTAGCCATCCTGGTAAAAGATGCGACAAAGGGCGGCCACCAGGACACTTTTGCCCACGTGTGAAGCGGTTCCCTGCACCATAATGGTCCTGGCCAGCATGAAAGACCCTCCTTTTTGAGTATCCGTACTAAATAAAACAAGGATGCTTCAAAGCCCCTCGGTCGTAAAGAAACCCCGGCGCGCGGCGCGGTTTTTAACCGCCAGGGACTTTACTTCTACCGGCAGACCGGCCACCACCAGGTAAACCTCCTCCGCCTCTTGAGCCAGGAGCTGGTTTACCCGCCCCGCCACATCGCGAAACGAACGGCCAAGGGCATTGTCCGGTACCAGGCCCAATCCTACCTCATTGGCTACCATAATTACCCGGGCCGGCGAAGCGGCCGCAGTCCTGCCCAATTGCCGGGCCTGTTCCAGGATGAAACTTTCTTTATCTTCCGCCGTACCGCCGGAGGCGGGCAGACTTTCGTCCAGCAAGAGATTGGTCACCCACATGGTCAAACAGTCAATTAAAAGGACGTCTGCCTTTCTTTCGTATTCCCTGATAACCCTTTCCAGCTGGTGCGTTTCTTCTACAGCAAGCCAGCCGGCAGGGCGGCGCCGGCGGTGATTAACGATCCGGCGGACCATTTCGTCGTCGCCGGCGGCTGCCGTAGCGACATAAACAACCCTTGAACCGGAAGAAGCGGCCAGTTCTTCGGCAAAATTGCTCTTGCCACTCCTGGCTCCGCCAAGAACAAGCACCAGAGCCATAACAACACCCCTTAAAACAAAAACCCCAGCCTTCGAAAGACCGGGGAAACTTGTGCCAGGCCAGTCCCTAGCCCCGAACATACGCCAAGCCCCTTTTCTCACGAAGGGGTCAAAGGCACCCGCAGGCAGGTATCCTGGCTCCCGGATCATCACCTGCCCTACGCCTTCCCTGGCGGTGGCATTGCAGGGCTGCTTCCCGGTTACAGTGGCGGAGACCGCTCAGGAGTTTCACCTGATTCCCTATTCTCCCCGTTGGGGCACCTGCGGGCCAGGAAAATTATTTTGTTGGCTAATTCGCTATTTTAAAAGAAAATCCTCTTCACAGTTAAAATTTTTCTACGTATTCTTTTACGCGCTGGATCAATTCTTCGATCAGATGGGGCAGGGGTTCGGCACGCAATCCCACCAGTTCCACAGATCCCCGCACCAGGGGCAACAAAATTTTTTTTGCCGGGCTCGCGGCGAGGGCCGCGGCCATGGCCGGTGTTAACTCCCCCATCATGGCGTGGGGGAAAAGAATGCTTACCGGACCCACGATCAGGTCTACCCGGGGCGCATTGTAGATTACCGCATTTTCGCCGGTGGCTCCCTCGTTAGCACCGGCCCGGAGCATCACCGAAGTAGCCAGGGCATTGGTTCCCAGGGCCAAAATATCCACATCCTCGGGCAATTCCCGGCGCAACCTTTCCATGATATGCTTGCCAATACCGCCACCCTGCCCGTCCACTACAGCAATACGCATAATATTCGCTCCTAAACCTTTAGTTTTAAACACAACTTAAACGGGGCTTGTCCCCGCTTACACCGGTGCTTCACGTAAGATGTACACCCCGGCCCGCTGCGGACCGGATCCCGCCGGCGCTGCGAAGGCGGTATGAAACCGGTTTAACCGCCGCGAGAATCCGGTTGCCTCGCTTCAACAGAATCCCGGGACAGGTAATCCTTAAGTCTCGATTCCAGCTCTAGGATTTGTAAATTTTTTTGTAAAAGGGACCGGGCGTAACGGTAATTAGCCCGGTGCAGCCGCTTATTCTCCTTTTCCAGCTGGGCCAGAAAGGAGGATTTTTCCTTCTCCATCCGTTCAATTAAATTCATCAACACCCGGCGGCTTAAACGGAGCTGTTCCACCTTTTCCTCCAGTTCCTGGATCCGCCGTTGCATTTCAAGCACATCCATCGATCCACCACCCCAGGCAGCAGGTCTGGTTTTAGTATATGCTGCTCCTGGTGGCAATAGACGAAGGGCTACCGGAAGGAAAATGCCCTGCCAATGCGTTCCACGGCCTCGGCCAGCAACTCCTCTTCCTGGACCAGGGCCATGCGCACATAGCCCTCCCCCATGGCTCCAAAGGCCAGCCCGGGAATGACCAGCACCCCTGCCCGCTCCAGCAAGTCCAGGGCAAACTGCCGCGAGGAAGTATATCCCGCCGGCAGGGGAGCCCAGACAAACATGGAGGCGTTGGGTTTGGGCATATGCCAGCCATAACGGGCCAGTCCGTCCACCAGCACATCCCGCCGGCGCTGGTAAGTGCGAGCCGTCTCTTCCACGCAATCCTGGGGTCCTTCCAGGGCCGCAATGCCCGCCTCCTGAACCGCCCGGAATACACCGTAGTCAATGTTGGACTTGATGCGGGCCAGGGCGGCCAGCACATCCCGGTTGCCCACGGCAAAGCCTATCCGGCAGCCGGCCATATTGTAGGTCTTGGACAGGGAATAGAACTCAATACCCACCTCTTTGGCACCGGGAACTTCCAGAAAACTCATGGGTTTAAAGCCGTCGTAAGCCAGCTCGGCATAGGCCACGTCATGGCAAACCAGGATATCATAATGGCGAGCAAAATCGACCACCTGTTCAAAAAATTCGCGGTTGGCCGAAACGGCCACCGGGTTGTTGGGGTAGTTGAGCCACATTAACCTGGCCTTGCGGGCCACCTCCCCGGGGATGACCGACAAATCGGGCAGAAAATTGTTTTCGGCCAGAAGGGGCATGGGGTAAATTTCCCCGCCGGCTAAGAGAATACTGCAGGCATAAATGGGGTAACCCGGATCGGGGACCAGGGCCACATCCCCCGGGTTAATATAAGCCAGGGCGATGTGGGCCAGACCGTCCTGGGAACCCATTAATACCAGCACTTCATGATCCGGATCCAGTTCCACCCCAAAGCGCCGCCGGTACCAGCGGGCCAACGCCTGGTGGAGGGCCGGCAGACCTTCCAGGGGATAACGGTAGTTAACTGGATTATCAATTGCCCGGTGCAGGGCGGCAATGATGTGGGGGGCCGGGGGACGATCCGGGCTGCCCACACCCAGATTAATCACCTTCACTCCCCGGGCCTCTACCTGTTTCTTATAATGTTCCATCTCGTTAAAAATGGCCGATTCCAAACCTTTAATGCGCTGAGCTACTTCCATGTCCCCACCTCGTTTTTGACAACAAGTTTAAGCTCCCGGGCCTTGCCGGGCCAGTTCCTGTAATATAGATATTACTTCATCCGGTGCCGTGGCCGCCCCCAGGCGGTTATACTCACGATGGTCCGAACCGTGGTAGTCAGAGCCCCCGGTGGCCACCAGGCGGTAACGCCGGCAGAGTCTCTTGTAATGCCACACCATCTCTTCTGAATGGGCCGGGTAAAACACTTCGAGACCCTGTAACCCTTCAGCAACCAGCCGGGGGATGAGGTGATCGCAACGGACCAAGCCCGGATGGGCCAGCACCGCTATTCCGCCCGCCCGGCGAAGCAGGTGCACCGCCTCCCGGGGGGTATACTTGTACCTGGGCACATAGGCCACCCGGTCCTTGCCGATGTACTTCTCAAAAGCTTCCCCCACCGTGGCCACGGCCCCCACCTGAACCAGTGCCCGGGCTACATGGGGGCGCCCCACCGCCCCTTCCCCCGCCAGCTCCAGCACCTGTTCCACCTCCACCGGTATTCCCAGGCAACGGAGCCGTTCCACCATCTTCACCACCCGTTCCACCCGTGCCTGGCGAAAAAGGGCAAGCCGGGCCAGCAGTTCAGAATGATCAATCTGAAAAAGATAGCCCAGGATATGTATTTCGTGGCCATCTTCCTCCGTACTCAGCTCCACTCCAGGCAAAACCGGAAAAGAAAGCCTTGTGCCCGCGTCCAGGGCGGGAAGAAGGCCATCAACGTTATCGTGATCGGTGATGGCCAGGGCAGAAAGACCTGCCCTGCGGGCCTTTTCCACAACCTTTCCGGGAGCGTCGGTACCATCGGAAGCGGTGGTATGTACGTGCAGGTCACAGGGCAATTATTTCACCTCATTCGATGCTGCTGGCGGTTGTTCCTGCTTGGGCAAAACCTGATGCAATACCCTCAAGAAGTTACCCCCCAGGATGGCAGAAATCTCTTCGGCCCGGTATCCCCGTTGCCACAGGGCCCGGGTTAAGGAGGGCAGATGGGAGACGTCTTCCAGTCCCGGGGTAACATTTTTAATACCGTCAAAGTCGGAACCTATCCCCACACAGCCCACCCCGCCCAGGGCAACCATGTGATCCACATGATCCAGCAGTTTGTCCAGCGAGGGCTCCGAGGGATGGACGAATTCGGGACAAAAGCACAGCCCTATTACTCCACCGCGGGCGGCCAGGGCACGGATCTGGTCGTCGCTCAAGTTGCGGCGGTGATTGCAAACATGCCTGGTGTTGGCGTGGGAGGCAATCACGGGCCGGGTGGATACTTCCAGCACATCCCAGAAACCGGCCTCGGATAAATGGGAGACATCCACCAGCATCCCCAGCCGGTTCATTTCCCGCACCACCTCCCGGCCGAAACGGGTTAAACCACCCCGGGTTTCCTCTTCGGCCACCCCGTCGGCCAGTTCGTTGCGCCCGTTCCACGTCAGGGTGAGGCTTCTCACCCCCAGGCGGTAAAACATGCGCAGCACCTCGAGACGACCCCCCAGGGCCTCCCCACCCTCTATGGCCAGCAGGGCACCGATTTTACCTGAAGCCCGGGCCGCCGCAATATCGTCAAAACAGGTAACCAGCATTAATTCTTCCCGGTTGGCCTCAAGTTCACTATAAAACCTGTCGAGAAGTGCCATGGCCCTGACAACGGCCCGCTCCCGGTGGACCGGGGCAATAAAGGCGGCAAAAAACAGCACATCTACGCCTCCCCGGCGCAAACGGCCTAAATCCACATGCCCGCCCTTTCCCTCCTCCGATAAATGACGGTTTTGAATCTCCATAGCCGTGAGCACATCACAATGGGCATCTACCACCAGGCTGTGGTGGTGCAGGGATGACCAGTCCACCCGTCCATTCACTCCCATAAGCGAACTAAAAAACCTGTTTATTCGTCGACGGAATAAACAGGCCGCCTGCAAAAAATTTACTATTTCAATTTTTATCTGGGCTCTACTATTAATTTGATGGCTGTTCTTTCTTCCCCGTCAATGATAATATCGGTGAAGGCAGGTATGCAGATCAGGTCCATTCCATGGGGCGCTACGAATCCTCGGGCAATGGCTACCGCTTTTACGGCCTGGTTAAGGGCACCGGCACCGATGGCCTGTATTTCCGCACAGCCACGCTCACGGAGAACCCCGGCCAGGGCTCCAGCGACAGAATTTGGGTTGGACTTTGCTGAAACTTTTAATACTTCCATGCGCCAAAGACCTCCTTCTTCTGTGGAAATATTTTTCCGGCACCTGCTGCAGTTCATAAATTATATATTCGCTAAGGTCAAAAAAATTCCTTTTTTATGACGCACCCTTTCGGAATCTTTTTTCTAACTTCTGATTATTCGTAATTTTGTATCCTCCTGATTTCCCGCGCTTCACCGGTTTCATCATCAATGTCAATGACCACCGCATTGAACTGGTAGGGCCCGGAGGCTACCTCAAAGCGGCGGGGCAACTGGGTGAGAAACTTGCTCAGCACCAGCTCCTTTTTAACGCCAATCACCGAATCCCGGGGACCGGTCATGCCCACATCGGTAATGTAAGCCGTGCCACCGGGTAAAATGCGTTCATCGGCCGTCTGGACGTGGGTATGGGTACCGCAAACTGCCGATACCCGTCCGGCCAGATACCAGCCCATAGCCATTTTTTCCGAGGTAGCTTCGGCATGAAAATCCACCAGGATCACCCTGGTTACCCCCCCCAGCTGGGCGAGCAACTGGTCTGCCTTACGGAAGGGACAATCAAGTTCGGACATAAAAACGCGTCCGGCCAGGTTTAAAACGGCTATCTTTCCATTACGCCCGGTCTCATATACGTAAAAACCCGCCCCCGGTACCCCGGGAGGATAATTGGCCGGGCGCAAGATCCTTTTTTCCTGTTCGATAAGGTCGAAGATTTCCTTGTGATCCCAAACGTGATTGCCCATGGTGATGACATCAATGCCGCTGGCCAGAAGTTCCCTGGCCACTTCCCGGGTAATGCCGTTACCTCCGGCGGCATTTTCACCGTTGGCCACAATAAAATCGATGTCCAGTTCCCGCTGCAGCCCGGGCAGGTTTTCTTTTAAAGCCCGCCTGCCGGGGCGGCCTACAATATCGCCGATGAAAAGCAAACGCACTGGAGGTTTCCCCCTGGTCACTTGTTAAAAACCAGTACGCGACCGTCCTCACGAAAGGCAAAAAGATGCTTGTCTTCGGCTGCAGCGCGCATGCTGTCAAGCATGTGTTCAATAATTTCTTCCTGGATCAGCAGATCCTCTTCAAAGAGGGAATCATTGGCTTCGGCAACCAGGTTATCGTTCAGAAGCTGGCGCAAAAGCTGTACGATAAGGGCTATTTCTTCCTGAACCAGGGTTTCCACATCACGCTGAACCTCAATCATGGTCAGGTGGTCGCAGATTTGATGGTCGATGAGGCTAACCCGGGTCTGTTTGCCTTCCAGCATGCTGAAAACCTCTATACTATCAAGCAGCTTTTCTTTTACTGCTGCTATCTCCCGGCGATTAAGGACCCGGGAAGCAATGAAGGTAAACTTCAAAACCTGCCTGCCGGGATCAAAATTAATGGTGGCCACCTCGGGGTAACGCACCAGGATGGAAATTAACAATCCCACACTATCTGTAACGTCTTCCCTGCCCGTAACCAAAAAATTCACCTTCCTTTTATCCCTCATACCAGCAATACGTTTAAATTCGGTTTTATCGGGCGAGTTCCTGCCTCTTTCCGGAGGTAGTTCAAAAAAAAATTTATTCCATGGAAGGGAAATGACCCCTGTACGGGGTCATTTCGCGTAATCCACCACCCGGGTTTCCCGTATAATGGTCACCTTAATCTGACCCGGATAGTCCAGTTCTTTTTCGATTTTCTTGGCAATTTCCCGACCCAGGCGGACGGCTCCCAGGTCATCAACCTTATCTGGCTTAACCATAATCCTGATCTCCCGCCCTGCCTGGATGGCATAGCATTTTTCCACACCCTCAAAGGAGCCGGCGATCTCTTCCAGCTTCTGTAGCCTCTTGATATAGGCCTCTAAGGTTTCCCGCCGGGCTCCCGGTCGGGCCGCCGATATGGCATCGGCCGCCTGTACCAGCACCGCAGTAATGGTCTGGGCTTCCTGATCCCCATGGTGGGCGGCAATGGCGTTGATTACCTCGGGATGCTCGCGGTACTTTTTGGCCAGCTCCACGCCAATGGATACGTGGGGACCCTCTACCTCGTGGTCCACCGCCTTGCCGATGTCGTGCAACAAACCGGCCCGTTTGGCTATTTGTGCGTCCACGCCCAGTTCAGCGGCCATCAGTCCGGCCAGGTGAGCCACTTCAATGGAGTGTTTGAGGACGTTTTGCCCGTAGCTGGTACGGAATTTTAAACGTCCTAAAAGGGTGATTAGCTCGGGATGCAAACCGTGCACCCCGGTTTCGAAGGTGGCCTGTTCCCCGGCCTCGCGAATTTGGGCTTCCACTTCCTTGCGGGCCTTCTCAACCATTTCTTCAATCCGGGCGGGGTGAATGCGCCCGTCAACGATGAGCTTTTCCAGGGCAATACGGGCAATTTCCCGCCGGATGGGATCAAACCCCGATAGAATTACTGCTTCCGGAGTGTCGTCGATAATTAAATCGATCCCGGTTAGAGTTTCAAAAGCGCGAATGTTGCGCCCTTCCCGGCCAATGATGCGCCCCTTCATCTCATCGCTGGGCAGGGGAATAACCGCCACCGTAGTTTCGGTGACGTGATCTGCGGCACACCGCTGAATGGCCAGGGAAATAATCTCCCGGGCGCGCCTTTCCGCCTCCTCCCGGGCCTTGTTTTCCACATCCTTGATCATCAGGGCCGCTTCGTGTTGCACTTCCTTTTCAATGCCGGCAAGTAGCTGCTGACGTGCTTCCTCTGAAGTTAGCCCCGAGATCCGTTCAAGTTCGCTAACCTGTTGTTGATAAATCTCGCTTAAACGCGCTTTTAGACTTTCAATCTCTGCCTCCTTGCGGTTAAGGGCTTCTTCCTTGCGTTCAATGGACTCAATTTTACGGTCGAGGGTTTCCTCCTTTTGCAGCAGTCGCCGTTCCAGGCGCTGTAGCTCGGACCGGCGCTCCTTGTTCTCCCTCTCCATCTCATTCCGTAACCGCAAGACCTCTTCTTTAGCCTCAAGGATAGCTTCCCGTTTTTTCGCCTCTGCAGCCTTTTCTGCCTCTTCTATTATCTTCCTGGCTTCAGTTTCGGCCGAAGCAATCTTGGCCTCTACCAGGTATTTGCGAACCAGATACCCAATGGCAAAAGCAACCACTGCGGCGATCACTGTTACGACTACGGTAATGGCTTGCAAATTATCTCACCTCCTTAACGCATGCTCCCTGCAGGTATCCCCAGCTTTTTAGCCCGCCGGGCCTGCCGGGATGTTACAGGTATACAAAAAAAAGACCGAGTCAAACTCGGTAGAAAAAGAATCGGTACTACTTTTTGTTTTCGGACACGGGCAGAAAAACCCCTTAAACCCCTTTTTCAGAGGTCAATCTTGAGGTTATGTTCCTTCCTTTTGGGAAGGTTGTATCTATTTCAAACCCGTACCAGTAGTAACCAATTCTATTTTCTCCCAACGATAATTCTATATATTTTATTAGAGAATGTCAAGGTTCATCCCTCACTGGCAACGGGTAACACAACTGGTAGTTGTTAACATCCCAGCAGTTCAAAATTACTCCTCTGTGGTCTGATCGCCTGCTGAAGCCATCTTAATGCCGCCCATCTGCAGTTGCTGGCGGATTTTTTGCTCAATTTCCCGGGCTACCTCCGGGTGATCCCGCAAGTATTCCTTCACATTCTCCCGGCCCTGTCCCAGCCGTTCCTCTCCGTAAGAATACCAGGTGCCGCTTTTGGTGACGATCTTCATCTCTGTGGCCAGATCCAAAAGCGTCCCTTCCCTGGAAATCCCCGTACCGTACATGATATCAAAATCTGCTTGTTTGAAGGGCGGAGCCAGCTTGTTTTTGACTACCTTCACCCGGGTCCGGCAGCCAATGATGTCCGAACCCTGCTTTAATGCTTCCAGCTTGCGCACCTCCAGGCGTACGGAAGCGTAAAACTTTAGCGCCCTGCCGCCGGGTGTGGTCTCCGGGTTGCCAAACATTATGCCCACCTTTTCCCGCAACTGGTTAATAAAAATGGCCGTAGTGCGGGATTTACTGATGGCACCGGTTAGTTTGCGCAAGGCCTGGGACATCAGGCGGGCCTGCAGGCCGACCTGGAGCTCGCCCATTTCCCCTTCAATTTCCGCCTTTGGCACCAGGGCCGCCACCGAGTCGATGACCACCACGTCTATAGCACCGCTCCGTACCAGCGCTTCACAGATCTCCAGGGCCTGCTCGCCGGTGTCGGGCTGGGACACCAGCAGATTTTCAATATCCACCCCCAGGTTTTTGGCGTAAACCGGATCCAGGGCATGTTCCGCATCAATAAAAGCGGCAATGCCGCCGGCTTTTTGGGCTTCGGCGATAATATGCAGGGCCACGGTGGTCTTGCCCGAAGACTCCGGACCGAAGATTTCCACCACCCGGCCCCGGGGCACCCCGCCCACCCCCAGGGCAATATCCAGGGACAGGGCACCGGTGGGAATCACCTCCACGTTGAGCCTGGCAGTCTCGCCCAGTCTCATGATGGCCCCTTTACCGAAATTCTGTTCAATTTTACTCAGGGTCGCTTCCAGAACCTTTAATCTCTCATTGGACATTCCCAACACCACCTTAAAAAAGAAGTCACCGGACTCGGCCAAAAAGGCCTGGCCACAACTAACGCGATGGATTATGATTATAATCGTACGGAAAGGAGAGGACAGGTAAAAGATGAACAAAAGACATTTCCTGCTGGGGGTCAAGGACGCCCTGCCTGTTGTGCTGGGCTACCTCCCCCTGGCCATGGCCTTCGGGGTGCTGGCCCGCTCCAGCCACCTTTCCATTGGCCAGGTGCTGGCCATGTCTTTCATGATCTATTCCGGCTCGGCCCAGTTTATTGCCGTGGGCATGCTGGGAGCCGGGGCGGCCCCGGCCAGCATTATTGCCGCCATTATGCTGGTCAATTCCCGCTTAATACTTTTAAGTGCCTCCCTGGCACCCCATCTTTCCCGTATGACCGCTCCCGTACTCTCTTTCCTGGCCCACGGCATCACCGATGAAACCTACGCCGTGGCTATGGGCCGGATGGGCGAAAAGCCCGCTAACCAGTGGTACCTCACCGGGTTGTTCGTCACTGCCCACATGGCCTGGTTAGGAGGCAGTGCGGCGGGAGGAATACTGGGCAGGCTGCTGGGGGATACCGCCCGCTGGGGGCTTAATTTTGCCCTCACGGCCATGTTTATTAGCCTGTTAATCCTGCAGTTGAGAAACAGCGTCACCATCATGGTAGCCTGCCTGGCCGGGCTGGTTTCGGTCGTGGTGGCCTCCATGATCGGCGGCGGATGGAATATCATTGTGGCCACTATCCTGGCCGCTACGGTGGGAGTGTTGATGGAAAAATGGAAAAAACCATCTGGACGATCATCCTCGGTATCGCCGCGTTAAATTACCTGTTCCGGATGACCCCGCTTTTACTTTTAAGCCGGATCCAGATCCCTCCGCTCTGGGCCAGGTGGCTGGGTTACGTACCGGCAGCCGTACTGGCGGCCCTGATTGCCCCGGAAATTTTTCTGGCCGGGGGGAAGCCGGCACTAACGCTCGAGAACAAGAACCTCCTGGCCGCCATTCCCACCTTTCTGGTGGCCGTCAAAACCAGGAGCTTACTTTTCACCCTGCTGGTAGGCGTAGCCTCCATGATCCTTTTAAATGCCCTGGACTAGAACCGGGTGAGTAAATAAAGGCGGATCATGTTCAGGGCGGCGTTGGCCGCCCCCTGTCTCACCGCCTGACGGTGGCCGGGAAAGTGAAATTCCCGGCACCTGGTACCATCGGGGGCAGCCAGGGCAATATAAGTCAGCCCTACCGGTTTGGCCGGGGTGCCCCCGCCCGGCCCGGCAATACCCGTAATGGACAGCCCCAAATGTGCTCCGGCAAGGGATCTCACTCCTTCGGCCATGGCCACGGCAGTTTGCTGGCTTACGGCACCATGGGCTTGAAGAGTCTCGGCCGGGACACCCAGGACTTTTTCCTTAACCCGGTTATCGTAAGCCACGATACTGCCCAAAAAATACTCGGAACTGCCGGGTACGGAGGTTAAGCGGGCGGCGGTCAATCCACCGGTACAGGATTCCGCCAGGGCGCAGGTCAAGCCATTTTGAGCCAGCAACCGTCCCACCACCTCCTCCAGGACGTCGTCATCCATCCCAAACAGGTAACCGGCCAGGCGTTCCCGCACCTTCTCCAGCAACCCGGTTATCATTTGTTCGGCGACAGCACCGTCGGCAGCCCGGGCACTAATGCGCACATGCACTTCGCCGGGCTTGGCCACGTAGGCTATTCCGGGGTTGTCCTGTCCCCCCAGGTCGCCGATGAGCTCCTGGACCTCCGATTCAGAGATACCGGTCACCTTGAGCAATCTGGTGCGGGTAACCATCCCCGGGTTGCCCAGGGAGGCCAGGTAGGGAACCACCGAGGTCTCAAACATGGCTTTTAGTTCCCGCGGCGGTCCGGGAAGGAGGATGACCACCTTGCCCTGGTGTTCCAGCATGGCCCCCGGGGCGGTACCTGCGGGATTGGGTAACACTTTGGCCCCTGCGGGGAAGTAGGCCTGCCTGGCCATACTCTCGGACACGGGCGTCCCCCGCCGGGCCATGAACTCCCGGAGCCACTGCATCGTTGGCTCATCGAGTACCATGGGTAACCCCAGCACCCGGGCTACCGTATCCTTGGTCAGGTCATCAGTGGTGGGACCCAGACCGCCGGTAACAATGATCAGATCCGCCCTTTCCAGGGCGGCCTTTAGAACCTGGGCCAGACGGTCCCAGTTATCGCCCACAGTGGTGTGCAGGATAACCTCAATCCCATGGGCCGCCATTTGCCGGCCCAGATACTGGGCATGGGTATTCAGCACCTCTCCTAAAAGCAGTTCGGTACCGGTGAAAATTAGCTCGGCCTGCATATGCTCACTTCCCTGCCCTTTCCTATCCCTGCTTGCCTCTCCTTCATTTATCTTTTCGCCAGGCCCCCTCGAAACCCTGCCGCCGCCGGAAAAATGTAGTACGGGGAGGTCAGAAGGCGACCTCCCCTCCATCAAATTTACCCCTTTGTCTCCCCTGTTATGCAGCCGGCGGGTCGATCAATCTACGGAACTCCTCGCCGGTAACCTTTTCCTGCTCTAAAAGCAACTGGGCCACCCGTTCCAGGACACTCCGCTTTTCACTCAGGTAGGAACGTACCCGTTCCTCCTGTTCCCGCAGAATTTCCGTAAGCACCCGGTAACGTAAACCGCCGGGAAGACTTTCCACATCCACCACACCCAGACGGGACATGCCGTTTCTGATAATCTGCTCTGCCACGCGGGTGGCCTCCCGGAAATCGTTGCCCGCGCCAGTGCTACGATTGCCCAGGATCAATTCCTCGGCCACTGCTCCGGCCAGCATGACGGCAATCTGATTCTCCAGGTAGTCCCTGGTGTACAAATAGGTGTCGTCTTCGGGGATCTGGCGCATGTAACCCAGGGCCTGCCCCCGGGGAGTAATGGTCAGGGTGGATACGGAACCACTTCTCACCAGCTCACTTAAGAGGGCATGGCCGGTTTCGTGGATGGCCACCCGCCTCAACTCGGCCGGGGCGGGCCGGCGATCCAGCCGGTCGCCCATCATGACCTTATCCACTGCTTCGTGGAAATGCCGCTGGTGGATGACTTCGCAACCCTCGCGCATGGCCAGAATGGCTGCCTCATTGGCCAGGCTCTCCAAATGGGCACCGCTGAAGCCAAAGGTTTCCTTGGCCAGAGCCTCCAGGGAAACATCACCGGCCAGGGGTTTATTTTTGGTGTGCAGCTTTAAAATTTCCAGTCTTCCCTGCTTGTCCGGCAAATCCACCCTTACCTGGCGGTCAAAGCGACCGGGCCTTAACAGGGCAGGGTCCAGCATATCCACCCGGTTGGTGGCCGCCACCACCAGTACCTGCACCTTGTCATCCACCTTCAGGCCGTCCATCTCCACCAGCAGCTGGTTAAGGGTCTGATCATATTCGTGGTGGCTGGTGGTTTGTCCCCGCCTGGCACCGAGAATATCGATCTCGTCAATAAAGATCAGGGCATGCTTCTTGCCCTGCTTTAACGCACTTTCCCGGGCCGCCTGGAAGAGGCGCCTTACCCGCTGGGCACCTACCCCGGCATACATTTCGATAAATTCCGAACCGCTGCAGGCCACAAAGGCGGCATCGGTATAACTGGCCGCCGCCCGGGCCAGCAGGGTTTTCCCTGTGCCAGGCGGCCCCGTCAACAAAATGCCCTTTAAAGGCCTGATACCCAGCTTTTGGATATGGTGATAGTTTTTAATAAAATCAAGGGCCTCGCGCAATTCCTGAATGGCTGCCGCCTGACCGCCGATATCGGCAAAGGAAATCTCTTGCCGGGAAATCACCTGTTCACCCGCAAAGTTGCGGGCCAGCAGGCCGCGGGACCGGGCCACATAATATAAACCCGCCCCGGCCGCGCCCACAAAGATCAGGGGAGTTACATCATGGCCGTTGATGAGCAGGAAAAGGATACCGGCCAAAACCAGACCCAGGCCAATTTCCTTCAACATGAAATACCTTCCCTTCAATCAGCTGATTAACCGGCAAGTTTTTTGGTCAGAGCATTTTCATTATATCATACTAAAGGGGATGACCGGTCCAGGTAATCTATGCCACAATTGGAGTGGGCGTGATAACGCCATGCCTACCGGGGTACGCCAGCGGTTTCGGGGTTTAAAACGGCCCTGCGGGGGATCACTTCATAGAGGTGGCGGTCCCGGTGTTTCATGTGCACGTAGATATTTTCTTCATCAAGGGAAATAATGGCTTCAACCCCTACTGACGCTGCCCGGTCTTCAATATAACGCACCATCTCCCGGTAATTGCCCCGTATCTGGGCCTCATAAAGGGCAAACTGGCTGTAATAAAAAGCTTTTTTTAGCTCCTGGTCCCGGTTATCCTCTAATTCCAGGGCAAAGGGTTGGCGACCAAGAACCCCCTGAATTGATTTTTTCAACCTCCGGTAGGTTTCCCCCAGATCAACCGTATCCTTTAACTGCACGGCAATTTTAAAAACGCGATCCTGCTTTTCAATGGAAAAAGCTTGAACCGCCCCATCAGCCTCCAAAACCCGGATCAGGGGTTCCTGATAGTTATAACGGTTATAGAGCCACTGAACTGCAAAGAAAAAAGAAAGGCCAACCAGCAGTGCTGCCAATATAACTGGAATACGCCATCCGTACCACTGCATATACCTGATCCCTTCAATGATTTTCAGTTTAAATATAACACGAAGAAGAAGGCCTGTATGTCAGGAAAAATCCGGCTAAAAACCGCCCTTTTTCAGTACCGCCCAGCCCCGATTAAGGTAGTCCAGCCCCGACCAGATGGTAAAAGCAATGGCTATCCACATGGCCAGATTCCCGGGGGTTAAACGGGCAACGCTAAAGGGAGAGTCCTGTAAAAGGAGGGCTACAATAGCTACAATTTGGGTGATGGTTTTGAGCTTACCCAGGATACTGGCCCCCAAAACGGTACCCTCAGCGGCAATTAAAGAGCGCAGTCCTGTAACGGCAAATTCCCGCCCAATAATGATCATGGCCACCCAACCGGGTAAACGGTGCAGTTCAACCAGGGAAATCAAGGCACTGGAAACTAAAAGCTTGTCTGCCAGGGGATCCATTAGCTTGCCCAACCGGGTAACCAGCTGGCGCTTTCTGGCAAGGTAGCCGTCCAAACCATCGGTGCTGGCGGCTAAAATAAAAACGGCAGCAGCGACGTAATCCCCGTAGGGCACCTGAAGGGATACCACCGTTAAAAAAATAGGAACCAAAAATATCCTGGCCAGGGTTAAACGGTTGGGCAAATTCATGCGAGCTCCCCCATCAAGTCGTACTCACTGGCCCGGGTAATCTTTACCACCACAAAATCACCCGGGCTAAGAGTCATACGACCGGCGGTAAAGTACACCCGACCATCTATTTCGGGAGCATCGGCCTCGGTACGGCCAAAATAACGGCTGCCCTTTTTCCCTTCCACCAGAACGCTCACGAGGCTACCCACAAGAGAACGGTTATATTCCAGGGATATTTGCTGTTGCAAAGCCATGGCCCTGTGGTAGCGCTCTTCTTTAACCTCTTCCGGCACTTGATCGGTCATGGCAGCAGCCGGTGTACCTTCCTCGGCACAGAATTTAAATACTCCCGCCCTTTCAAAATGCATCTCGCGCATAAAGTCAAGCAACTGTTGAAAGTCTTCTTCCCTTTCTCCGGGAAAACCAACCAAGAAAGTAGTGCGCAGGGTTAATCCGGGAATAGCCCGGCGCAGTTTACAGACAAGCTCTCGTAACCTGGAGGCACTCCGGCCCCGCCCCATGCGGGCCAGCACTGCCGGACTGGCGTGCTGCAGGGGCAAATCGATATAGCGGCAGACTTTATCGCAAGATGAAAAAACATCGATCAACTCATCGGTAATCCCGTCGGGATGGCCGTAAAGCACGCGGATCCAGCGTATGCCGGATATCCCGTTCAGGGAACGCAACAGCGGGGCCAGCTTCCGCTCACCGTAAAGATCAAGACCATAGCGGGTAGTATCCTGGGCTACCAGGATAACCTCTTTACCCCCCCCAGCGGCCAGGGCTTCCACCTCTTGCCGGATGGATTCCATGGTGCGGCTGCGATAAGGACCCCGGATGGAGGGAATGGCACAGTAAGTACAGCAGTTGCTGCAGCCTTCGGCAATTTTTACATAGGCCGTATACCCCCCCGTGGTTCTAATCCGGGGCAGGTCGGCATTATAATCAAAACCGGGCTCCCCTACGGCTAAAACCCGCTCGCCGGCCAGAGCCCGCCGGACCACGTCCACCACCCGGTTGACCATTCCAGTACCTAAAACACCGTCGATTTCGGGCATTTCATCCAGCAATTCCCCGGGGTAACGCTGGGCCAGGCAGCCGGTCACCAGGAGCACCCGGCAGCGCCCGCTTTTTTTGTACTGCGCCAGGTCCAGGATCTGGTCGATGGATTCTTCCTTGGCGGGGGTAATAAACCCGCAGGTATTTACGATCAGGACATCCGCCTCTTCGGGACGGGGCGTAATGATAAATCCGGCCGCATTCAGCTGCCCCAACATTAGTTCCGTATCCACCAGGTTTTTCGCACAACCCAGACTGACCATACCAACGCGGTACGACATTTTCTCTATCTCACCAACCCAGGTTCAGTATAACTCAAAAAAAACGGCCCTGTCAAAAAAAGGCGCGGCCCGCGAGGGCCGCCCGGGCAAAAACCGGGTTTATTCGCCCAGCAAGTTTGCCATTCCTTCATGGATATGGGAGTTGATCTGAGCAATAGTTTTTTGTAAGGAAGGGAAATCCTTAAGAATGTAACCCTCACTCCACCGGGTGATCAGGTACTGTACAAAGGCAAGATAGCCTTTCACCGAAGCCACCCGGAAAAGATCACGGTACACGTTGTTGTTTAGCTGCCCCAAACAGTGCTGGCCGGGACGGTGGGTAATGGCGAAGTTGCCCAGTTCCCGCCCTTCCCGGTACCAGGAAAGAACGCCATCATACAGGCCGACCTCTTGACCGCAGGAGTCACAGATAAAGGAACCCATCACAAGCCCTCCTATCCCTGGGTAGAGGCAGAAAACTCCCGGCTCACCACCTGTCCCCGATCGCCCAGCACACCCAGATCCCGGCCATTTACCTGTACATTTACCACACCGGCATTGCCCAGCTTAACCCAGATGTGCTCCCTGGCCTGGAAGGACTTGGATTGGTTGGCCGCCACCTCACCGGTAAACATGGTTTTACCATCAACCACCACCCGCATCCAGCAGGTTTCGTCGGTAACGTTGAGCACCAGGTGAACCCCTTCCGGCGTGCGGTTATCGGTTCCGGTTGAAGTTGGTGCGGGGAAAGGAGCGTCCTGGTTTTGCGTATGACCGGTGTTCCCTGGGGACGACCTACCGGGTGTACCGGCGGGTTTATCCTGGGACACGACATCATAAGCCGTATCCCGGGTGAGACCAACGAGCCACCCGGCACCCCATAAGAGCAGGACGGCCAGGAGCAGTCCCGTTGCCACGTAAGCGAGGCGGCCAGAGGGCCAGCTCAGCCGCAGTTTTTTCTCGACTCCGGCAAGCGGCTGCGTGACAGGCTGTGTCTCCTCCAGAGGGAACATTTCCTCAAACCGGGCCACCAGGGCCTCGGCATCCAGCCCCAAAAACCTGGCGTAATTCCGGAGAAAACCCCGTACATAAACCCGTCCGGGCAGCACATCAAAGGCTTCCTCCTCCAGCGCCTCCAGGTATTTGCGGCGGATTTTCGTTTGTTCCTCAGCCTGCTCCAGGGACAACCCCCGGGCCTGGCGGGCTTCCCGTAGTATGTTTCCTATATCCATCGGGTTCACCTCCCTCTACCCGACCATATTCGGGCAGGCCTGTAATCCACTCCCTCACCCGGTTAACTGCCTCGTCCATATCAGCCGTGTTCACACAAAGGTCATAATCCGGGCTGGGCTCACCTGGATACCCGTAGAGAGGATCATAATATTTGGTCAAAAGATAGGAAAAAACCTGGTCAAATTCCCCCCCGGCCAGCAACTGGTTCAGCTCCGCCACGCGACGTGCTCCCAGATACTTTGCCAGGGCAGAGGTGGCCTCCTGCAAAGCGGGAATGTTTTGCTGGGGACCACTGGTATACTCCTGGCGGATACGCCTTACACGGTTTTCCAGGGAATCATAGAGCAGTACCCTGTACCCTTTTTCCATCGCCCTTAACACCACCGCCGGGACCAGCAGATTGCCCAGGCGGCGGCTTTCACATTCGACAACGAATACCCCTTTTTCCTCTGCCGCCATCAAGGCCCGGACAATAAGACCCTCGAACATTTTCTGGCTGGGGGAAGGGGGCAAGCCGATCTTGCCGTAAACCGAACCCCGGTGCCGGGCCAGGCCCTCCAGGTCTAACACGGGCAGACCCTGTTCCGCCAGGCGGCGAAGCAAAGTGGTTTTGCCCACCCCCGTCAACCCGTGGATTACCACTGCCTTTACAGGCAGTTCTTCTACCCCCAGGTAAGAGTTGACAAAGCGGCGGTAGGCCTTATAACCACCCAGGATGCGGTAGACGGCAAAGCCCATGACATCAAGGATGGCCGCGGCAAATTGACTGCGCAACCCTCCCCGCCAGCAAAAGAGGACCAGCCGTCTGCCGCGGGCCAGACGTTCTACAGTCTCGACCCAACGGGGAAGGCGGGGAGAAACCAGTTCCAAACCCAATTTACGGGCCTCTGCTGGCCCTTTTTCCTTATAGACAGTTCCGACCAGCGCCCGCTCCACATTATCCAGCAGAGGAACATTTACTGCCCCCGGGATGGTTGCCTCGCTGTACTCACCTTCCGAACGCACATCTACTACCAGAACATCCGACAAAGACAGGGCTTCGGCAACGTTGATATCTTTAACCATAATGTCACCTTACGTCGTACTGGCCACAATTATTACTTTTCCCTAGTATACTTTCCTTTCGCATTATGCTATTCCGGGCGTGTCTTTGGCGTAATCCACAAAGTGTTTTTCTACACTTAACGCCGGTTTCCTTTCGAACCACGAATTTTTAACCTACCTTTTTTTGAAAGTCTGCTTGAACTGCTCCAGGGTAATGAGCACGGACCGGGGCTTACTGCCCTCGTACCCTCCCACGATACCCTTCCTTTCCATAATGTCCATTAACCGGGCCGCCCGGGCGTACCCCACCCGGAGGCGTCTTTGCAACAGGGAAATGGATGCGTGGCCCGTTTCAATAAAAATTTCTACGGCCCGGGGCAACAACTCATCTTCCAGTTCCTCTTCCTGTTCTCCATGGCCTTCCTCATGAACGACCTGTGCTTCAAAGTGAGGGGCGGCCTGTTTCTTCAGGAAAGAAACAAGCGCTTCCACTTCCTGATCGGAGAGATAGGCTCCCTGGACCCGGATGGGTTTCGGCGCCCCCACCGGGAAAAAGAGCATGTCCCCCTTTCCCAAAAGCTTTTCCGCCCCGGCCATGTCCAGGATGGTGCGGGAATCAATCTGGGAAGACACGGCAAAAGAAATCCGGGATGGAATATTGGCTTTGATCAGGCCGGTTATGACATCCACTGAAGGGCGCTGGGTGGCCACTACCAGGTGGATGCCTGCGGCCCGGGCCATCTGGGCCAGGCGGCAAACCGCGTCCTCCACATCGGCCGGCGCTACCATCATTAAATCAGCCAGTTCATCGATGATGATTATAATCAACGGGAGTGGTCCCCGTGTCCCCGTACCCGTCTCCTGGCTGCGGCAGAGATCATTGTAACGGGTAATATCCCTTACCCCGGCCGCGGCAAAGAGTTCATAGCGGTGTTCCATTTCCTTAACGGCCCAGCGCAGGGAGGTGGCCGCCTTTTTGGGGTCCGTAACCACAGGCGATACCAGGTGGGGAATCCCGTTGTAGGTGGCCAGTTCCACCATCTTGGGGTCGATAATTAAAAACTTTACTTCGCCGGGCGTGGCCTTAAAAAGAATGCTGGCAATGATGGTATTCAGGCAGACACTTTTTCCGGAACCTGTTGCGCCGGCGATAAGCAGGTGGGGCATGCGGGCCAGGTCGGCCACTACCGGGTTGCCAGCAATATCTTTGCCCAGGGCCACGGTGAGCCGGGAAGGCGCCTGCTGGAAATCGGGCGTTTCCAGCAGTTCCCTTAAATAGACCATGGAAACCTCCCGGTTGGGCACTTCAATACCTACGGCCGCTTTGCCCGGAATGGGTGCCTCAATCCGCACGTCCGGCGCTGCCATGGACAGGGCAATATCATCGGCCAGGCCGACAATACGGCTGACTTTGATACCCGCCGGAGGCTGAATCTCATATCGGGTAATGGCCGGTCCCCGGGAAACCTGCACCACCCTGGCTTTTACCCCAAAGCTGCTTAGAGTTTCTTCCAGTATACGAATATTTTCGGTAATATCCCTGCTATTCTTGATGCTTTTGGGCCGTACCGGTTTGGAAAGCAGGCTCAAGGGAGGAAACTGGTAAGGGAAAGAGCCGGATGAAACCTCCTTTTCCCCGGCGGTTCCGCCGGATGGGGAAACGGGAGAAGGAACAATGCACAAAGCCCGGGTCATACCCGTATTGCTTGCATTACTGTTACCGGGCTTTTCACCGGTCACTTCCGGGCTGGCTGCTTCCCCGGTTGATATCCCCGGCCCGCTTTGATCAATGATCACCGGCCTGGGGTCGGGCTCTTCCACTATCTCTTCCGCTTCCGTGAATAACAAACCCCCAACGCGCTCGTAGAGATTTTTAAGAACCCCCATTAGCCTGGCTAACAATGTACTTAAAGAAACGTTACTGCTCAAAAGCACTCCCATCAAAGTCAAAGTAGCCAGGACAATGCAGGTGCCCGTAAAACCGAAGGAACGCTCCAGAAGGAAAAAGCAAACCGCCCCCACCAGGCCCCCCCCCTCCCCGGCCAGACCGGCCTCAAGGGAGTAATCCTGTGGCACCAGCATGTGTAACAGAGTGAGGGCCACCACAAAGAGCAGGACACCCCCGTAAAATCGCCGGCCAGCGGCTCTCCCGTAGGCCTTTCCCCGGATCAGTCTAAAGCCCCAAAAAGCGAGCAGGAGGGGGAAAAGATATCTTCCCTCTCCGGCTATTCCCCGCAGCATCCGCTCTACCCCCCAGCTGACCAGTCCTACGTCGGGGTTTGCCAGGCTGATCAAGGCCAAAAGGGCCATACAAATTAAACCAATGCCGGCAAGTTCGTACTTTTGCAGGTCTTTTACCGGTCTTACTTTCACTCAAACCAGCCTCCGTCCTAATTATATCACATTAAATGGTAATGTGCTGCATTTTATCTATATTTTACCACGAAAAAGAACATGGGCTTGTTATCTCCCGGGTAAATCAACAAATAAAAAAGCCCCCGGATTTTTCCGGGGACTGCCTTGCTTCCTAAGTTGGCGTCCTCGAGAGCCGAGCCGGCAACCTCAGCTCAAGGGGTGCTGTTACCGGCGCTCCACAAAATCGTTCGCTCTGGACAACGCCGTGCCTAAAGCAGGTTGACTTGAACATTTACTCTACCCGTTTTGCACCCGGCCCGTACCGGCAAGGCACCGGGCCAGTATCTCCGCCGTATGCATGACCTGTACGCGCGGATTTTGGCGGTCCATACCGCCGCCAATCTGCATCTGGCAACCCGGACAGTCCAGTGCCACTACCTCTGCCCCACTGCCCAGTACGGCCTGCAGCTTGCGGTCCAGGACAGATCTGGAAAGCTCCGGAAACTTAATGGAATAGGACCCCCCAAAACCACAACAGAGATCAGCGGGAGTCATTTCCACCAGTTCCGCCCCGGCGTCAATCAGCAACTGGCGCGGTTCACCGGTTACCCGCAGGCGGCGCTTCAAGTGGCAGGAATCGTGGTAAGTAACCTTTTTCTTCAGGGGTATCATGAACGTAACCAGCTTTTCCCTGTGAGCAAAAACAAAAGAGGAAAAATCCGTTACTTTTTCCGCCAGCGCCCTGGCCCGTTTGCTCCAAACCGGATCACCGGCCAGAAGTTCCGGATACAAGAACTTCAGGGCTTCGGCACAGGTGGGACAGGCGGTAAGGATATGCCCGGCATCTATACCCGCAAAAGCTGCAATATTTTGCCGTGCCAGCTCGGCAAAAATGTTCGTCAAACCGGCCTGTTTGGCCGGGTACCCGCAGCAGGTTTGTTGTTCCGGGTGAACGATTTCAAATCCCAGGGCCGCCAGGACTTTAGCTACCGACTCACCAATACCGGGGTAGACAAAATCAATCAGGCATCCCGAAAATATAGCTACGCGGCCGGTTGCCCTGTCCGGGCGGGGCAGGGTACCAACCCGATCCCGGAAGGGAATGTCGGCAATGGCGGGCAAAGTGCGTCCTTCGGTTAAACCGGAAAGGAAGAGGGGTAAGTGACGTATTTTCCCTCCCCTGGCAAAGGGTTTCTGCAACCGGGAAGCCGTTTTAAGAAGCCTGTGGAATAGCCTTCGATTGACCAGCACCCTTTCAAAAATTACTTTCTCAACATAGCCCAGGCCTTCCCTTTCAACCGTTCGCCGCCTGAGCTCGCTAATCAGGGCAGGCAGGTCAATGTTGCCCGAACAGTAATCCCGGCAGCGCCCGCAACCCAAACACAAGTTCTGCACCTGCTGCGCCTTTTGCGGGTCGGTGAAGAAGGCAGTGAGCACGGTCCCAATGCCGCCGGTATAAACATCCCCAAACACCCCCCCGACCAGCTGGTAAATGGGACAGACGTTTAAACAGGCGGCACAGCGCACGCACTGCAGGGCTTCTTTAAAAACGGGATCGGCGGCCATCCGGGTGCGGCCGTTATCCAGAAGAATGATATGCAGTTCCTTTTTCTCGTGGTAATTACCATCGGGGTCCACCGCGGGCACAGTACCGGTAATCATGGTCACGTAGGTGGTAATGTGCTGGGCCGTGGCACTGCGCGGCAGCACTTCCAGTATGGGTGCTATGTCCGTAAAGCAGGGCACCAGTTTTTCCAGGCCGACGATGATTACGTGCACCGGGGGCAGGGTAGTGGTCAACCGCCCGTTGCCTTCATTGGTGACCATGAC
Source organism: Desulfofundulus salinus (assembly GCF_003627965.1). Taxonomy (NCBI): domain Bacteria; kingdom Bacillati; phylum Bacillota; class Clostridia; order Eubacteriales; family Peptococcaceae; genus Desulfofundulus; species Desulfofundulus salinus. The sequence goes on along the minus strand of NZ_RBWE01000001.1, from coordinate 1,048,883 downwards.
GATGGTACCCGTTTCGGCCACGGCAATGTTGGCACCGGAAATGCCCATCCAGGAGGAAAGGAATTTCCTGCGCAGCTCCCTGCGGGCCAGCTGGACCATGGAGGAAATCTCCGGTTCTACCGGCTTTTTAATTTCCCGGCTGAAAATTTCAGCCACTTCGTTCCGGCTCATGTGAATGGCCGGCATGACCATGTGGGAAGGCCGTTGACAGGCAAGCTGGATGATCCACTCACCCAGATCCGTTTCCACGGCATCCAAACCCTGTTCCTTTAAATATTTGTTTAAATGGATCTCCTCGCTGGCCATGGACTTGGACTTGACGATGGTCTTGATGCCCCTGGACCTGGCCAGCCGGGCAATGTACTCCCGGGCATCCTGGGCGGTAGCCGCCCGGAAAACAGTGGCGCCACGACGGGTAGCCTCCCGGGTAAATTGTGCGGCCAGCTCTTCCATGCGTTCCGCCGCTTCCCGTTTAATCCGGGCTACTTCCCGGCGCAGTCCCTCAAAATCCTTATGCCGGTAAGCCTGTTCCCGGGCAATGACATAGTTATCGGCAAACTTTCCCAGGGCGGAACAAACATTTGTATTGGCCAGGGCCTCCCGGGTCGCCTGCCGCAAGGCTGCCTTACTCACCGGCATCCCCTCCCTCGTCAATAAAAATGACCACCACTTTGCCCGGCCCGTGCACGCCAATGGTGAGCACGCGCTCGATATCCGCCGTACGGCTGGGGCCGGAAACAAAGGCCAGGTAACCGGGGATTTGACCCCGGGCCGCCAGGTTATTGATTGCTTCCTGCAGAGTACCCACCAGCCGGTTGGTGGATACCAGGGCCAGGTGTGCGGGAGGAAGCATGGACACCAGCCGCCGGTTAATCTCAGTGGCGTCCTGCACCAGCGTCCCCGTCTCCGCGATGGCCATTTCAAAGGACGAAATACCCAGGTCTGCCGCCTCGGCCCGCTCCCGGGGGTTACCGCCGGTAACTTCCGCTCCGGCCCCGGCTACTGCTGCCGCCAGGTCAAGGGCGGTTACAAGAGGTGATTCGGACAGGGCGACCTTTCTCACACCCATCTCCTGAACCAGCTTACCCACCAGTTCCCTGGCTTTAGCCAGATTGGGCACCCGGTAAACTTCAGTTCCCAAGGCCCGGGCCCTGGTAACAAATTCCTCGTATAGTTGCTCCAGATTCCGGTTAGCATCCGGCAATACCGCTTTGTTTAAAGCCACGGGCTATTCATCCCTTTCTCGGAAGATCCCGGCCGGATCATTCCATCCGGCCGGGTCAAATACCTCCTTTTTAATGTCTTCTATGCACTCCGGCGACCGTTCAAGGCGTCCAGAGAGCTCCTCTGCCGGGAAGCGACCAATCCCAGGATCACTATGAATATTCCCGTAACCATGAGGATGGTTGTCCCTCCGCTAACCGCCTTGGCTGTCGCCGCAGCCGTACTGGCCATGGTCAGTGGCGGTATCATCCAGGTTAGAACGTAAGCCTGCAGGTAGGTGATCATCGAGATAATCAGGGCAAAGAAGATACTGTGCGCCAGGGTAAAGCGGAACAGGTCGCCTTCCCTACCCACCAGGCCTGTAGCGGCCGCTCCCACGGCAATACTCTGGGGCGAAATCATCTTGCCGGCCACTCCGCCGCTGCTGTTGGCCGCCACGGTAAGTACCGGGTTTACTCCGATTTGTTCGGCGGTAATCTGCTGCATCTTACAGAACAGGGCGTTGGAGGAAGTGTCGCTACCGGTTATCACCACTCCCAGCCAGCCCAGGATGGGGGCCACAAAGGGGAAGAAGCTGCCGGTTACGGTGAAGGCCTTCCCCAGGGTGGGGGTCATGCCGGACCAGTTGGCCACAAAGGCAAAGCCCAGTACGGAAGCGATAGTCAACAGGGCAAAGCGCAGGTCCTTTAAGGTTCTTGCAAAGACCTCCAGGAACTGGCCGGGGCCGATCCGCAGGATCATGGCGCTGATGATGGCCGAAATCAAAATGGCCGTCCCACCGGCAGAGAGCCAGTTGAAGTTGTACACCACGCTCATGGGCTTACCGCCAGCAATGATGGCCTGATCCAGGCCACTGAATACAATTTTGATGGATACCGTATCCAGGACCGCCTTGACCGGCTTCAGACCCCAGTCACTGATCAGCACCGTCAACACGATAAAGGGAGACCAGGCCTTGAGCACCGCCCCGGCGGAATGCTTTTTCACTTTCAATGTGGCCTGGGGCTCATCGGCAAAACGCCAGACTTTCTTCGGTTTCCACACCCGGAGCAAGAAAACCAGGGCAACTATGGAAACCAGGGAGGAAAGGATGTCCGGCAGCATGGGCGTCATATAGTTGGAAGAAAACCACTGGGCCACGGCAAAGGAAACGCCGCTGACCAGGATGGCAGGCATGACTTCCATAGCTCCCCTCCACCCGGCCATGATGAAGACCAGCCAGAAAGGTACAAAGACCGAAAGGAAGGGTAGCTGACGGCCGACCATCTGGCTGATGGCCATGGCATCGATACCGGTTACCGCACCGGCAGTAATGATGGGAATACCGATACCGCCGAAGGCCACCGGGGCAGTGTTGGCAATCAGGCAAATACCGGCGGCATAAAGGGGGTTGAAACCAAGGCCGGCCAGCATGGCCGCTGTAATGGCCACAGGTGTTCCGAAGCCAGCCGCCCCCTCCAGAAAGGCACCGAAGGAAAAGGCAATTAACAGCGCCTGCAGGCGGCGGTCTTCAGTAATGGAAGCAATGGAATCTTTGATTATTTCAAACTGGCCGGTTTTCACCGTAAGGTTATACAGGAAAACTGCCGTAACCACTATCCAGCCAATGGGGAAAAGTCCCACCATCGCGCCGTAAAGGGCGGTTAAAAACGCCATGTTTGCCGGCATGCCATGAACTACTATGGCCAATACTAAGGCCAGGGACAGGGTGATAAGACCGGCAATGTACCCTTTCATCCGCCATATGGCCAGGGCACAGAACAAAAAGATGATGGGCAGGGCGTCTACCAGAGCCGAAAGACCCGGGTTGCCCAGGGGGTTGATTGCCTGTGTCCACGTCATGGCATAATTCCTCCTTATTAATAAGTTTTACAAGAAAGTGATTAGTCCGAAAACTCGACTTGAAGTGATACATGTTAATTATCAGTCCTTTATAACTCCCACCACCCTTTCATCATATTTTTGAAGTCTGTGCCAGCATATAATATGGTGGCCTGACCATCAAGATTTATAATTCTAGAAGATAATAAATTTTCCTTCTTCGACAATCTTTTTCTTTCCCGAAAATCACGTTTATTTTTAAAAAAGCGACAGTGATAGAGAATGACTCACCTCCACAATTACACCAGGCCGCGGCTCTCACAGCAACATAAAGGCCAGGAAAAGCATCACATGAAAATCAGTATATCTTAACAGTCGGTGGCCTGACCAATTCTCAAAATTATTCTATGCAGGCTAATAAAATCCTTCTGGATAACGAAATTTTCGCAAAAAAGTTCCCCTAAAAAGGGGGACTTGTCGAATTAAATTTTTGCAAAAATATCAATTTTGATTTTGTCGAAGCTTATGCAGGTTGACCCGAAGCAGTTCCACCTCCACCTTCCACAGGTGCTGGTACATTAATTCCCTGGCCCGGTACCTATCCCGCGCGGCAACGGCCAGGTAAATATCCCGGTGCTCTTCAAATAATCGCCGGGCGGTGCCGGAAGTGGCGGAAAGCCAAAGCGCCCGGGTCACCTTTAACGTTTGACCGATAATCTCCTGAACGGTATTCATCAAGCGGCTTAACAAGGGGTTCTGGCTGGCTTCGGCCAGGGCAAGGTGAAAGCGCAAATCCAGCTGCTCGGCTTTCTCTCCTGCGGGGAGATCTTCTTCCATCTCTTCCACCACTGCCTTCAGTTCCTGCAACAGTCCGGGAGTACATCTTTCGGCAGCCAGGCCGGCGGCCTCTACTTCCAGGGCCTTGCGCACCTCCAGAATATTTTGCAGTTTGTCTTTTTCCAGCAGCAAAATAAAGGTGAGGGGTTCAATAACGGCGTTGGAGGCAGGCCGCTTGATGTAAATCCCTTCTCCATGCCTGATTTCCAGAATGCCGGCCAGGTTCAAGGCGGAAAGAGCCTCCCTCACCGAGGCCCGGCTCACCTGTAACCGTTCGGAAAGCTCCCTTTCCGTAAGTAATTTATCACCGGGTGCCAGCTGGCCTTCAATGATCAGTTTCTTGATCTGTTCCAGAATGCTTTCAGAAGTGCGTTTAGTTTTTACTGGTTTAAATTCGGCCTTCATTTGCTCCTACCCCAATGTTTTATCTGACTCCGGCAAGAGCCAGGACTATTACCGCCGCCCCCAGGATCAGGCGGTACCAGATAAAAATGCCGAAACTATGGCGGGTGAGAAAACGCAAAAGAAATTTAATGGAAATAAAACCCACCACCGCCGAAACAGCCACGCCAACTAAAAAAGAAAGGTTCAGGTCGGCGGGAGTTAATTTGGGCAACTGCATTACTCCAGCCCCGAAAATGATAGGCGTAGACATGAGAAAAGAAAAGCGGGCTGCCGTTTCCCGATCCAGGCCGGCCATGCGCCCCACGGCCATGGTGATGCCCGAGCGGGAAACTCCCGGGATGATCGCCAAAGCCTGAGACAGGCCGATCCAGAGGCTTTCCCCCAAACCAACCTCTTCCAATCGCTTGTAAGCGGGAGCCCGGGTATCAGCCAGATAAAGGATTACCCCCATGACTATGAGCATGATCCCAATTACCAGGGGCTCCCGGAAAATTGTTTCCGCCTGTTCCTCAAACATGTAACCAATGGCCGCACCGGGAATGGTGGCGACCACTAAATACCAGAACAAACGGCCTTCGGTGGTACGGCGCCGCAGCAAACCATCGTGCATCAAAATTAACCAGTCCTTCCAGAAAAAAGCCACCACGGCCACCAGAGTACCCACATGCAGCGCCACGTCAAAAGTTAATCCCGCATAATGCCAGCCCATCAACCAGGGAACAAGCACCAGGTGGGCCGAACTGGAAATGGGCAAAAACTCACCGACTCCCTGGACTACGCCCAGGATTACGGCCTCAAACAAGCTCAATTAAATCACCCCGTGTGTAATTGCTTCCAGTTATACAACACTAACTCTATCATTATAGCATAATGGTAAAATATATGGCTAGATAGATGTTCAAAAAGTTGACATATCAAATTGTAAAGCGACGCTAAGGCGGGCCAAAAGCCTCTCCCTACAAAACAATTAGGGCTGGCATCGCCCCCGGCCGGTGGAAAACCCGGCCTTTCACGAATGTCAGCCCGTCTGGGTACATCTAAATAACTTTACTACTACGCCGGGATAAAGATCGCTTCTGAGATAATCCAGGGGATCGGTACTTAAAAGGCGTACCACCCTGCCCTCTCCGGGCCCGGTGTCCTGAACCAACACAGGCACGCCATCAATGTTTACCTCTCTGGTGGGAGCATGCTGCATTTCCTCCAGGCCTTCAAAAACTAACTCTAACTGCATGGGAGTATATAAGATCACTGTACCGGCACCCCATTTCGCAGTTTCCATTCCTCAATCATTAACTTAAGCTTATTTACCGCCTGCCCTACTCCTCCCACCTCATCGATCAGGCCCTTTTCTACCGCTTCCCGCCCTATGAGAACTGTCCCAATATCCCGGGCCAGTTCCCCCGTGCGAAACATTAGATCGCGAAAAGAGGCTTCGCTGATGCGGGAATGCTGGGTTACGAAGCGCACCACCCGGTCCTGCATCTTGTCCAGATACTCGTAGGTTTGGGGTACACCTATAACCAGACCATTTAAACGAATGGGATGAATGGTCATGCTGGCTGTTTCAGCAATGAAACTATACCGGGCGGCGACGGCTATGGGCACCCCGATGCTGCCCATGTCGCTACCCCCTGATAAAGAGCGAAGGACGGAAACTTTCCGCCCCGTTAAAACGTTGCCAGCACCTTGAGTTCGAACCTTTCCTGCTCCAGTTTTTCTTCCCGCCCCAGGAATTCGGCAAGGTCGACATTATAATGAATCTCAATCTTATCCCGGTACAAAACCACCTTGCTGATGATCTGGGCGAGCATCTGCTTTTTCGTCTCGACCGGGGCCTCCATGAACAGCTTGAACCAATGAGGGGCACGCATGGAAAATTCCATCAGCTGGCTTCTCCGATGCTTCTCCACGCGCGCCTGCGACTTTACTTCTTCAAGCTCCTTTTCTAGTGATTCTACTATCCTGCCGTATTCGTTCACTTTCTCAGCCAGCAGTTGCTCCGAATACAAACTGCCGTCCGGATCGGCGAAATAATCGTCCAACCGTCTTACCCAGGCATTATAGATTTTCCTGTTTTTGCTTAACTCCTTCTCCAGGGCCTTCACCCGATTTGTCGCTTCAGCCAGGTAGTCCACCTGCTTCTGTTCAACATACTGTAAAAGATCTTCACAATTCAACCCGGACAGGAAATTTTCAAGTTCCTGGAGGAAAATTCGGTCTATCTTTTTCTGGGAGTACGATCCCTGCCCTTCACACAGCTTCTCTCCCCCACCCACCCGGGCGTGGGTAACACACCTGTAAACCCTTTTTTTACAGGGGTATACCTTGCCGTTACGTTTGCGCCAGTTATGGCCGGAGCTGATAAAGCCGCGGCCGCAGTAACCGCACACAAGAAAACCGGTCAGGAGTGCACTGCTGGACATGGCGCGGGGATTGGGAGTTCCTCCTTTTTGTGTTTTCGACATACAATTTTCCTGCATCTTGCGGATTAACCGTTGCCATGTTTCCAGGGGAATAATGGAATATTCGGGTACCGGCTTCGGGTTTCCATTCTGATCCCGGGGAATGATGAAATTGTTCAGGTCCGTATATCCTTTGATGCGAACCCTGGAAGTGGGAGTGTTTCCCGGTTTCGTCCTGTCATAGGCCGGAAGCCCGCAGATTATTGGGTTCTGAAGCACCTGCCGCACCCGGGTGTCGGTCCACAACCTGCCTTCCCGGGTGCGGTACCCATGTTCGTTCAACGCAGCGGCTATCCTTTTGCTTCCCAAGCCTTCTTCCAGGTAGAGTCTGCACATTTCCTTAATCACCGCGGCCTCTTCCCGATCCACTTCCAGCGGCAAACCTTTTTTGGACTCGGATAGCCTGAACCCGTATGGAGGGCGGCCACCGGTCCAGCATCCCTGTTTGGCTTTCTGCCGCATAACATGAGACACGCGAATTCTGGTGTTCACACTTTCCGTCTCCGATTGCCACCCTTCGATAAACCGCAGGAGCTTGTCATACTGGTCCTTAAGCTCCAGCTTTTTACCTCCAGGCACATCGGCGACGGCGATGACCTCGACACCGGCACGGTGAAGCTGCCATAAGACTATCGGGTACTCCAGGCTTTTGCGTGAGAGGCGGTCGGCCTTAAATACAAGCAGAATCTTAAATTTACCCATTAACGCGTCGGCAAGAACGTTCTGCAGGATGTCTCTGTCGTCTTTGCTGTATTTAAATGCTGATACGCCTTCCTCCGCGTATTCTTTCACAAGTTCCCATTCCGGATGTTGTGCAACGAATTCGCGTATTACGTTTGCCTGAAGCGGTATGCTGTCTTCCTCGTTATTTTTCAACTGCTTGGCGGTCGATACCCTGTATAATGATGCTACCGGAATGGTCATGGAAAGCACCCCTACTTCGTGATTTCCTCCAGAATAAGTTGGGCCGCTTTAGCCTTGAAATTTACCATGCGTTCCCTGGAATCGGGCACGGGTATGAAAACATTCTCCACTTTCATACCCGACACGGGGTCATGCCTTCTTAATTTCATGTGGCCCAGGCCTTCTTCTACAATATATTCTACATCATTTATCAAAACCTTCCCGGGCAATTTTGACATATCATCCCCTCCTTATCGCATAGAGTCTCCGGAATGAAATAAAGTATGTCCCGACGATTTGAAACGCAAACTATCTGCGGCTCATGCCTACCAGGGCACCCCGGCCCGCACGGCACCGGACGCACCCGTTGTTTCCTCTCCTTTTATTGCCGTTTTGCTGGAGGCATCGTACGAGATTTGATTCTCAGAAGGTGTAAAGGTTTCAAGTTCAGCAACAGTTGTATTACAAACATCGGGCTCTTCGAATATAAGCCTGGGATGTTCAGGACTTCCCGCCTCCGATTTGATTCTGTTTAAGCGCTTTAAATCTTTTGCTTCGGGAAAGTTTTCATAATCCAGCACCCGCAGTTTTGCGGGGGGCGTACCGTCCGGCAGGAAGGCCAGGCAGAACTTCGAACGCAT
>NZ_RBWE01000001.1:938523-1040487 GCF_003627965.1 Desulfofundulus salinus | reverse complement strand
CGAGGAGATAGAGGCCACCAAGGGCCAGCGCTGAAGTTCCAGCCATAATTCCCCCTCTAGCCAACGCGGGCATGTGTCTAAAAGCTGAATAAACCTCCTCCTTCACCCGGGATAACGACCATCTCATAAAAACCACCTCTTTTTCAATTGTCCAAAAAAGAAAAAGGCCCGGATAAACCGGACCCAAAAAAGGGAAAACCCGGCGAAACCGGGTTTATTTCTTCAAATTTTCGATCTTCAAATCTTCAATCTCAGAGAAATGAATATCTCTCATCACCCCAGTTGTCCCAGGCCTTTTCCATTTTCGTGCGTGCAAACTCTTTCTTTGAAATCATTATTATCCATGGGAAATTACCCCCTCTTGAGTAACGTTGCGGTAAAAGGGATTAACTTTAAATGAGGGAGAATCGAATTCTTGAATATCGCACGCCAGAGCTATCACCGGAATGTCTTCTCTCAGGCTGATTTCAAAGGCTTCATCTACAATCGTATCGCGGATCTTTTTGTCAAGCCTTTCCGTCACCACAAGTACGTCAATATCGGATCCCGGAACGCTGGTTCCCCTTGCCTGGGAACCGAATAAAATTATTACTTTCACCGGAACATCTTTTTTCCTGAGGGCTTTCGCGTATGATTTAACGATCTCTTCAGCTCGTTTATTAATAGGCACGAAATTATTACCTGCCGGGGCTTGAACTGTAGTCAAAAAACCAGCCTGTTGGTCTGATGGTGTTGTTATCGAATTTTAGTCGCTTTTTGGTCGTATACCACGCCGACTTTCCATTTCCCGCCGCTGAGCTTCATTAGCAATACTTCATCTACTTTTATTGCCATGACCTCTGCTTCAGCGCCATCCGAAGCCCTCCGGATTCTTACGCCTACCTCATAATGGGCTTCTACTTTAGCCAGAGTGCGGGAGCGGTTTAGTACCTTAATCTGCAGAGTTCCGGGCTCCAACCTTCCGTATACGCCGGGAATGGGTTCATCAGGTTGCATGGTATCCCTGTACCATTTGATAACTGAGGGCAGCGCATAATCTTTGAGATAATCATTTATTTTGTCTCTGGCAAAGGTAAACTGAACATAAGCCCAGCGGTCGGCATATCCCTCGATAGCAGCCTTCAATGTTTCTTCTGCAGGAAGGACCTTTTCAGCCGCTTCAGCTTCCATGGCTCGGTTGACCATTACCGCCGCTTCCGCCCGGGTAGCGGTTTTGCTGGGGCCGAAGGTGCCGTCGGGATAGCCGCCGATTATGCCCAGAACAGACGCCTTGCTGACGTATTCGGCCAGGAGGTGGCCGGAGGGGACATCAGAGAAGTTTTGGGCCACCTTATTCAAGGGAGCGCCGTTTTCCCCGATGTTGAGGACCACTATCCTGGCAATCTCGCCCCGGGTAATGGCTTTATTGGGCTCCAGCTTGCTGCCGTATCCCTTCAGAATTCCGGCGGCGTAGGCCCGAGCCACCGGGTCGTAGAACCAGTCACCCGATTTGACATCTTCGTAAGGCAGGACGGTATTCGCCGGAGCGCTGGGAAGGTCGAAGGCCCGCACTACAATGGCGATGAACTCCGCCCAGGTTATGTTGTTGTTCGGCTTGAAAGTGCCGTCCGGGTAGCCGCCAAACACGCCAAGGTCATACATCAAATAGCTCTGGTCAGCGGCCCAGTGACCGTCCAGGTCCGGGAACAGCCCTCCGGCAAAAGCCGGCGCAGCAGTGACCAAAACCAAAAGAAGAACCGCCAACACCATCATGAGTTTTTGTTTTACCATAGTCATCCTCCCAGCTAGTCAAGGTCTTTTTTTATATCCTCCAAAAACCGTATCAGTTCGCGCACTCCTTTTTCAATTTCACAGGTCCAAACGACCCACGCCCGCCATCCCATTCGCTGAAGCTCCTCCAAAACCGCAGCGTCTCTCTCTTTGTTGCGTTCAATCTTTCGCCGCCAATAAGCGACATTGCTGGAGGGCATCCTGAAGCGGGCGCAGTCGTGTCCATGCCAAAAACAGCCGTGAACGAACACCGCTGTCCGGTATCGCGGGAGCGTTATGTCCGGATTGCCCGGCAGGTCTTTTCGGTGCAACCGGAACCTGAATCCCGCAGCGTGAAGGGCTTTGCGGACCGCCAGCTCCGGCTTCGTGTCTTTGCCCCTAACGCGAGCCATGATGCGGCTGCGCGTTTCCGCGTCCACTTTATCAGTCATCAGAGTTTCCTCCGAGATTAGCAGGAACGTCTATCAGCAAAGCCCGGTTGGTCTCCGCTTCCGCTACGCGCTCATTATACTTCAGAAGAAGATTCCGCATTTGCTCTGCCAGCTTTTCTTTGCCGAATTCGGCCATCTCTTCGACGTTCTGCCCCACGAAAGACTCTAAAGGAAAGATGCCCGTGGATTTTTCAATCCCAAGGCTTTCCGCCATTTGGCGGGCGGCAGCCAGTCTGCTTTCCGGCGTCAGAAGAAGGGGCCGATACCCGTTGCGCAAATTGCTTGCGCATTTTTCCAAGACAGCGGGCATTGGCGCTACGGTCACATGAAAAACCGTGTCCCCGACCACGAAGTCTCCAGGGCGGTTTAGCTGCTGGTCGGCGGTGGTGTAGGAGTAATTTTCTATCACAAGGTGAGGATACCGTAAAGCCAGTTTAGCTCCCACCAGGTGCTGCGCCACCGCTCCCGCCATCTTCCTTTCGGCTGCCGCCGCGAGTATGTCTCCGACTATTTGCGGGCCTGGTTTTGACAAATCGACCTCAACTTCAAGCCGCTGCTGATTGAAGTATTCCTTGACCTTTTCCGCAAGCCACCCTTGCAGGCCGTGAACTATGTCGCCGCGGTCATTGGGGTCCAGGGCGGCGAGTTGGTCGCGGCAAGCGCAGTTGTTAAGCCTCTCGACCAGCGAATCCGCCGCCGTGCGGGTCCCCCTGGTGGTGCGCCCGCCTTCGGAGGCGTAATTTCTCGTTTCTCCGAAACGCGCCAAAATCTCTCTGATTAGAGGCCCGCTTGTCCGGACCTGGTTTTTAGGCGTGATGTAATCCTCCTGCCTGAGAGGGTAAGATGCCTTCATCCTTTCCAAAACGGCCAGGCCGGCGCAAACCACGTATCTTTCCGGTTCGCGGCCAGGGCCGGGACGTTGTTGGTCATACCAAGCGATCAGTTCCCGCAGAACTTCCTCAAACAGCTCTTCTTTGTTCATTGCCGCGCCGACCTCCACTCTGAAGCAAGCCGTTCTGCCGTCAAACGATAGCGAATAGACCATCTGTCGCCTTTTCTTGGGCTTTGTTGCCTTGAAGCGGTCTGGGCCGTCAACGCCAAGGGGATAAGCAACTGTCGCGAAAGCCAGGACACCACCGGCACCGCGACCGCGTCCCCCATAGCCCTATACGCGTCGTTGTATCTGTCTGGCAGCCAAAACGTGTCCGGCGCTCCCATCAGCCGGGCGGCCTCTCTCGGCGAAAGCAAGCGCGATTTGACCTCTCCCTTGTCCACAATCAAAACCGTCTGCCGGCTTGACCCCCCCTGAGGGGTCCGCAAGCAGCCAGCGATGCCGTCAAAACGCGCTTCAGCCCGCTGAACGCCGTTTCGGGTCCGTTTATACAGCGTCCCCACCCATCGGCCTCCGGAGGAAAGCGCTTTTTCTATCTTTTGCCGGTTGGAAGGGCTCATTATTTCGAGAAGCTTTTGGGTCTCTTCCTGGGTATTCCAATCTACCGAAGGGTTTTCTTCAATCAAATCCGCCAAAGAAGGGACCGGAAACGAAGGGGCCGGCAGCTTCCACCAGCGCCAAAGCCCGCGAAGCGATGGGGATAATTTGGCGTGCGCGGCAAGCAACGCTTTAGGGGTCCAAGGGCTTCCTTCCGTGGTTTGAGTTAGGAACGGTTCCACGTCAATGTCCGCTTTAACGCCTACGATGAACACCCTCGGCCTTGACTGGGGGAGAAAATGCTTCGCGTCTATGACCAGAGCGCCAAATTGCAGGTCCAACGCGGCCAACGCCTCGCAAAGACCGGGGAAGTCATCGTCATAAAGCAGTCCTACCACGTTTTCTAAGACTACCATCGGCGGCATGTCGCCCCGGTCATGCAAGTCGCGCATGATGCGCCAAAAGGCCCAGAACGTTCCGCTTCGCTCAGCCGACATGCCACGCCGCCACCCGGCCAAAGAAAGGTCCTGACAGGGAAAGGAGGCCCAGGCCATGTCCGCTTTTGACGGCAGAGACGAAGGGTCTACTTCCGCCACGTCGCAAACCGTAAGCTCGTCCGGCCCGAAGTTATGGATATATACTTCAGCTTTTTTGGGGTCAATGTCATTAGCCCACACGCAGCGCCACGCTTCTCCCAGGCCTAGCCTGACCAAACCAGCGCCCGCGAAAAACTCGTAGAAGGTTAAAGGTCCGATTACTGCCATGCTTGTCCTCCTGTCTTAGCGCTCCGAATTAGACGCGCCATCATTCGCGGAAAAGATGAGAGCCTTTTCCAACACGACCTTGCCGCCCGGCTCGACCTTGAGAAGCACTCTGTCTCCTTCTTCAATTCCAAGGGCCGTTCTTATTTGCTTGGGCAGGGTCATCAAACCTTTGGGGCCTACCTTTGGCGTATAGAGTTTCTTGGTCAAGACAATCACCGCCTAACACCTAAGAATCTAAGAATCTGGGCATATTAACCAATTCGACACAAAAGAAAGAAATCCTGCCGAAAAGGAGTTATAAGGTGGACCCCTTTGTCAAGACACGATTTTTAAAATTTTAAGCGTGGAAAGATAAGCTCAATTTGGTGAATAGTGGTATGAAATAGGTTATAGACAAATTTTTCAGATTCCAGATTTGGCATAATATGTCTTAGTCCTTTCCATAGTAGACTTCTGCCGGCGTCCTGTATTTTAAGGATTGGTGAGGTCGGCGGTAGTTGTAAAACTCTAGATATCGAGAGATACCCTGCCTGGCTTCCCGGGGACTTTGATATTCGTTGAGATAAACTTCTTCGTATTTAAGGCTTCGCCAGAGGCGTTCGGTGAAAATGTTGTCAGTAGCCCGGCCTTTGCCGTCCATGCTGATCCTTATACCCGCTCCTTCTAGGAGCTTTATGTAGTCCGGGTCGGTAAACTGGGCTCCCTGGTCACTATTCATTATCTCCGGCTTGGCTTTAGCCATGGCTTCTTTTACCGCCACTAATACAAAGGCTGTCTCCAAGCACTGGTCTAAGGCCCAGCTTACCACAAAGCGGGAGTACCAGTCCATGATGGCCACCAGGTACATCCATCCCCTGACTAACCGGATGTAGGTGATGTCTATACCCCAGACCTGGTTGGGATAAGTAATGGGAAGGCCTCGCAGCAAGTAGGGATATACTCGATGCTCATGGTTTCTTCTGCTTAAGTTGGACTTGGGATAGATGGCGGCTATACCCATTTCCCGCATGTGGCGCTGGACGGCTTTGCGGTTGACTAAGAATCCCTCCCTTCGAAGCTGGGCCGTAATGCGCCTGGAACCGTAAAAGGGAAACTCGGTGTATATTTCGTCGATGCGGTGCTTTATGGCTATTTCTTCTGGGGAAAGGGGCACTGGGTGATAGTATAAGCTAGAGCGGTTTAGGCTTAAAAGCTCCGCCTGCTTTTTGATAGATAGTTCTGGATGGCCCCATTCCACCAAACCTAGGCGTTCATCTCGGCTAAGCTCAGAGGCCACTCTTTTTTTTAAGCCAGGTCAGCTCAGTGGTTAAACGACCGACTTCTGCGTAGAGGTCTTGGATTTTCTTCTCGTATTCTGATTTCATGTTCTCTATGCTTTTCGTTTCATCGGTAAAGAGGGAAGGCAGTTTCTCTACTGCCGTATTTTTCCACCGGTTTAAGACAGAGGGGTGGATGCCATATTCAGAAGCGATTTGGGCAATGGATTTTTCTTCCTTGAGAATTTCCAGTACGATTTTAGCCTTAATCTCGGCTGGATATTGTTTCCTAGTACCCATTCTGACGCTTAGGACCCCCATTTTTCGTGTCTAAATTTCTGGGTCCATTATATTATTCCCATGCTAAACGGTCCACTGCTCGTTGTAAGTCGTCATCGTTAGGTCTTGTATAACGGGCGGTAGTGTTGAGATTGGAATGGCCGGCCAAAACTGCTACCCGGTCCAGGCTTTCGCCGGCATCAATAAGAGACTTGCAGAAAGTATGCCTAAGCACGTGAGGAGTTGCCTTTTCTAAATGAGCGTCGTATGCGTATTTTGCAAGCAGGCATTCAACTGCCCGGGCAGACAAGAAACCGCCTTTTTGGCTGGTAAATAAGGGACCGGGGGCTTCACCTCTAACCCCGAGCCAATCCTTTATTGCCTTTCTCGCTGTTTGCGTTAAGCGGGACCTCGCGCCGCTTACCGCCTTCCCTCAGACGGATTATCACTTTTCCTATTCGCTCTCCGAGGACTATATCATCGAGGGTAAGAGCGCATACTTCCGATACCCTCAAACCGGCGTGGAGAAGAAGTGTGACTATGGCTATATCCCGTACCCGCCCGCCTTTTTGGACTGCCCGCATGAGCGCCAACTGCTCGCGCCGCCCAAGTACCTTTGGAGCAGGTCTCACTTCCGGCACCGGTTTCACGCCGCCGGCAGGATTTTAAGCGGCGTGACCTTGCTCTACCGCCCAGGTAAAGAAAGTAGAAAGACAAGCTAATGCCCGGTTGATAGTAGCAGGTTTTTGGCCCCGATTCTGCATATAACGTTTAAACTCAGCAATATCCAATGGCCCGATAGCATCAAATTTGGGAGTCTCCCCGGTCGTTTCCAGATACCATCGGAAAAACTTTTTCAGGTCGTTTAGATAGCACGAACCGTGGCGGAACTAGCATCTTTTTCTCCGCGAAGATACTGCCCAAAAGCATTTAGAATCTCATTCATTTTCAGCCCTCCCAAACTCAATTCTAAAGAAAAAGCAATAAAATAGCAGCCGGGTTGATAGCGCCGACTGCTGTTTCTACTTATCCGACATTTTTTAGTTAACTTACGACCTTAGAAAGCCGCTCATTATCCGCAAAATCCAAGGCCAAAACGTCGGATAATGAGTATTACACGACATTTTTTATTCACACATTAATCAACCTCAAGCGGTAACTCTTTGATTGGGTCAATCGCAATAATCGATAAAATATCTTCTTCGGCAAGATTGTAACCGTCTCTTACAAAATCTTGTATCACATCTTTCTCTATATCGTCTTCAGTAAACCAGTGGGGCACCTCCATAATAATTTCTACTTTAACTTTCATTATTTTAACCTCCTTCTTTCTTTTTCTACTTCAATTTTCTTAAGCCAGCAAAAGTCAATCAAAAAATCGAATAAAAACCTACACTTTTTTCAGTATTGCATTAGCATTAGCCCACAATTTCCCGTATACATTCAGCCGCCACGCTCCAGCGTTCGCCAGTGGCTTTTTTCTCGACAACAACGTGCGTCGTAGGAAAGAGGCTGCAAACATCTACAACCTCAATAACATTGCCATGCGGGTCAGAATATGTCTTACCTAGCAAATCACGTTGATTGGGCAAAGGTTTGCCTGTTCGCACGTCAATTTCCACCCAATTGACGAACTCTTTTGGAGTCACTTCCCCGTATAAACACTGGTCACTTCCGGCCTGCCGTGGCCCAGAAGCTCCGCCACCTCCAGTTTTGCCGCCCTTTCCGGACTTACCCTGTGGAGGCCGTATTTCTCCGGATGCTCCAACCGGCAGGCCAGCTCCTCCCTGGCGTATGCGTGACGCAATCCGTGAAAGGTAATCGGCCGGTCGGTGATTTCTTCCCGGTGCCGCTCGATGAATTTCTGGATGCTTTTGATGACTCTGTGCGTCTTTTCGCCCGGCACGACGAAGATCTTCTCCCCCCTGGTCCCCCCGCGCTCTTCCAGGAACCGCTCCAGTTCCACCTTTAACTCCAGTCGTAGCGGGATTCGGCGCACCCGGCCCCCTTTCCCTTTGACCTCCAGTTTTCCATCCTTCAGGGCGTCCCGGACGTGGCCCACCGTGAGCCTGGTACACTCGTGGATCCTGAGCCCCGCGTGGCGGGCCAGCTTCATGGCCATCACCACGTCCGCACGGCCCAGTTTTTCGGCCTTCTCCAGCATCCGCCGGTATTCTTCTTCCGTCCAGGCCCTATCTTTGCCGCCGGCCGGAGTCTTTTCGAGCCCCAGCGCCCGGTTATCCGGCAGTTCATTGCGCGAACCGGTGAAGCGGTGGAAAAACCGCACCGCCGCCAGATCGTTTTTCAGCGTCTTTTCTGATATGCCTTCCTGGCGGCGGTATTCCACGTATGCCCGCAGGTGCTTTTCGCCGATGTTGGCGATCTTCTGCAAACGAAATTTTTCCGAGCAGAACCAAAGGAAGTTCTTCATGCTCTCCCGGTACCGGAAATGAGATTTTTTGGACATCGCGTGGGTCGTGTCTTTTACCGCCTCACGCCAGATTTTTTCAAGCTGAGCCGAGAGATTTCTGTATACCCCTTCGGAACTTTTTGCGCCGGCAGTTGTTTTTGATTTCTTCACAGAATCGTTTGTCATCGAGCCTCGCCTCCAGTTCCAGAAGCACCTTATTCTCGGGCATTTCATACTTTCGCCATGGGATCTGCCGGTGCCACCAGCGGATGATGGAAAAATAATAAAGTATAGTTCGTCCGCTCCTCCCCTGTTCTTTTAAGTGTCTGGCGAACGCTGCAACATGGCGGGGTCGTATGTTTCGTATGTCTTCCGGCGCAAAACGTTCTGCCAAGAAGCAAAGAAATTTTACGTACTTGCGAAACCGCTCCAGGCGCTTCTCATAAGAGCCACCCCTTGCATACCGGGCTACCCTTTCCACGAACTGCCGCCCTAGGCGGTCGAGGATGGGATTTCCGGTATCTTCCCAGGAAACCCGTAGCATTTTATCCCCCCTGATCTGTATTTTCCTTTTGTTTTTACGGCTTCGCCGTCACTGCAAAAAAGACAAAAACTCCCTAGAGGTTCATCACCCCCGGATCCTCATCACATAGGTTTGCACCGGTGGAAACCTCTTGCAGATTACCCTTCGGGCCTTATTTTTTGCGGCTTCGCCGTCGCGGGCTGCGCCCGTCTCAGTGCCCCCTCCGCTTTCGCTCCGGTGACCTGAGACGGGCTTCCGCCCGTTTTTGCGCTTCGCGGTGCGGGCTTGCGCCCGGTTGCGGCTTCGCCGTGCGGGCTTACGCCCGTTGCCTGCCGCTCCGCGGTTTGCCCGGCGGGCTGCGCCCGGGCTTGCACCCCCGGGGCCCTTGCCCCGTCCGCTGCGGGGCAACCGCCCCGGGGGTGGTGCCTGTTTTGTTGTCTGCGTGCTCCCGACGGCCGGCTTTCAAAGCCCGCCTCGCACGCCTTTATGAGCTTGTTAAGCATTCACTGAGGCCCCGTTACCCTACTTATGGGGGCGGCAGGTGCCGCCAGGGCCCATGGTGTGGACCCCATACTCCATATGGAGTGGTTAGTCAGCGATCAATCGCGTCATAACCGGGGATCCGGCAACGCCGCTAATTTGCGGCGGGGAAGGAGCCGGCTGCAAGCCGGCGTCCTACCTCCGTTGGTTGATTAAGGTTGGAGCAGGTGCCGTCCCTGCGGCCGGCACCCCTCAACCACGTTCTCAGTCCCGGGAGTGTCTGCCTGCACAGCGCCATTCAGCGCATGTGGCGTTTCAGAAACAAAGCTCCTGAGCTGAGCATTAAGGCGGAAAATTATGTTTCTTCTTCCCGCCTCCTCGCCATCCGGAGCTGATCTATATCTACACCGCTTCCGCAACGCTACTCTTCTTGCAAACGGCCTCCAGCAGGATCATCACTTGCCATCGTTTGTCTCCCCTGGCCCGCAGGCAGTCGTTGTCGGAATTGCGGAGCCATTGCTGTACCCACCTGTAGGTCTCACAGCTTGCTACATTTACCGCCCTGCCCAGAATCTCAAGGGCCATCCCGGGTTTCTCATAGATGACGTGGCGCGGTATTACCCTGGCAAGAGCATCCGCGTCCTCCGCCTCGATTGCCCTTGCAGCCCGGCGGGCGTAGTGGTCTTTGAGAGCTTCTTCGAGTTGTATCATTTTCACCATTTATACCTCCCGTATGGTTTTTTCCAGGTCGTGCCGGCCACCCCGTTCTCTTGTTTTCGCCCTAAAATCACATCCAGCGCAGCGGCGAGGGTGGCTGCATCCACCGGGTTCTCGATTCCGATGTACTGCTGCACGTCCGCCGCAGACCACTTGTCGGCATCCAGGCAGCCGCACCGGTTGAAGTTGATAACCGCTATTAAATGACTACCTCCGCCGATACCACCGGACGGCCGGACGGCAATCCACATCTCCGTACCCCGCCCCGTAATCACGTAGTTACCTGGTGCTCTGAGCGGGTGTATTTTTACCGGCCATCTGTTATCATGTAAAGATGCCTGTACTTCCATCATTCGTAATTTAACCCCCTTAAACTCCCAGGATTATATCCCCTTCCGTTTCCCCGGTTTCTTCACCCCACTGACTGCGCGGGGCCAGCAGGGTACCGTTCCAGTTGTAATCCCTTCCGCAGCGGTCGCAGGTGTTGGTGAAACCGTCGCAGATGACGGTTTCACCGCAGTCGCACCGCACTTCCACATAGCCCGGAATTCGCCTTTTGATGTACCTGACAGGATCCGGCACTTCCATCGTTCCGCAAATGGGGCACTTCTCGGGAGTGGTCCTTTTCCAGTTACCGGCTCCGCATTTGGGGCATATAACCCCGCCACCGATTTGTTCGGTAACATATTCAGCCGGAACCCTTTTGATGACTCTTGACATTCGACCCATCTCCTTTCTTATGCCCGGACGACCCGCACTTCCATACCGGCCGCCAGGGCATCGTCAATGCCTTTTTTATCGCTCCACACTGCCCGGCTAACCGCCAGGCCGTGCTTTTTCAGTTCCACTTTCAGGGTCAAGTATGCTCGTGCCACTTCCGGGTTACTTTCCACGTCCCGGTCGAAGGCGATTATGACTTCTTTTGCTTCAAGAGCCAGGATAGCCGGTATAGCCGGCCGCCAAGTGGCGGCGCTTAATGCGCCCACCACGACGGCGCCCAGGTACTTGCAGGCGATGTCCGCTTTCAACGGGCCTTCGGTGATCCATATCCGCCGGTCTTCGACTTTTGCGGGCCTGGTCACGTGGGCAGGGGTGCCGCAGGAGCAACCGCCCCGGCTCTTGTGACCGCTGAACAGCTTATATTTCCCGCCCCGGGCGTCGTCCATGCGGCGCTGCAGGGTCTGAATCCGGCCCTTTTCGTCCCGCACCGGGATGAAGTATCCCGGCTGACGGTCGAAGGTCCAGTAGGTGCCGCCTCGCGGCCCCCGGACCTTGTAAAACCCGGGGATGCCGGCCAGGTCATGGCCCATTCGGATCAGGCGCCTGCAGACCGACCATGGGGCTTCGGTTTCGGGGACCGACCGGTAGCCGTTCCTTCTGATCTCCCATTCAGTCAGCCCGCGCCGGAGCAGGTCCTCTCTGTGGCGCGGGTGAAGGTAAAGGAGTCGCAGGAAGTCACGGTACACCCGGTCCCGCACTTCCACCGGCGCGGTTTGCGCCGCGGTTATTGAATCATCTTTCATGAACGCCGGCAGGTTTACCATGCCCGGTTCCAGCCAGTGGAGGTAGGCTACCTGGCCGTTGCTCAGGATTACTTCCTTGAATGAGCCCTCGCGCACCCGCATGCAGCTGGCGATGAAGCTGTTGAAACCGCACCAGTCGCCCTTGCCGCAGATGGGGCAGGGGCGCCAGGGTTTCACCGGAATGAATTTTTCCTCGGGGTAACGGTGTTCCGCCTGCACCCCCGATCCCCCCTCTGCTTAAATCAATCCCTTTGTTTTCAGGCTTGCAAACTTTCCGTCGCCGATGATGATGTGATCCAGCACCGGGATGCCGACTATTCTCCCGGCCTCGGCCAGGTTTCTTGTGATAGCCATATCCTCATCGGAAGGTTTCGGGTCACCGCTCGGGTGATTGTGAACCAGGATTATGTGGTAACTGTTGGCCAGGATTGCCGCTTTAAAGACCTCCCGGGGGTGGACCTGGACGCTGTTCAGCGTACCTACCGCTATCGTATGGATTGCCGTCGGTTCGTTTTTGGCATTAAGGCATATAACCAGGAAGATCTCCCGATCGGCGTCTTCCAGAAAGTCACGAACCAGATCGGCCACATCCTCCGGTCTGGTTATTCTGCGGGCTGCGTAAAATATACCCGCTTCCTTGACAAGTTTCACCGAAACGATATTTACCCGTTTCTTCATGCTCCCGGGGCGGCCGCCGGCGCCGCCCCTTTCACCTCCTTTTCAGGTGATTGGGCGGGCCGGGCCGCCTGAAGTTCTAAATCTCGCAGTCTGCCATCCGCCGTGCCCGGTTCCGATCTTCCGTCTCCGCCACCAGGCGCAGCAGCCGTATCAACCTCTCGCCACGGGCAATTTCCTCGCGCAGGGAAATCTCCCGCATGGCGGACATTGCCACCAGGTAGGTGGTATCTTCACCTGCGTTTTGTGCCTCCCAGATCCGGTATGTCAAGCCGCACACCCCCCTCTCTTCCGGGTTGGCGGCTTCCCAGATCCTTTCCAGCACTTCCTCGACCTCGCAGAGCACTTTCATTACGAGTTTGAGCGCCTGTTTCGGCTCGCCGCCGGCGCAGGCTTTGATGTACTGCCACCCGTGCCAGGCATATCCGGTATAGCCGTAGATCTCGCAGAGGGTACAGGCCACTGTCTCGGCGACCACTTCCTGCACCGGATCCTGGCCTCCCACCAGCGGGCGGATGGTGTTATGCACCGCGTGCGCCAACTCGTGGAAATACGTTTTGACGTCGTGAGTGTGCAGGTTGATCCTTTTAAGTCCGGGCTGGAAACTGCCGTAATAGCTGCCGTCTCCAGGGCTGTATCTAACTTTGATCCCCAGCCTTGCCGCCACGTCGAACAGGGGAGGCAACTCGGGAGGCATGTAGTTTATCTCCGGCAGGGGTTTACCCTCCGTATCTTCCAGACGGAACACCGGTATAAACCGGAAACCCACAATCACAGGGCGTTCTTCTTCCCGCTCCTCGCCCCTTTCGGGATCCCGTATTTTGACCTTCCTGGTTTTGGTCAGCGGAGCGAGGATATGGAACGCTTTCGCGCCCTTTTTAACGTGCCGCCCTACTTCTTCCCACTGTCTGAAACCCCTGGCGTCCTCGGTCCCGGCCAGGTACATCAGCAGGCGGTTGCCCAGGCTCCATTTGTCAGACGGCCTTTCATCACCCGCCTGGCGCCGGATCATCGTCCGGGCCACCGCCGGCGGCAGGTTGCCACTTTTGAACATTGACAGCAGCTTTTCAAGCGCTTCGCGCAATCTTTCTTCTTTCATGATCCGGGGCGGGGTACCGGCCCGCCCCATTCCCTCCTTTCTCGGAAATGGTTTGGGCCGGTGGCCCGGTTAGTTTACCTTTCCGCCTCTGCGCAGTCCGGGCAAAGGAAGCCTACCAGATTGCCCCGGCTGTCGTAATCGCCGTGGACCAGGCAACCCCCGAAACGGTCTGGCCTAGCCCATTCCTCTGCCGGGCGCAGGCAAACTTCGCAGTATCCCTCTTTGAGAAGCCACTGCGCGTCGTCGCCCTGTAGGTACTCTTTAGTCATTTTCCCTTCCCCCTTCTACTTTCACCGGGATGACTTCCTCATTCCGGCAAAAGTGCACCAGGTGGTCAGTTTCGACGGCCCGTGCGTTCCATACGGCAATGGTGCCGCAGGCGTGGCAGGGACCAGCGTCTTCCCAGGGCTGGGGGTGTGGGACTTTATAGAACAGGCGGTCCTTGTGCCATGGGGTGCGGAACAGCACCCCCGGCTTAACCCTCTCAAATTTCATTCTCTCCAGGGCGGACCCTTCCGGCCCGCCCCATTCCCTCCTTTCTGGAAATGGTTTGGGCCGGAAGGCCCAGTTAGCTTACTTTGTATTCTTCGCAATCCATTCATCAATTTTGGCAGCTATAATAACTGCCTCCTCTTCACTCAGGAAACCGAAAAGTTTAAGGGTCATAAGTGCGCTAGACACTCTCTGCCCGTAAGTCTGATCGACCCAGTCTGGTGCCGGGTCGGAGGGAGATCGCCTTTCTGCAAGGGACATTTTATCTTCCCCCTTCCTCTTATGGGGCGGGCGTTACGTCTCGCCCCATTTCTCCTTTCTTGAGAACGGTCTGGGCCGGGAGGCCCGATATCTTTTACTCCCGAAAGCTGTCCCGCCAGTCGACCAGCCTGATTATCAACTCATCCAGGCTGTCCCGGAAGGGGTAACCGGCGGCCAGCTCCTCAGCCAAGTCTTTCTCCAGCTCCATGAGCCTTTCTATAACTAAGTCCAGCAACTGGTACGTCCCTGCTCTGCCCATGTTTTCGGGGCAGGCCCCCGGCGACCCGCCCCCATCTCACCTCCTTATCTGAAGTGAGTTAGGCGGGCCGGGCCGCCTGAGTGATTAAGTTTTCCTTAATAAAGCAAAAGAGGACGGTCGGAACATGAATGTCCCGTTTTCCGTCCTCTTTCTGGCCTTGACGGCCGTATTCCAATCTTCTTACCTGCGGTATGCTTTGCTCCGATGGACTACCTCGGCAATATGAACCTCCTGGTTTTCAAACCGATACCGGAAGGTCACACGCCAGTCACCCACCCGAAGCCTAAAGCGATTATCCGCGTATTCCAGCTTAAGAACATCACCTTGGGGTGGAAACACCCGCAGGTTTCTTTCAATCGCCAGACTTGAGTTGCCGAATAGCCTTGGGGGAAAAGATTATATCATACACCGAGTTCCCTCCAGACATCTTCGGCTTTTATGCCTTTACCGGCATCTATTTCGGCAAACGATTCTTCGATTTCAGCCGCTTCTTCCGGTGAAACCTTTTCAGTTGGCCAGGCCATGGAGTTAAGAATAACC
This sequence comes from Desulfofundulus salinus, assembly GCF_003627965.1. Taxonomy (NCBI): domain Bacteria; kingdom Bacillati; phylum Bacillota; class Clostridia; order Eubacteriales; family Peptococcaceae; genus Desulfofundulus; species Desulfofundulus salinus. Next base: position 1,025,579 of record NZ_RBWE01000001.1, on the reverse strand, counting down.
CACAATGCCTGCACCTGTTCATCGCTCAACCGGTCTATAAGGGCCTTGACATACTCCCTCGCAATAGCCATGGTAATCACCCCGAGATCATTATATCTCGGAGAGACCATCTTCACCACTCCTCTTTCATTTATCATCGGCTCTCCCTTACACTCGGCTACCGCAAGGTCACCGCCAGCGTGACGATAATGCCGCCGAATCCCAGCAGCATGGTCATCAGAAGACCGATTGACCAGCGGTAGATGCCGTGCAGTTCTTGTCTTAAACCGTTAATTTCTTGCTTAACGCCACCAAACTCTTCCCGGAATTCGCTCCGCAGGTTGTTCTCCATCCGGTCCATTCTCTCCACCAGGTAGAGAAACCAGTGCGGAGGTAGTTCCGGCGGCTCAGTTGCAGCCGCTGTTTCTTTCATGGTTCCCACGGTTATCACCGCCTTCACCTCCAGTTTATCACCCCGGCGGTTATCCGACAATCTCCACGCTCACGGCGAACAGCCTGTCACCGCTTAAGGGGCGGTACTTGACTTTCGCCTGCTTGCCGGCGGCTTCCATCAGGGCCTTGCCGGTGCCATTTTTGGCGCAGATCTTATACTCCGCGTTATCGGCTGTAACCGCAATAGCCCAAATGGTGCTTTCATTCTTGCCGGGTTTGGCTTCCTTGATGGTGAACGTGCCGATCTTCAGCTCTTCCTGATCTTTTGTCTTTTCTTTGTTTTCCTTTTCGGGTTTGCTTTCGGACTTTTGCGCCCGTTCCTGCTTATTTTCTCCCAGCGCCGCCAGCATCGCCTGCGCGTCATCCGCTCTGCCCGCGCCGATGAGCGCCGACAGCAGGTTGATGGTCGCTACGGCGGCCGTCTGGCGGGAACGCAGCCACTCCAGTTCCCGGTCGGTGTGCGCCAGGTTGTCCCTGACGGCCCGGAGGGCTTCTTCGTCCCCGCCTTGGGAAAGTTTCTTTTCCAGGTCCGTCCTGGCGGCCATTATGTCGCGTATTACCGTAGGCATTTCGTTAACTTCCTTAACCAGCTTGACCAGCATTTCTTTCATGCTTCCGGGCTACGGGCCTGCGGCCCGCGCCCAATCACCTCCCTGGAAATGATGATTGGTTTTGCAGGCCGGCGGCCCTTAATTTCTCTTTACACTCGCATCCCTTACTGTACTGCCGACTCGGAAGGAACGCGGAACAGGTTACCAACGTCGATGGTTTCGCCTTTTCCGTTTCCTTCCGTAAACCTCTTTATTGCCCGTTCCACAAAAACTTCGACATCGAGATCGTAAGTTTCCTCTCCGCAGCGCGGGCAGTAGTAATAGGGGATTCTTTTGAGACAAAGCGCTGCGCCATCTTTTACCAGCGTTTTTTCTTTAAACCGAAGTTCGGCGTTCTCGTAGTAGCACCCGGCACAAATGCCGACCAACTCAAGCTTCTCCATGATATCGCATCTCCTTTTATTTCCGGGGCGATTTGAGAGTCCGGTGATCGTCTTCCCAGACATCCGGATCCGGTTCGTAGGCTGTAACCAGTATTACGGTTTTCCCGTGAAGCGCCACGACCAGATGGAGGATCCGACCACCGTTCCCACGACCCATAACCACTCTCACAGGATCCGGATTGCTTCCGTACATTCCCGGCGCATGGCCCTGGATGATCTCTCCGTTCTTTATAACGTTATACACTTCTTCCACCGTTATACCTCTTGCTTTGATCCGCTTCCGGCAATGCCTGGAAAACCGGATACGGGCACGGCGAATGCGGATCATTTCTTCCCGCCATCGTTCTTTGCCGTCATACATTTCCCGGGCTGCCTCCTTTCTCTCGAAATTGAAGCGCCCGGGTTTTTCTCCCGCGGGCGCCCGTTTCCAACGCCCGCGGAGGGCTTGCAAAAAACAGAAAAACACTTTAACAGAGCAAGCAACTGCTTCTTGCTTTCGTCCGCCAAAGTGTCTTTCTTTGCTGCTAATATTCCGTTTCTTGCGCACGCTAATGAGGCGTGCATATCAATGCGCAGCAGTTCCTTTTCAAACCGGCCAAAACCGCTGCCTTCTTCCGTATGCCGACCGGTGGCGTACTTATCTCGCGTACGTCCCAGTATTTGGAACTCCTGGGCCGCTAACGCGACACCGCCCATTGATTTGAGGACGACCACTCCTCACCGCTTGTAGCGCCGCTGGGTCGGGCCTTCCCGGTCTGCGGCGGTTAGCCCATTTCATGTCGAGGTCGGCCATACCTCTCATCCAACTTTCAACGCTAATAGAGGGGGGCAACCTCCGGCCTATAGCGCTTGGGACGTTTCGGTTACAAGGGGTTACTACGGTTGCCTTCGGAAGAGTCCACCTTCCTACCGCTGTGACCTAATGCCACTCACCCCAGGGGCCGGATACAGCTCCGGCCAGGCAAGGTACCCTGCCGCTCATCGCCGTGCAGTCGTACCGTTTTGCCCATTCCTTACGGCTGGGTCCCGCCGCCTACGTCTGCTCATCGCCGTGACGCAGGTCCGGTACGTCTGCTCATCGCCGTGACGCACCTGCCCCGAGAGTACACCCTGCTCATCGCGAGGAATTTTTCCCGGAGCACTTCTTGCCAGTGAATTCGCCCGCTCATCGCTGGCGACCACTCCGGGGCTTCCACCCGTATCAAGAGAAAGGCGTCCTGATAGGCAAGAAGTTTAAAACTTGTGTCTATATCCTTAACCCAAAGGTTAGCAGGTTACCATGTGGCTGTCAAGTGGTTTTCTGAAAAATTTTCCGGCGCAGTTCACCCGGCGCAAAGAGCAGTTCGTCCGCGGTGTACATTTTGCCCGGCGGGGTGAGGATTTTTCCTTCCCGGAGGGTCGGGAAAATATATACGTCGGCATTCGGAACAGGGTTTTCCTCCCGGCGGGGAGCGTCAATGATCCATTGAGTTGCATTATCAGCAACGGTAAAACGCATTTCTGCCATAACAACGCTTTTCCCGTTCCTAACCACCTGCCATTTAAAACCGGGCACTTCGTTCCTGGCCAGAGCATAGAAAAGCCCCAGCGCAGCCAGGCGGCAGGCTTCCTGTGCGTCCTTCGGCGGCCTGCCGTCGGCCGGAAGCCAGAGACGGAACTGCCCCTTGAATTGCCCTATTTCGGCAAATACGTTGACCCATCGGACCATTCCAGCCCACCACAGGCTGTTGAACGCCGAACCAGCTACTTTACGGTGACAGGACAACGCGGTGGCCGCCGCGCCGGTAGTCATTGCCGTGGCTTCAGCCAGCATTTCCATTAGTTCGAAGGCTCTACCGGTATAATCTATGGATTCGTTGTCCCCCCGCTTGTATTGAGGCATGCCCAGGGCAATCCCTTTTGCGTAATTAATACCTTTGCTCGGAGGCCCGTTCCCTGCGTTTTCTTGCACGTTGCCGCCTCCTTCCCCGGATTCTTTCTTCGTCCCAGCGCACCAGGTGGAGCACTCTGTTGTCCGGATCGTACCTCTGCACCTGGTATTTCACGGTTTCCCCAATCTTTACCTGTTCGCTCTTAGGGTATGGGGCGATACCGACCAAACCGGGTTTCGTTTGAACGAAGGCGATATTATCTTTAATTTGAATTATTTTCCCGGTTACCATCTCGCCACGGACATATTCTCCGGGTTGCCACGGGTCTATCATTGAAACGTCGATTTTCTTTGCCGCTTTGTCGATTCCGGTCACTTGCACTTTTACGAATTGTCCCGGGGGATACTGTACTTCAACGGGTACTGCCCGGGACAACTTTATTTCTCTCCGGGGTATCCTGACTAATACGCCACCACCGATGTCCACAACAATGCCACTCGGAGAGGACGCCCTGACCAGCGCAAGCAGTTGCTCCGATTCTTCCAACTGTTCAATCATACGGCGCAGATTTTCTTCCACGACCTCTTTTCTGGTAAGGGCGACTATGCTGTTTTTTCGGTCGATTCCCTTGATTTTCGCCGCCACAACTTGATGCTTGAACCAGTTCATTGATGTGCCTTCCGGAAGTCCGCTTTCCGATTCGGGAATTAACCCAACGATACCGAACAAGTCTTCCTGCTCTCCAAAGCTGACCTCCCAGGTGTAACCCTGGCCGTTAATTGACCTTACGTTGACTATGGTTACGTTCAAGGTTTGTTCCTTGTCCCTTGCCGTGTAAAGAGCGTCCCAGGGATCTATATCCCTGTAATTGGTTCCTTCCGGCGCAAAACGCATGTCCTATCCCTCCTGTCGGTTTTTAAACTCGAATTCTATTTTGCCGCCTTCTCCCAGGACCAGGGCGGCTTCGAAGTCCTTGCCGGCCCTGGACTTAAAGCCCTTGATAACGCCGGTCCTGCCCTTCTGGAGCAGTTCTTTTGCCAGGTTGGCCGCAATCTTTTTCCCGGCGATCTCCTTCCAGATAACGAATTTACAACCCTCCTTCCATCCCGCGCAGCCGTAGCCCTTCTTCCCCTCGATGACATCCTTGCCGCAGAGGGGACATTTGCCCAGGGCCTGGCCTGCATGGTCGGCAAATTCGAAGTTGACTTTGCCGTCTTCCCCCAGGGTCAATATGGCGTCGAAACTCTTGCCGGCTTTGGATTTGAAGCCCTTAATTACGCCGGTTCTGCCTTTTTGGAGTAACTCCTGTGCCTGTTTGGCCGTAATCTTCTTTCCGGCGGTTTCTTTCCAGATGGCAAAGTTACATCCGTCTCTGTACCCGCTGCAGCCGTATGATCTGGCAAACTCCAGCACGTCACGGCCGCACAGAGGGCACTTGCCCATCACCTCCTTCTGGTGTACCGCGCCGTTCGCTTCCTGTTCTTTTGCCATGGCCACCACCTCCACCGTGAAGTTTTTGAGGCCAACCAGCCACAACCGGGCATCATCCAGCCCCTCCTCTATACGCCGCAGCCCGTCTTCCCATTGAGCGGTGAGTTCCACCGATTTCAGTTTTTCCGGCACCAGGTCTACCAGGGCTTCGCCCCGCGGGGTGGGCACCAGGGTTTTCTTGCGGCGCTCGATGTATCCCCGCTTGATCAGCGTTTCGATGATTGCCGCCCTGGTGGCGGGGGTGCCGATGCCGCCGGCGGCTTTGAGGGTTTCGGCCATTTCCCTGTCGTCCACCAGGCGGCCGGCATTTTCCATGGCCGCCAAAAGAGTAGCTTCGGTGTACCGTTTCGGGGGTTTCGTCTGCCGCTCGACGGCCCCCGCTTCTTCGACAGCGACCGTCTCGCCTTCGGCCAGGGGCGGGAGCGGTTGTGATTCTCCGTCTTCATCTTTCCCATCCTTTTCCTCCTTTTCTTCCGGCCCGTATACCGCTTTCCAGCCCGGCTCGATCTCGACCCGGCCTCCGGATTTGAAAGTCTCGCCACCGACTTCGGTGACCACGGCGGTTTCGTCGTAGACTGCCGGGGGGTAAAACATGGCCAGGAACCTCCGGACCACCAGATCATATACATGTCGCTCCGCGGGGTTGAGGGCCGTCGGGTCCGGAGTCACGTCCGTGGGGATGATGGCGTGGTGGTCCGTGACTCCGGCGTCGTCGATGTGACGTTTGCCCGGCATCATCCCCGGCCTTATACGGCGGACCAGTTCCGCGTATTCCGGGCATTTTTCCAGGGCGGCCAGGCGCTTTTGCAGGGTGTCCCGCGCCAGTGCCTCCGTTAAATGGCGGCTGTCCGTCCTGGGATAGGTGATCAGTTTGTGTTTTTCGTAGAGGGCCTGGGCCGTGTCCAGGACCTTCTGGGCCGTCATTCCGTATTTCCGGTTGGCTTCTTTCTGCAGGTCGTTCAGGTTGAAGAGCAGGGGCGGGGCTTCCGTTTTGGTGCGTTTTTCAACCTGTGTCACCCTGCCGGAACCGGCGGCCAGGGCGGCCCGTACCAGTTCCTCCGCCCGTGATTTTTCTTTGATGCGGCTCTCGCCACCCCTGAACCACCTGCCCCGGTAGGTGGCCCCGCCGCTTTTCCGGAAGGTGGCCCGGACCTCCCAGTAAGTCTCCGGCTTGAAATCCCGGATTTCCCTTTCCCGGCGCACCACCAGGGCCAGGGTGGGCGTCTGCACCCTGCCGACGGAGAGCAGGGTTTTGTGTTTCACCGAAAACGCCCGGGTGGCGTTGATCCCCACGATCCAGTCGGCTTCGGCCCGGGCCCTGGCCGCCGCGGCCAGGTTATCCAGTTCGCGGCCGTCACGGAGTTTTTTGAAGGCCTCCCGGATTGCGGAGGGGGTGGCCTCCGAAAGCCACAGGCGTTTAATTGGCTTCCTGCAGCCGCACCACTCGTATATGCGGCGGAAGATCAGTTCTCCCTCCCGCCCCGCGTCACAGGCGTTGATTACTTCCGCCACGTCCGCTGAATTGAGCAGTTGTTTCAGGATTTTGAGTTGCTTCGCACCACTCCTGATTGGATGCAGTTTGAACTCCTCCGGGATAATGGGTAACGGTTCAAGAGTCCACTTGACGAGGGCCGGGTCGTATTCGTGCGCGTCGGCCAGCTCCAGGAGGTGGCCCAGAGCCCAGGAGATGACCAGACGGTCGTTCTCCAGGTAGCCGTCTTTTTGCGCGAATTTCCCCAGGGCGGAGGCAATATCGCGGGCGACGGACGGTTTCTCGGCTATAACCAGCTTGCGCAAAACGCTATTCCCCCTTTTTGCCGATCAGGGCCGCAAGGTCCGGGTTGCTGGTGACCACCGCCTTTTCCACCTCGCTCCAGGCCCTGAACCTGATCACCCTGTCGGCGTTCCATCTCGCGCCTTTCCCGGCGGGCAGCTTCCTGTTGTACGGCCAGTCTTTGAGCCAAAGCGCCGGTACCTTGTTGAGCAGGGCCGCTGCGAGCACCGGGTCGTCTTCAAAGACTGCCACGGCCTGCAGTTCTTTCGTGGCCACCTCCGCCTTCCCCTGCCTGTCCAGGCCGCACAGCACCTGGTCCGCAGGGAAACCGTGTTTCTGCAGCCAGCGCACGGTGAGAAAAAGGGCATCCCCGGGGCGGGAGCTGATGTAGGCGATGCGGTAGCCGAGGTCCGCCAGGGTCTTCAGCGTCTCGGCTGCGCGGGGGAACGGCTCTGCCCGTTGCAAAAGTTTCAGGCCTTCCTGGGTACTAAAAAACCCCGGCGGTAGCGGCGCCGGGTATTTGTTCAGCGGCACGCTGAACCTGCGCACCAGCTCCAGGTTCGTATTTGCCACGGTGTTGTCCACGTCTACCGCTATCCACATGTGTCTTCATCCTTTCTTCCAGGTGGGCCAGGACCCGCCGGGGGTCCACGCCCGCCAGCTCGAATATACCATGCTCGTAGCCGTCCTCCAGTACCGCTTTCCGGATGAATTTCCGGGCGTCGGCTTTGATGTTCCTGACGGAATAATCGCGGGAGCCGCACCTCACCGGGTTTACAGCGTCTTTAACGGCCTGGAGAACGACTGCCCGCGCCAATCGGGTGTATGCGGGTTCGAACATGAAAACCACCTCGCTCAAAGGTTCATAAATGCTTCCACATCAAACTCCAGGGTCTTTTGGGGAACTTTCCGGGTGCTGGTACACGCTCCACCGGTGAGTTTTTGCGCAATCCCGGCCAGTTGGCACTCTATCTCCGACAGCCGCTCTTCAAGACGGATGGCCGTGTCGATGAGTTCCCTCGCCCTGGCCGCCCGCTGGCCGGGAGGATAGTTGAACAGCGGGTGGTCAGCCGGCAGCCGCAATTCCAGCCGCTTATACTTTGTCTTATTCCTCGCCACGACGAACCACTCCTGTAAGAGTACCGGTACCTTCTTTTCCAGGCGTCATGCGGCTTCAGACCCCTTTTTCCCGCTCCGGTTCCGGCACTTAATGACCGCGACGATCAGCGCCACAAAGGAGTACCGGTACCTGAAGCGAAAAATTGCCCTCAAAGCCGGATTTTACGCGCTTTTGAGGGTTCCGGTTACAACCCTCAAAAATCCTTCCGCGTTGGCCCACTGCGGGTCCGGCAGGACCTCAGCCGCCGGGAACATATCCGTCAGCTCCGGTAGCGCTTTCGCCCCACCGCCGGCCAGGTAGAACTTCGCCACGAAGTCCCCTTTTTGCCCCAGGGCCGCCAGCACGCGGTCGGCTATGGCCAGGGCGGTATTGACGCGGGCCGCCTTCACCGCTGCCGTCAGGTCCAGCTCTCTGCCCCGGAACGTTACCCTGCCCTGAGCGACTACGGCTGCTGCCACGCTCATGTCCAGAGGAGCCCCTGTCGTGGACCCGAAGGCGGCTGCCACAGCTTCATACATCTGGAAGACGCCGTACTCAACAGAACCGCCGCCTTCGGGGCCGACTCTTCCACCGGCCACCCTGGCCAGCACGTAGTCCGTGGTTTTGTAGCCTACGTCTACGAGGCACACCAGACTGTTATCCGGCAGGTCGGAAGCCGTCAGCAGCGCTCCGGCCCCCTGGGGGTATACCACCACCTTCCCGAAAGAGAGCCGGGTGAGAGGCCCACCATCTACGGACACCATCGCATTCAGGGCCTCCAGGTGCCTGCGAAGTTCGTCCCTCTGCAGGCGGTAGTAAGCCACGGGGAGCCCTACCACCAGGGTAGCTCCCTCCCGGGCCTCCAGAAGCCGGGCGGCTGCCAGTACGAGGATGTCGTGGTTGGGATGTTTGTATTTCTCCCGGTCCAGGGTAAACGTTGCCCCCTGGCCTTCCCGCAGGGCCAGTTCGCCCACGAAATACTTTTTGGTATCGCTGGTATCGCCGTTCAATCTGCGAATTTCAACCACGTGGCCGGAGCCGTTACGGGACAGTTCAGCCAGCGGCAGTTCGCGGTGCGAAGCTACGACGGAGGGAATGAGCACCCGTTGGTCTGGAGACACGGCCTTGGTATGGCTGTAACCCACGTCGATAGCTATCATAAAACCAGCTCCTTTCGGTAAATGGTCACAAAAAAAGCGCGTTAAACGCGCTATTTCTCAAAGCACCCGTTTTACCACACCGATAACACTAGTATAAAACACTAGTATTATCTATTTCCCCACTGCCTTCCCCACCGCCACCTTACTTATGCCCGCCAGCACCCGGACCACCTCCCCCGGAAAACCCTGCCTTTCTAGCTCCGCCAGGGCTTCAGCCCGGGTGAAACTTTTGTCCCGGTAGGGCCGGTGCTCCAAGAGCGCCGTATAGACTTCCACCGCTGCAACTATCACCGACAGCGGGTGTATATCCCCGTTTCTCAGCCCGTTCGGGTAACCGGAGCCGTCCGGCCTCTCGTGGTGTTCTCTAACGATACGGCACACTGGATCCGGCACGTCAGGCCAGTATTCCCGCAGGTAATATTCCCCCGCTATAGGATGGGCGTTAACCAGCTTCCGGTCGTCGTCGCTCAAACGGGTTTTACTTACCAGCGCTGAAGGCCAGGTAATCTTGCCGCAGTCATGGAAGAAAGCCGCCTGGGTGAGCCATTCCAGCTCTTTTTCCTGCAAGCCCAGCGCACGGCCTACAGCTTCGGCGCACACCGCCGTGGCGATGGCGTGATAATACAGCGTCTCGTGCCAGGCAAGCATTTCCATAGCCAGCCTGTTCGGCCCCTGGCATTTGAGCATTTCAGACAGCCACCCGGGCAAGCCCGGGCGGTGGAGAATGAGTGCGTGCACGTGCAAGACCACCTTTCTTGATCAGAAATTTGTCACAAAAGGAAAAGGCCTGCCAACCCCGAAAAAGAAGGGCCCGGCACTGATGGACAATCCCCCCCCTTACAAAAAAAAGCTCGGAAAATCCGGGCAAAACGTTCAATCGAAAATTGGCAGGCAGTTTGGCTGGCATTGTAAGGTAGTTTCAAATACTTTGGACAATGTTCGTTTTGATGCAGGCACATCCCGCAACAACCGTTCCACCAGTTCTTGCCTGGTGATTAGTGAAAATTTTTTCGGCGGCTGACATTTTTCTTCCAAATCACACAGTGTCAACCTGCTTGTCTGGTTGCGAGTATTTATTTTCTGCCCATCAATAATCATGCTGCCGGGATGTCCGGCGTTTACAGTTCTAAGCGTAGATAAGATTTCCTCAATGTCTATTGTTTTGCCTGGTGAATCATGGTTTAGTTCCTCTTGCAGGAACAACTCACCGTCGTCTTCTAAAAAAATAACTTTTTCGTTCGCGGCTGAACGTATTGTCCGAAGACAGGTGGTCATACCAGTATCAGTTGCACCAGAAAATTTGACTTTCGCTTTCGTGCTGCAAAGCTCTTTCAGTAAATTCTCGACTTCCACTCTGTCCATCTCCTTTTTTTCTCATCGTGGTTTCAAAAAAAGAAGAAAGCTTTACGGATACCCAGCGGTAAGTTTCCTGAAGATCCACTCCCGCTCTATCTCCCCCGGTTTCGGATAAGACGGCCTGTACTCCACCCGGTTAGCCGCCTCCGAGCCGAAGAGCCAGCGGAAGTCCTCGGCGAAAAGTTCCTCCGGGTTATCGTACCGATTCTTCTTTTGCGTCTCTTTCAGCCCGCGCAACCTTACGTATTCCTGCAAATCGGCTTCGGACAGATACCCGAACCGTACCAGGTGCCCCAGTTCGTGAGCTGTCGCGTAAGCCGAAAGATAAGAGGAGGCAGGCACTCCAAAAACCAGCGTTCCGACGTCGCTCTCTTCCACAACCCGAAGGTATTTCGCGTTCGCTCCGCTGGCAAATATGAAGGCTTTCCCCGGAACGGCCAGCCCGGCAATTTCACTGCTAGACCCCGTTGCTGCGTCAGCAGGTCCATTGCACCTCTTCCGCACCACGTACACCGACCAGTCCTTTTCTTCAAGGATTGGCAGCACCGACTGGAGGTGGTAGATCTCGCAGACTACCGACTCCACGCAGGCAAGTTCCCGCTCATCCTGCACGTCCAACACCCGGTAACCAGCGACAGTGACTGGCAAATCATCTTGTCCCACCACCCGGATCTCAGCATGGGCAGGAGCGGTAAGTAGAAGCAGCAACACCAGGAAAATCAAAACTCGGCGCAAAAGATTATCCTCCTTTCATTTTTTTGACTCAAAATAAAGAAGCCGGGCAAGGCACCCGGCCCTATAAATGTTCCGCAATCAGTTCCGGCGCAACGGTCGAGTGCACGTACATGTCCGTACTGTCCGGCACTCCCGAGCTGACAATCCTCCCCCAGAAACTGACCTTTACCGGAAACCTGATTATCCCGGTCACCGCCGGGCGTGTGATGGTTTCGGAATAGCTGCCGTAAGTGTAGGAGAAGGGAAGCATGTCGCTGTTGACCACCCTGAAATAACATACCTCCACAGGGCCGTCCACCAGGGAACCGGGCAAAGGATGGTTGGTTCCGTCAAGTTTGAAGTTCGCCCGCAGTACCTCGTAAAACCTGTCCCGGGCCGCCGGTTCGTCTATGACTATCCGGTTGTCCTTCAGGTCGTCCAGACTCAGCTGGCCCGCCGCCGCCCGCAGTGAGAGGTTGAGATAGTGTCTTGCGGCTATTTTCACCGCGTACAGTTGGGCCACATCCGCCAGGAGAGAACCCACCGCCATAATGGCCAGCAGCAGGACCAGAAAGGTGACGGAAGCAAAGCCTTTCCGGTCCCGCCCGATTCTCGACGACAAGATCATTGCTCGAAATACACCTCGCTGGCCGCCGTCATCCCGGCTTTCAGGACTATCTGGTTTTCCCCGATGAGCCACCGGCCCAGGGCGTCGAAAAGGAACGTTTTGAACCGGAAGGGGTATGCCACCCCAACGGCAATCTTCCCACCCCGCTGGACGTTCGAATTTGGATCCGTGCCGTAGACGTATATGGTCCCCGGGTTGACACTCCCCGGCAGCGACGTCTCTAAAGCGTCTATACCCATCGTACTGCCTTCCGTGGTCATTTTCCTTATATGTTCCGCCGTGGCCTGGCGGATGTCGGCGGAGAAGCGGCCGTTCATGGCCGCCTCCACCGCCGCCGCGCTGGCGGCATGGTTTACCACCGCCCAGTCGTACATCAAGAAGCCCATTTCGACGATGAAAAAGAACAGCATCAGCAGGACGGCAACGATGAACAGGGCTTCGATGCTGACGGAACCCCGGGAATCTTTCCGGAAACTCACGGGCCGCCCACCTGCCCGATCTTATCCCTCATTTCCTGCATTTTCGCCCCGATTTCACCCGCCAGGCCCGAAACAAAAGGTGCCACGGCCAGGGTGAACAGGATTATATACAGGGCGACCTCGAGAAAGTGACTCCCCCTCTCGTCATGCCATATGCGCTTGAGCAAACCGAACATACTGCCGGGACAGGGGAAGCACCCCCGTCCCTCCCCCCTTTTGCTGTTATTGGCCGCTGATGTTGGGCACCGGAGTGCTGGTAACCTGATTCTGAATCTGGTCGAACTTGGACTTGATACCCTGGTTGGCCAGGGCGTACCCGGCGCCGGCCACCAGCAGGACCACCACGATGATCCACAGGCCGTTCTCGATGAAAGCGTTACCCCTCTCGTCGGATAAAAAGCGCTTGATGAAGTTTTTCATAATCCATTAACCTCCTCAATGTGATTGGTCTGGTTTTGAAAAAATCGCCGGGGGAGCTGCGTCGAACACACCCTCAACCCTCCTTCCCCCGCGAAATGCCCCCCGAAAAAAAGAACCCGCCGCAAGGCGGGTTTGCTCAGAAAGCTTTGAGCTTGTTGATGATGTTTGTGTACATGGGAAGCACCCAGAGGACGATCAGGCTGAACATCAACAGCCCGGGCAGGACAGAGAGGATCAGCGGCTGTGTCTTTATCTTTCTCTTTATTTCGGTCACCCTGCGCTCGTAGGCCATGCTGGAGTAACGCTGCAGTATCTCGTCCACGTCCATGCCGGAGCGTATCCCCTGGAGGACCACGCCCACGAAGTCCTGCACCTGGCGGAGCCCGCAGCGGTGGGCGAAGTTTTCCAGCGCCTCGGCCATGGGGGCGATTTCAAGCTCCGCGCTCAAAACATGCATCTGTTTGGCCAACTCTCCCTTTAAAGCATAGGGCACGATCTTGAGCGCCTGGTAGAGGTCCGCAGCCCGGGCGTATATCCTGACCATGTCCACCATGAGCGGGAATTCCCGGCTGATTTCTTCCTTCCGGGCCTTCTCCAGTTTGGCGAGCTGCCATTCGGGGAATTTATAGGCCGGGAAGGCCAGGAGCAGGAGCCCCGCACCGGCGAAGGGGGACTTCCAGATGACCACTCCCCCGGCGGCGGCCAGGACCAGGGCCCCCGCAAACCTGGAGGCCGTGAACAGTTCCGGCGACACTTTTATGTTCAGCGCTTCCAGCCTGACTCCGAGTTCTTTGAGTTTTTGCGGGGATGCCGCCAGGGAGCCGAGCCCTTTGAAGACTTCCAGCGTCCCGGGGAAACCTGCAAACCGCCTCACCAGCCAGGCCAGCAGCGCCATGAAAACCAGCACACAGGAAAGAACCATCATAGTTCTTCCACCACCCCTTTCCTGCGGGTGAGGTACCACGCCACGTACTCGACAACAGCCACCGCTGTCAAAACCACCTTCCCGGCCAGGCTGTTCATGAGCACTTCCCTGGAGGTGGGGGAGAATATCCAGATACCTGCCGCCGCCAGGGGTACCAGGAGTAAAAACAGGTTGATGGTCATGCTCTGGCCTCTCGTCTCCGCCTTCAGTTCGTCCCGCAGGAGCAGGCGGTTGCGGATGGTCTCGGCAATGTGCTTGATCACCTGCGACGTGTCGGTACCGTAGTGTTCCGACAGGGACACCCCCTGGACGAACAGCTCTATGTCCCGGTTGTCGGCCCGCTCCGCAAAGTCTTTCAGGGCGGTTCCCAGGTCTTTACCGGCGTTGTACTCCGCCACCACCTGCTGGAGCTCTTCCTTCAGGGGGGAGGCGGTGCCCTGGCTCACCTTTTTGAGAGAGTCCACCAGATCCCCGGTAACCTGGTAAAGCCCGGCCAGCATCTGCAGGGCGACCTCGGCCTGTTCGTCGATCACCGCTTTGCGTTTCCGGTACAGCACGTCAACCTGGCCGTGGGCGAAGGCCAGGGTCAGGACGAAGGACACAACCGCCAGGAACGGGTTTTTGAGGGCGACAAGGGACACCACCGCCAGGAAGGCTCCCGCCGTGCCGGCCAGGAGGAGAAAAGTGCGGTAGCCAATCTTCACCCCCAGCCGGTGCAGCTTCCAGCCGGTGTCCTTCTTTCCCCCGGGAATAAGGAATATGGCCTCACTTTCGGCTTCCGCCCGGGCCAGCAGGCCCCTCACCCCGGAAGCAACCGGGTTTTCTTTTTTAAGCGCCACATACCAGGCCAGAAACGCTATTGCCATCAAAGCGCATGCAATGACAGGCATGTTTTCCCCCCTTCCTGCTTTTTCCCGAAGGGGGCGATGGCGGGAAGGGGCTCGCCCAGGAGATTTTCCCGCATGCGCTCCAGCAGTTCGTCGCTCAGCCTCCCCACGGCCACGTGTTTCGCGCCCGCGTAGTCGTACCGGTAGATGTCGTTGAACACGGGCCGGCCGTTTTCGCTCCGCACCTCGGTGACGTGGGTGATCCTCCGCCTGCCGTCGGGAAACTTCTTGATGAACACGGTCATGTCCACCGTCTCCGAAATCTGGGCGATCAGGTCTTCGGCGGTCATGCCGCCCACCCGGATCATGGCCCTGACCAGCCGGTGTATGGCTTCCATTTTGCCGAAATTGGTGTGCAGCGACGTGAGGCTCCCCTCGTGACCCGTGCCCATGGCCTGGAGGAGCTCGAAGGCCTCGGCACCACGCACCTCACCCAGGATGATCCGGCTGGGCCTCATGCGCAGGGCGTTGACCATCAGTTCGTATATGCTGGCCTTCTCGCAAGCCTCGAGGGACACCACATGAGGGTGGTCCAGGGCCAGTTCCCGGGTGTCTTCAATGACAATGAGCCTTTCATTCTCCGGAATGTGGCTGGCCAGGAGGCGCAGGAAAGTCGTCTTGCCGGAACCGGTGGCCCCGCACACGATGATGTTCAGCCTGCCCCGGACGGCGTACCGGAAGAAATCGGCCATCTCCCGGTTCATGTACCCCTGGGCGATCAGGTCTTCCTCGGAGAAATACTTGACCACGAACCTCCTGATGGTGACCACCGGGTTGGGCGCCGAAGGCGGCACCACCGCGTTCACCCGCGACCCGTCGGGCAGCCGGGCGTCCACCAGGGGCTTGTTGAAGTTCACCCGGCGGCCGCACCGGTGCACTATGCGGTGGACGAACGTCAGCAGCTCCTCATCGCTCTCGAACTCCACGTCCACCCGCTCCATTTTGCTCCCGGCGCGTTCGATCCAGATTTCGTTCCTTTTGTTGATCATTATCTCGTTCACGTCCGGTTCCTCCAGGAACCGTTCCACCGGCCCGAGGCCGATGAGGTAGGAGATGACCTCCTTCTCCAGGCCGGTATCCTCCCGCCCCACCAGCTCCCTGACCTCTTTCCTGATCACTTCCTCCTGCCTGGTACGGTCTTCACGGTCCTGCAGGAACAAATCCCCGCATTTTTTCACCACGCGGTACCTGACCCGCTTGAGAAGGTCGTGAAATTCCAACCGGCATCCCCCCTACTGTTTCTGCGGCCCGGGTTTGCTTTCAGCCGAAACGGTTTCCCCCTCTTCCCGGAATACCAGTTTGGGATGTTCCGGCAGGAGATAGAAAGCCTTCGCCCGGGCTTTCGCGTACAACAGCTCGGCAACCAGGTTGCGCGGCACGGCGATGGTGATGGTGGAAGCGTTGTCCGGTACGGCCTGCTTCATCACCTGCACCTGCCCCAGCACGGGAACGGGTTTGTCGGTACCGATGACCTTGAGCCTCGTGCCGACGATCCGCGCCCCGGTGTCCATCACGGCTACCGCCGTGACGGTGTCCCCTTCTTTAATGCCCCTGGGCCAGCGGGCTTCTTCCGAATTGAAGCCGACGTATGTCTCGTCGGGCTGGAGGTAGCTGAAAGCCCCCGTCGCCTTATCCGGGTCCTGCACCAGCCGGTCCGCGATGAGCTGTTCCCCGGGATACAACGACGAGGCGGCATATTTCCCTACAGCCGCATCAAGCGACCTGACGGCTCCGGGGGCGAGGTCGCCGGCGAATACCGTGCCCTCCCTGAGTGCGTCTTTCCGGATCTGTTCCCCCGGTCGAACTTCTCTGGCCACCATTACCACTCCGACGGGACGGTAGACCAGGTGAAAGGTAGCGTAGAGCGAGAAGGCGGCGGCCAGGCTCAGCAGCACGGCCACCCAGAAGGAAGTGTTCTTCTTTTTGAGACTGAGCTTCGGCAGTTCAGGCATCCAACATTCCCTCCCTGTTCAGTTTTCTCCAGCTATTACCACTTTGTTGCGGCCACTGTTTTTGGCGGCGTACAGCGCCCTGTCGGCGCGTTCCAGCAGGGTTTCCATGCTGTCCTGCTGCGTGCGCCCGGCGACCCCGACGCTGCAGGTCACCGCCACCGGCCCGGCACAGGTCTCAAAGGGCCGGGCGGCCACTGCTTCGCGTATCCGTTCCGCCACTTTACCCGCACCGGCCGGGTCCGACCGGCAAAGGACTACAAACTCTTCGCCGCCGTAACGGGCCAGCAGGTCTTCCGGCCGCAGGCAACGGGACACCGTGCGGGCGAATCCCCGCAGCACGTCGTCCCCGGCCCGATGCCCGTAGGTGTCGTTGACCTTCTTAGAATAATCGATGTCCAGGAACAACACCGAAAAAGGCCTCGTGGAGGCCATCATGGAGTTCAAGCATACCTCAAATCTCCTGCGGGTAGCGGCCCCGGTAAGTTTGTCGCTGGCCGACGAGAAAACCAGGGGCGCGGTCTGCCCTGCAACCCGCGCCGCCCTGGTCCACTGCGCCGATTCCATTTCCACCAGCCGCCGTTTCATGGTCTCCGCTTCTTCCGCCAGGGAGGCGATTTCCCTGATTCGCACCGGGTCCTTCTTCAGGAAGAGGTAGAAACCGCCGTTGGCCAGGGCCAGGACGACCAGGAACAGCACCGCCAGCGACGGCCGGCCGGCGGCGGCCAGTGCGGATGCGGCCAGGGCCGACGAGAAGTTGATCAGGCTGCACACCTCAAGGCTCAACGGGCACCACCTCCAGCATTTCCCGCACGCTGTGGGTGCTCCAGGTCCTGCCGTCCTCCGTCCAGACCATGACGGGTACCGGGACCCCTCCACCGGAAGAGGGAAATTTCCCCGGTGTAGCCCATGCCTTTGAGTGTGCGTTCCGCTTCAGCCGGGTCGCCCTGCGCGATTACGGGCTGCCATCCCTTCCCCGCCGGGTCCCTGCCGATCAACTGCTTCAAAGCATCCCGGCAGGCGGGACACTCCGGGGAAAATAGCAGGACGGGTTTAAGGGCCGTATCGAGTTTGACGGTTTTCCCGCCCTGTTCGACCGCGATGTACCTGCCGAACGTTTCCTGACTGAAGCCGCCCTGCCCGGGTGCCGGGCCCCAGAACATCAGGGCGGCAACCAGAACCGCCGCCAGCACCCCGCTCACCACCCGGAACCTGTGCCCTCCCGCCGCTACGGATGAGGTCACCACCCCGGCGGCCAGGAGCATGTCCGCCTGAATGCATGTGGTACAGCGGCCGGCAATTGACTGCAGGACCAGGGAAACCGCCACCAGGACAGTTCCGAGGAGCACGGCCTTCAGGTGCTGTTTCGACGAGACGAACCCGGCGCACAGGGCGCTCCCCAGGACGGCCCCGGCGGTCACCACGTCCGGGGAGCCCCTGACGGCGAGAAAAATTGAGGCCGCCACGAAAAAGCTCCCGCTGATCAACCCCTGCAAGGGCACCACCCTTTCTTTCGGTGATTAATTGCATGCATCTTCAGCCGCCCGGTGCCACCTTCCGTTGAGGTCGTAGTAAAACGTCCCCCCCTGGCCGCACCGGTTTGCGGACAGGTAATCGAAGTTGCCCGGCGCAAACCTGTCCAGGAAGTTCAGCGCCAGGGTCTTCACCCGGCCGAAAGTCCTGACGACCACGGACGGGTAGTACGGGCTGTGCCTGTCGTCGTAGACGGTTATCCCGGTTATCCTCGCGTCACCCCCTTGTGCGGCGTCCATCTCCGCCGGGCGGTTGAGCTCGAACATGGTCTCGGCGGCGGTAAAGGCTTTGGATCCCCTGAACTCCACCCAGCGGTCCAGTATGGTGTAGGAGCACCCGCCGCAGTCGCAGCAGTATTTCTCCCAGCCGCCGTTGTCGATGAGATCCCTTTCCAGGCCCGAGACCACGGTCGTGCCGCAGGACCTGCAGCAGGGGTCGCATTCTTCATCCCCGCAGCAGGTGGTGTACTCGCCCATGTCTATCTCCAGGGTAACGTAGCGGTCGGCGGTCATGGCCGCGGCCAGGGCGGCCGCGTCGTCCGCCGTCTGGAGTTTCTCCGAGGCCGCCTTGTACCGGGCGAAGTCAAGGGCGATGGCCGCCAGGGTGAAAGCTACGGCCACCACCATGGCCACTACGGGCAGTATGCTCCCCCGTTCGTCACTCAACAGGTTGCGGATCATGAGAAGTCCCACCACCCGAATGTGGCCTCGCTTCTCAAGGTCACCTCGTCAAGACCGCCTTTACCGGCCAGGGCTGGAAAGTTCCGGGAGAAAAGGGGCGCCCGGTAGGTTGCCACGCAGGTCACCAGCCGCCTGTTACCCCCGCTGTCCGGGTAGAATTCCACCGTCAGCCGCTCGGGCTTGAAGCCCCACACCCAGGCCGCTTCCAGGGCTTTCCGGTAACCGGCGTACTCACTCCCGGTGAGAACCGCTTCCCGGGCAGCCTCGCGGCATACCTTGTTTATATTGGCGTAGTCGTTCAGCACGCCCCAGAGAGTCATCACCCCCAGGAACAGAATGATCAGCACCAGGGACGCGACGGCAAATTCTACCAGGATCACCCCTTTTGTATCCCCGTGAAACCGTTTGCGGCCACAGTCAGTTGAATTCGGAGGGATTCCTGAACCTGTACTCAATGACACACCCCTCTTTCCGCTGAATCTTTATGGGGCCGTTCCACTTGTCCCCGCCGAGCAGTTTGGGCAGGCCCGGGTAAAAGTTTTTCATGGACAGGTTCGCCTGCGCCCGGGCCTCATCCCCGTCCCTCCAGACCATCACGTCCGTGCCCTCCGCTGCTATGGAGGCCGTTCTGAGGTGCCGTAAGGCCTGGTCGCGGGACTCCCGGGCATCCCCGGTCACGGCCAGGTGGTGGGCGGCCAGGCGCGCGGCCTGGGCGGCCACCGAGCTGTTGTACAGCCAGAGGCCCAGAACGAGCAGGAAGATGATCAGGGCAATGAATACCGTCGCGACAAGGCCGAACTCAACCACCACCGAACCCTGCCGGTCGCGGCCAGGCGAGAGAATATTTTCTTCCCGTATAAGCATCACCCCCTGAAAAAAAGAGCCCCCTCTCGGAGGAGAGGGGGTTTTGCCAGGCACTGCTACCAGGACAGCGTCCTGATGATCAACCTTCTCTGGATGTGTCCTTTTATCTCTAACAGCATCACGTCTTCCCTGGCCGTACCGTTGCGGTACCCGACCACCTTGACCAGGTAGGTGCCGTCGTCCGGCCAGCGGCCGTGCACCGTGCGCTCAGGTATCGTGTAGGTGTAGGACCAGGTTTTGTCCGCGGGGTTGTAGGTCATCCAGGCTTCGTGGGATGAGCCACCGGGCGGCAGGGCGGCACTGCCGTCGGGATTCTGCGGCAGGGGGATGATCACCTTCATGCTGTCGATTTCCACCGGCTGTCCGTTCGAGATCCTTACCGCCGACGCCCTTATGGTGACATTTCTGCCCCTTTCCCCGGGGTTGGGTTCTATGCTCCCTATAACCCTGAAGCTGTCCAGCACGGTCAGTGTCTGCCGGTACCAGTCGGACCATTTGGGCTCCAGCTGGGGCAGTCTGGGCTGGTCCTGCACCCTCAGCTCGATGTCGTAGACTCCGGCCCCACCCACATTTTCAAACACGGTGGGCGGGTTGGTGAAGTATTGCCACGCCCCGCCGTCCTTCCTGATGCGCCACTCGCGGGCTACGATGGGGTCGCCGTCCGGGTCGTACGACGTGTCGGTGTAGGTTACCGGGTCGCAGTCATAGACCGGGTTCGGCTGCACCGTGAACCGGGCCACGGGCGGCGTGTTGTCCGGGATGACCTGCACCGTCTGGTAGAACGGTTCGGACCATAACGAGCCGTCGCTGACTTTCAGCTCGATTGTCCACTCGCCCACGGTACCGAACCTCGTCGGAGGCGTGCTCGTTGGGCTGCTCCAGGCACCTCCGGGCGGCCTGACGCGCCACTGCCGCTGGGTGATTGGATCACCATTGGGGTCGTAGGACATATCGGTGATGGTCACCGTTTTGTTGACCACTGCCGGGTTCGGCTTGACCGTGAACTGGGCCACCGGGGCCATGTTCACGTTCCGCGTGCTGACGAGCTTGATTACGGGGAATGACCACACGCCCTCCATGTCCTTGACCTCGTATTTGATCAGGTAATCGTTGTCTTTAGCCAGCGTTGTGGGCCTGCCGCTGTTCCAGGTCGGGCTGGTGGCGGGCCGCCAGAACCACCTGTGTTCGACAATCCCCTTGTTGGGCAGTGATATGTGGTCCAGGTCGTAGGCGTCGCTGGTAAAGCTGGTTGTGTAGTAGGATACGGTGTTCTGCTTGTACGAAACCACTATATCATCGACATAGGCGCTGTCATCGTAGCTGCTTACACTGCCGTCCTTGGTGTACTCGAATTTTACTGTATGCTCACCCGGGGACAAAGCCTGTTCGTAGTACTGCCAGCTACCATCCCCTGAGCGGTTGACGACTCTGTTACCGTCAATGTAAATTCTGAGGAAATCATAATTGGCCTCCGACTTCACCAGGTGCCAGAACGATATGCGCCCGTCCGTTGCGCCGGATGGTATTGTGACATTGAACTGGGTGCTTGTCGTTTGACTGTGGCCTATGCTATTGCTTTTAAACGAGTAGGAACCGCCATGTCGCTGATTTGTGCTTCTTACCCAGTCGCCGCTGAAGCTGAAGTTGTAACTGGTATCCTCAAAATCCTCCGTTATGGTATACTGCTGCGTTCCACTCCCCACGGGCGTCAAACTGACCCCGAACATGGCCACCGGTCTCCTGTGCACGTACAGGTGCAGGCTCTCCGCCGGCATGTACGACCACAGGCGGTATTCGTCGAAGCGGTCGTCATCCTTGGGGTTGTCCCGCGCCTGGAACGTCGTGACGAACTCGCCTACCTTATCAAACCGGTATACCGGTGCGGGCAGCCACTGCTCGTGGAACGGGGCCAGGCCAAGGCTGTTCTCGAAATAGTTCGGGTCGTGGCTGTACTTCCACCGCTCGGCCATCTTGGGGTCTTCTTCGGGGTCGTTGTAGTAGGTTTTGTAGTAGACTTCTTCGTTCAGCAGAACGTAGTTTTCCACCGGCGGGTAAAGGCTGTTCAGTTTGTTGATGATATAGCTCGTCAACTGCTGCATGGCCGTATTCCGGTTGCTGTTCAGGATGAACGTCCCCTGCCCGTCGTTACGGGCGATTATGTTCATGGCCTGCGCCTGGTTGGCGGTACTGCCCAGCACGGAAAAGTCAACCCGGTCGTTCAGCAGCCGGGAATAAATGTAGGCTGCTTTTACCGGGTCGTTGAATTCCGGGTATGTTGCGGCACTGATGTTGACCAGGAAATGAGCGGCGTCGTCCCGCCAGAGGGACGAGTTTTTCAAAACTTCATCAAGGGTTTTTACGCTGCTGGTTTCTAATTTAAAATTCTCGAAACGAATGTAACTTCTTGCGCCACAACCGTGTGCGCTGTTTGCCGCCGCAACACCATAACCATTGCCCGTTGCTTGAGGGCAATCAACTTTTGCCAGAAGTACTCCGCCATCGTAGATTTCCAGGGTTGGGGCTTTATAAACCATCTTGAAACTTTTCTGTAATGAAGTGTCGCGGGTGCTGATATATGCAACCTGCGTTCCTCCAAACGAAGAAGGGCTTCTGGTTGCTGCAATTTGTCCTGCACCGTTAGTGGTCAGGACGGTGTGATCACTTCCAGAAAAACGGTATACGCCTACTTTATCGTGCCACATCAGGGCGATGTAGCCGCTGAAACCGTTTTTGTCGTTGGCTCCAAATATAAACCCCGGGATGATTGTTGCGCAGGCATTGTACCCTGTCATGTCAATATTGAACGTAAACTCCCTTTGCGCGTTCACCTGACCGTCGTCATAGTACAGGTGGTCAATTGGTGCCTCCGCTCCATACCCCCTGTACCTGTAACTGGTGCCGTCAACAAGGAACTGACCGTCTCCGCTTCCAAAACCGGTTCCGTAAAGATTGTACACAACCCACGGAAAGTTTGTTTGCGTAGTAATAGTACTGGTTTGAACAGAGCTAATATTGTAATCTACTGAATTTGCCTCAAGCTCCGGTTTCAAATACTGGTTGATCAGACCGTCCAGGTACTGTACGATGGCTGCGTCAAACCCGGTCCCTGCGGTGTTGCCTACCGTAAAAATGATATCCGCCTTCTTCTTCCGCAGCACGTCAAACCCTACGGACGGGCGGATATTGATGACTTCGGTCTTTTTCTCATCCAGGGGTTTGGAGGACGTATCGGCCTTTAGATAGTCTTCCGCCGATACAAACTCCGTAAGGGTGTCCTCACCAAATCCCTCCGTCACTTCCAACTCGATCTGGTACTTGCCGACCTGGTCGGTTTGGAAGCTGGGGGACATCTCGTTGCCGTCGCTGAACACCACCCACTGCTCGTCCTCGAAGTTCCCGTCGTTGTTGCTGTCGTAACGGTACTTCCAGGTCCGGTGGGCAATTATATCTCCGTCCGGGGAGTAGGACGTGTCCCTGACCTCGACGGTGGCCTTCTTCCCGATGGCGGGGTCGCGCAGGTAAGCCTGCTGTACCACGAAGTCCGCCACGGGCGGCTCATCCGGCCGGATGTCCAGCGTCCGCTCATACCATTCGGAGGTGTGACCGGCGGTGTTGGTCACCCGCAACCTGACCTTGTAGGTACCGGGTGTCTTGAACAGCACCTCTTTTTTGTCCGGCGATACGTCTTTTACCCTGATGGCCTCGGATGTCGCGCCGTTGCCCGCCGGGAGGATCTCCCACTCGTCCTGTTCTTTGATGATGGGGTACCTGGCCGAAGACTGCCCCGCTTCGGTGAGGACAATCCTGCGGTTCTGCTTGTAGGCGCCGTCATCCGTAAAGAAAGCCTGCGGGATCGCCGGTTCCACGGTCACCGTAACTTCATCGGTGTCCGTGGCCCCCCAGTTGTCCTCGACGGTCAGGGCAATTTTGTACTGCCCTTCCTTATCGAAGTATACCGTGCTTTCCTCCCCTTCCAGTTCCCCGACCACGTTTTCAGCCGGGGTCACGGACCAGGTGAGCTTGACGATCTCCCCGTCCGGGTCGCGGGAGGCGCTGCGGATGGTTACGTCATCGCCCTGAACGATTTTATCCGGGACGACGATCCTGGCCCTGGGCGGCTGGTTGACGACTTCTATTTCTTCCTCCGTGGAGTCACTGTCGCCCCTGTCATCGGTAACGGTCAGTTTGACCGTGTACGTCCCGAGTTTGTGGAACACCAGGGTCCCACCGTCATCGCCCAGGTTTTCTTCCACGTCCGTGGAGGGACTTATACGCCATTTCACTTCCACAATGTACCCGTCGGGGTCGTAGGACCGGTTGGTGACGTTAACGGTCTGTCCCGGGCCGCACTCGGACGGCATGGAGAAGCGCGCTACCGGGGGTTTGTTCTCCGGTTCCGGCGGTTCCGGCGGAGGTGGAGGCGGCAGGGATTCACCGATGGCGATATATTTGGTGCACTCGCCCTTCGCCCCTTTGTTGTCCGTTACGGTCAGCTTCACGGTGTACGTGCCCTTCTGGGTAAACTTCAGTGTGCCGCCCGTGTTGCCGAGCGTGCCGGTATAAGAGGAGGGGCTGACGCTCCATTCCCACCTGGTGATGGTACCGTCGTAGTCCACCGAACGGTCCCGCACGTTTACCGGCTCATTGACTTCCGCGCTGGGTGGCAGCTCGAAATCGGCCACCGGCGGCATGTTCCCCCCCGGCGGAGGCGCAGGCGGCTTTGCCCCGGCCTGGACGCTGATTGTTTCGGTTGTCGTGGTGGTGCGCCCAACCCCGTCCGTCACTTCAAGCTTCAGCGTGTAGGTTTTGGCGGTCGGGAAGGTGTGCGATACCTGCTTGGAAAAGCTCTTGGTTCCCGAACCGCTGTCCACCAGGCCGGAGTCAACGTAGAATTTGTAGGTGATTGACTGGTACTGGTTGCTGGAGTGGACGAATGACGTGCCGCTGATGGCGATTTTCACCTGCTCCCCGGCTTTGGCGGTGGAGGGGGGACTGATCCGGGCGCTGGGGTACGGGGTGGTCATTACGTACACGACGCCCTGGCTGAAGCCCGTAACCACAGCACCGCACAACTCGGCAAAGCGGCGGATGTAGGTCCGCTTTTGGGAGCCGGAACCCCAGCTGATCGTCGACTCGTAGGAGCCGATCCTGCTGGTGACGAACGACGGGTTGCCGTTCAGCTCCTGCGCGGCGGTGGTGTAGCTGCTGCTGGATACGAAGTTGTAGCCCAAGCCGCCCCCGTTGTCAAAAGAGTTGAAGTATGCTGTTTTACCGGACCCGCTCACGGCCCCGCTGATCTGGACGTCCCAGACACCGATGTAGTTGGACATGGGCACAGTAAAATTAGTAATGTTCACTACTGTTCCCTTCTTACATGGTAGACCGGAGTCGGACCAGCCGTAGGCGGGCGGCCCCGCCGGGTACAGGGTTAACAGGAACGCCACCAGGATTACCAGCGCCGTTACGCGCTGCCTCCCTTTCCTCATATACAAAAGATCACCTCTTTTCCATGCTTGATTTTTTCGCCAGGGATCCCGGATAAATTCAGCCGGCTGTTTTTGTCCCATCCCTCCCTTCTCTTTACCGGCAGCCGCCTCCAAAAAATATATGAACCCTGCCCGATCCGGGCAGGGTTGCCGGTTGTAGCTGCTCTTTTACTTTTGTTTTTGCTTTATGGTGATGCTCTGCGTTTTTGCTTCCCAGACCACATCCATGCCGATCTGTTCCGAGACGAAGCGCAGGGGGATGAGGGTCCTGCCGTTAACCACCTTCGCCGGTACGTCAAGTTTTGCCGCCTGTCCGTTGATCAGGGCTTCGGTGGAGCCGAGGGTCAGCACCACTTCCCTGTCCCCGAGCTGCACCTTGATTTGCTTGCTTTCGGGCAGCCATTTCACATCCGCACCGAACTGCTCCATCACCCCGCGCAGGGGCACCAGGGTCCTCCCGTTGCTGAAAACCGGTGCCGCGTCCAGGCTGGCCCTGTGCCAGGTACCTTCGCGGGCAACGGAATAGTCCTTCTGGTTGAGATAAAGCACCACGGAGATTTCCCCGGGTTCCGGCGGGGGCAGTTCTTCCGGGGAAGGCTTCTCATTCGAAGGCCCGGTTCCGGGCTGTTTCTTTTCACTGCCGCCCAGCAGTATCTGCTTGATCTCGGCTACGGATTTGCCCTGGCTGAAAAGCTTCCAGACCTCCGCTCCCTTGCCGTTGAATCGCTTGTCAAGGACAATCTCCATCAGCTCGGGATGGCGGGCGAAATAACTGCCGGTTTCACCGTAATACGTCAGGTTCTCCTTGATTACTTCCGCATAGGGCGAGTCCTGCCAGGGCACCCCGTCGATCTCAACAACTTCTAGCGACGGGTATCTTTCACCCATTCCTGCCCCAAGATTCCATGCATATTTTTCAATGTCGGGAAATTCCATTATGACTATCTTGCTGCCCATACGGTACTTGACAGGGGTGAGACTATCAACGGGCGGACCGTTCCACCGCATATACTCCACGTCTTCATCCCCCGTCCACCCCACGGTGGCAAACAGCGTGAGTGCCAGAGCAGCTACGGTAAGTATTAACAGGCCCTTTTTCCACATCCGCTTGATTTTCATAGGTAACCTCCTTTATGTATTTGACAGGTTAACGATGATCGACTAACTGGTCAACTGAAGCCGGTAATCATGCTCCTCTCTTTCCTTCCCATTACGGCTGGACGCCCCGGAGCAACCTCACATATTTCTTCCTTCCGCCCAGCGTGTTCACCAGCCTTTCATCGGCGGTCCAGAACTCACAAACACCCCCCTCGGATTGTTGTGCGGCTATCTCTGCCACCGCCAGGTATGCGGCGTCGTAAAGCGTGGGGAGGTTTTCTTTTACGGCGATGTCCCAGGCCGCAGCCGACACCCTCTCATTTTCCAGGTAGGTTATTATCTTCAACCGGCCGAACATGCGCCAGGCTTCTTCCGCTTCCTCCGGGGTTATTTCTTTTCTCCTGGCTTTCTGGCGCAATACACTGCCCACCTCGGCCCAGGCAAAAGCGGGCAATACTATTGTCCGTCCGGATTCAATAATGCGTTCCATCAGGAACGCTGCGGCATCACTCCCTTCTTCCCAGGTGAGGAGCTTGATCAGTACGCTGCTGTCCAGGCATACGTAGCGGCTCAACGTACCCTGCCCTCCCGCAACTCCCGGATAAGGGGTACAGAGTCCTGCTGCTTGCCCCTCCGGGCCATTTTTTCCCTCAGCCTGGTGATTTCCTGCAGGGTGTTTTTCGTTTCGGCCACCCGGAACAAATTTTCTGCCGCCTCAAGTTTTCTCAGCATTTCTTCATAAGCGGAAGCCCCAACAATATAAACGACTGGCTTTGACCTTTGCAGAACCACTGCTGGTTCACCGGATTCAACCACCCGGGTAATTATTTTGCTGGCGTTTTGCCGGATATCTGTTATATTGACTATATGCATTGCTATCATTCCCTTCAACTGCATTGCTGTTAATATTATACCATGCAACATCACCTGCCCGCAAGAATTTCTTTCCATTTCCGGGTGCCCGCATGAAAAACTTCCCGATATTCAAAGCAGCAAAATGCTGTTCCGGGGAACGAGCAGGTTGAACCAGAAGGGTTCCTTCCCTTCCCACAATTCTTCTTTGGCGTTCCACAAAACATAGCCGTAAACCAGTATCAGGACTATGATTCCCGGATGTGCGCCTGGCATAAGAAACCCTTTTAACCACAGTACAGCTACCCAGCTTAAATACACCCCACACAGAGCGGTTAGGAAGATCATAACGACTGTCATACACCCACCCCCCGAGATTTTCGTCCAGAAAAAAGTTAAGCGGGAGGACTACAAACCTTCCCGCTCTAACTTACCCGGGTTGTTCTTAATTGCCCGGATTTTCCCTTCATACACTTCGTCCCCGTAACCAGGGGACATCCAGTTCAACACCTTTTTATGAGCTGCTATTTTTCGCAATAACTCCAGGGACTTTTCTTTATCTCTTTCCGCAATCTCCACAATGTTAAGATTGACAAATTCAATCCTAACAACCTCTGTATTTCACAGTGTCGATTATCCTTAAGTCCCTTTTGTCAAAGAGCAGGTGGATGAGCCAAACGGGAGAACTGATAATAATTAACAGCTTTGTTCCGAAGCGCAGTTTTTCCACAGGGAGTTGATTAATTAAGTGGTGGAAATACTGGCATTTATCGTTTCCATGTTGATGGGCCATTACCTTGCGATCTTTTTGCACGAAATTGGCCATGCTTGTGTGTACTTCTCCCTGGGAATTCCTGTCACCAGGGTTAATGTGGGAAGTGGCCGGATTCTTTTTTCCATCAAAGTAAGAGATGCAGTATTCAGGTTTCGTTTGTTCCCCGATGGTGGAAACTGTACAAGATTCACAGAGCCAGAAATGCCTTCTCCATTCGGTCCACGGCTGTTCCTTCCCTTTATTGGAGGACCAGTGGCAAATGCTGTCTTTTTCGGGATATTCTATTTTTTTGCCGGCCACGCTGCCGGTGTTTGCAAAATAGTTCTGTTGGGTTTTTCTTTCGCCAACCTCAATTCGTTCGTGACTAATATGATCCCGATTTCCGCTTTTACCTCAACTTTGACAGTAAAAGCGGGTTTTAGGCTTCATCAACTCTTGAAAACCCAGTAAAATCAAGGATGTATATTGGGAATATCAAAAAATGTTGTGCCACGTATACCATTTACTGTCTTTGAATATCCAATATTGCCATGTTATAATGATTATGCTATGTTTGTCAGGACTAAAACCTTCGCCAATAAAGATGGCACTAAAAGGACGTACTTGCAAATAGTTGAAGGTGTTCGCGAAAACGGTAAAGTACGCCAGAAAGTTGTTGCTAACCTGGGCCGCATTGAAGATGCCCAGTCGGGTAGCCTCGACCGTTTTATTGAAAGCCTGGCTAAATTCTCCAAAAAGAGGTGGGTCCAAGCTGAAGCCGCCAGGCTTATGGTTTTAGAGGCAAAAGAATGGGGTACTGAGCTGATCTTCCGGCACCTGTGGGAAAAGCTGGGGCTGGCTGCCATTATCAAAAACCTTCTTGATAAAACAGAAATAACCAGTCCTCTTGATGAAGCCATATACGCCATGGTCCTAAACCGTATCAGTGATCCATTGTCCAAGCGGGCGGTCAACGAATGGGTCAACGAGATCTACCGGCCCGCCTTTAAGGAACTGGAGTTACACCATTTTTACCGGGCACTGGACTTTCTCATCTTACATAAGGAAACCATTGAACTGGAGTTATTTGAGCAAACGAAAAATCTATTTAACCTGGAACTGGATCTGGTTTTCTGGGACACCACCTCCACCTACTTCACTGGAAATGGTCCCGAAGGTCTGGCGGAATACGGGTATTCCAAAGACCACCGCTCCGACCGGGTGCAGATTATTGTAGGAGTGCTTATGACCCGGGAAGGAATACCGGTGGCTCACCAGGTTTTTTCCGGTAATACTGCCGACATCGAGACCTCAAGAAGGTCATCCATGATACCCGAACACGGTTTCTGCTCCGGCGGGTAATCTTCGTAGCCGACCGGGGAATGGTTAGCCCAACACTTCTGGATGAGTTGGATAGAGAACATATCGAATATATCGTCGGCGTAAAAATGCGCCGGATGCAGGCGGTTGCGGAAGTGTTGAAAACGGGCGGCCGTTACAAAGAAGTGGCCGAGAACTTGAAAGTAAAAGAAGTCTGGCATGATGCCAATCGTTACATTATCTGCTATAACCCAATGGAGGCTGAACACGACCGAAAAGCCCGGGAAGAGATTGTCAAGAAATTGGAAAAACAGCTTAACGAAAAAGGTCTTAAATCAATGCTGTCAAACAGTGGCTACAGCAGGTTTCTGAAAATATCAGGCGCCAATGTTGCCGTGGATCAGAAGGCTCTGGAAGAAGATGCCCGTTATGACGGTAAGTATGTTCTCAGGACCAACTCCCAACTGGACACTGCAGAGGCAGCCCTGGCATACAAAGAACTCTGGCGGGTGGAAAGGGCCTTTCGGGAATTAAAATCCACCCTTGATTTAAGGCCAATCTACCACTGGAAAGACCGCCGGGTAAGGGCACATGTCATGGTTTGTTTTCTGGCGCTGGTGTTGGAATCGGCTTTTTACCGGTATCTCAAGCTGGCCGGCAGCCAGGTTGAATACTTGTATCTCATGAGGGATTTAAAAAATCTAAAAGCTGTCGAGTTAACCCTGGAAGGCATAAGATACTTGTGCCGAACTGAATTACCAGGAAATGCTTTTCAAGCTTTTAAAGCATTGGGAATAGGAGTTCCAAATCATGTAACAATCATTAATTAGCATATCTACCACAATAAGGTAAAATGTTGTGGCACGCCAACTCGTTATGTCCCGGAAGCCTTGATTTTCCGGGGTTTTATTGGGATTGGGTGTTAAAGTTCAGTTTACAGATATGAGACAAGCTGCCATCGGTCTTTATTGTTTTGCTAAAAAATTGGGCTATTGTGAGTTTGAACGCATGGTTTACAAACCTACATACAGAAAGAAAAACGTTTCGTTTTTGTTTGCCAGTATTGTCCGCGCTATTTTGATTGTCTTTCTTTTCTACCGCTTCTTTCTTGGCGAAATTATAACAACCATAAACAACCCTCCCTTTTAAATGACTGGGCAAGTCCAAAATAAACACAGTTTCTTGAAGTGATATGCCCACAATATGCGTTAAGCCAAACTTGATTACAACAAATACCAGCATGAGCAAAAAAGCTTCATAATTCCCAATATCCCCTCTCAGATAATATGGGTAAAACATTAGACCGCCTATTACGGCGGTTATGGAGGTGAAAAGCGACGATACTCTAAAATCCGCATAGCCGTATTCGTAAACGCTTTGGGTTTCCAGAATTCTTTTTTTGGCAAACCTGAACCAGAGGTTGTATATGGGTCGGAAAATAATCAACTCCTTTGTTGCCACCTCCTTCTTTTCGCAAACCGGTACAAAATACAGGTGGGAATTTAGCAGCACACGAAAACTCTTCTGAAAAACGACAGGGCCGGGTCAACCCCGGCCCCTGAACCAGATCTACAATCTAATCCCCAATCAACTCCGCATGGATCTTGCTGTCCTTCGGCGGCAGTTGCACGACCTCCACCCTCACCGTGGTCTCGGCCACGTTGTCCGGCGGGTAGGCGTCCTCCCAGGAGCCGTCCGCCGGCCACGCTTCCGCACGGAACCTGTACGTCCCCGGGGTGGACGTGGTGAAGGTGTAAATCGTCCTCTCGCTGTCCTTCGGTCCGAGCCGCACCGTCTTCGTTACGGGCCCGCCCGGGCCGCTCACCGTGAACCTCACCGGGATCTCACCGCTGCTGTCGTCCTTCCTGGTCGCCCTGCCGGTTACGATTATCTTCACGTCCCGCCCGGGGAGCGTCTTCCAGACAGTCTTGGCGGGCAGGAGGGTGGCCTTGACGTCGTGCAGGCCCTCAACCTCGATATTGACGGACACCACGTTGTTCTTTTCGGTCAGTTCGGGGTAGTACCGCACCAGCTTCGGGTTCATGATGTCCGGGTAGAACGTGTTCAGGGCGGCGACCAGCTTCTTCGAGCCCGGCTGGGCTGTCCAGTCGAACGTGACCGTCACCGTGTCACCCTGCTTGTTGAGGGAGATGACCTGCTGCTTGTTGCCCTCGTAAACCGGCAGCGGTGCGCCCGCTTCGTCCTTTAAACTCGCTTTATTGATTGTGTCGCCGATTACGTGGAACGCCGCCACGGGTATCAGGTCAAGCGGCCACTCGACACCGGGATCCTGCCTGTACTTGAAGACCACGGTGGCGGTGTATTTCTGCCCCACTTTCGCCTTCTGACCCCTGGGCACGCCGGAGTCGATGGAGACAGCCTCCAGGTCGATGGGGATGGCGTTCCAGGCGAATATGCCCTCGTTCGTGGTGACCACCAGGTGGTCGTGGGCTACGGAGATTTCACCCGAAACACCGGCGGCGTAGGACCCGCCGCCGCTGGACACGGGCAGGTTGACGTACCCGTATTTCTCACCGGTGCCCGCGCCCAGCATGGCCAGTGCCGGGGAGGATTTGCCGGAAATGCCGCGCGTACCTTCGAGGACAATGCTGCCGTGCCCGTTGACCGCCCAGACCGCCGGGGCTGTTTGAGCCCGGGAGTCGAAATTCGCCACCCACATCGTCTTCCCGGTGTTGCGGTCCACGGCGATCACTTTGCCCGGGGAGTTCACGTCACCCGAGCTGGTACCGCCCACTGCCGGGAAGAAGACCGTACCCGGGAGCAGGGCCGGGGAACGGTTGGAGAAGGTGCCGGCGACAGCGGTGTTCACCCACGCGCCTTTCAGTGCCCGCGTGTCGTAGCAGTACACCCGGCTCCGGCAGTCTCCGAAGTACAGCTTCGTACGGTCCCCGCTGACCGAGAAGCTGGCCACCAGGCCGGAGGGGAGGTTTGCTGTCCTGTATGGCTCTTTGCTCTTTAAATACGGTTTTCCATTGTTCTCTCCCAGGATATCGTTGAATTTATAGATTGCAAGCTTGCCGCTGTACAGCCCCTGGTCCACGCCCACGGCGAAGCCGTCGGACCCGTCGGCGAGCTTCACGATGCTCGGCGTGGACGATGTGCGGCCGAGGAGATCGAGGTAGTAAACCGTTTCCTCTCCCGGATTTAGCTTTCCAGTTTCCTTTAGCTTGTCCATGTTAACCCAGAGAGCTATCCGTTGTGTATCACCGGTTGTAGTTATTACTATCAGGCGACCGTTCCAATCGTAAACAACCGGAGCAGAGACAATGTCATGAACTTGTTTCGACCAGTCGCGGAACACTTCCTTCGGGTGGTCGAAGTCCGTCACGTCGAACACCTGGAGCCATGCCCCGCCCACTGTGCTGTCGTGCTCGGTGCCTACGAATACCAGCTTCCTGCCGTTGAGGTCCACCAGCGTCGGGTGGCTCTTGGTCGGGCCGTCGCCCTTCAGGGGCAGGGACCAGACCGGCGGGTTGGGCTGAAATTTCCCGTCGGGTTTGGCCTGTTTGGAAACAAACCCGCATAGTGCTTTTCCTATGGCCGCGATGATCACCGGGCGGTCTTTGCCGAAGTAGTCCCCGTCCAGGATCAGCGGCTGGGAGTAGGAAGTTTCGGGCGGGTTCTGGAAGGCGTACCAGGCGGGCCACATCACCGGGAAGTTCGTATTGTCCCCCACCCTGGTGTGATAATCGTCGAATCCGAAGGTGGTCACGTCCTTCCACAAACCCCACCCGGACGTCGTTGCCGCGAGCGCCGGAAACGCCGAAGTAAACAGGAACACCAGAACCAGAAACGCGACGATAACCCTGCGCACGTGCATTCCCCCTTTGCTCTCCCAAGTTTTTCTCAAAAAAATAAAAACGTCAGGCGAGTGAGCCTGAACGTTTGTCTGGACCGAATATTCCTGAGCCCTTTTTACTTAATTCTCTAATTGATCCACGACCTTTTGATAGGGTCATAACCTCCCTTCCAGAACACGCCGTCGGTGACTATGCCCAGCCTGGGCTCATTGTGGTTATAGCTGACCTTCTGGAAGCCCTGGCCGGGGTCGTAATCCTGAGAATTTATGATTACCGTCCAGGTGTCGTTCTCCCACCTGACGTTGTACCCCAATCCTTCGCTGATGAACCTCACCGGGACGAAGGTGCGCCCGGACTTCACCATCGGGGCCACGTCCATCTGCTTCTCCATACCGTTGACGTAGGCGGCCTTCCTGCCGACGTACATGACTACCTTCAGGCCGTCCTTCTCGGCGGTCACTTTCTGGTCTTTACCGTCCCAGTCCACCCTGCAGCCCAGGGCTTCCGCTATGAACCGGTAGGGTACGAAGGTGCGCCCGTCCTTGATGAACGGTGCAACGTCGGGACGGATCTCATTGCCGTTGACAACAATGGTGATAGGTTTGGCAACGTTACCCGAACCCCCGCCTCCTCCATATACGGGCACTGAACCGTCGATGAAACCGTTATCTACCCCGTGCGTCGCAGCGTCTAAGTTAGATGGTCCGCCACCGCCATCCTGCGCTTCCGCCCACGCGAAGGTAGCAAAGCTCAGGAGCATCAGAGCTGCAATAAACAGCACAGCCGCTTTACGCATAAACATCTCTCCTTTTGGAAAGTTTGTCCATACCTACACCGGGCGCATTCCCGGCACGAAGATCACGAAAAGCGCCAATATGATGATGAACCAGAAAAATCTCAGCAGATGATACCACTCCTTTTATATATATTCGACGCATGAACGAAAACTTTTGTTCCAGGAACCACCACCTTCTGGAATATTATAGCACGGGCAGGGCAAAAACAGCCCCAAAAATAAAAAAAGCCCGGCAGGGCCGGGCAGGTTCCTGGTTAACCATCTCCTTTCAGAAAGGACACCAGCTCTTGTAGAAAATCCCCGGGTGTACCGATAGCAAAGTTTACCTTCCCTTTCAAATCGCTGTTCAGGAAATGCTTGTCCAGGCTTAACAGCCAATCTACCTTACCGGATATGGCCGCCGCCAGTATTGGAGCATCCTTTTCGTTGATCAATGAACTGGCGTATTCCAGATCCTCACTGGTTGCGTCCACTATCTCGAACGGCAGTGTCTTAAACAGGACGTAGTAGCTGTCCATGCAACCTGGCAGCTTCTTTTGAATGTTCCTCAGGACCTCGCCCACTACGTCTTCGGATATACAGGGAACAATTATCCCTAACTCGGCCAGGGCCAGCACTTCATGTGAACCGCCCGTACTTGAGGCAAGGGCAGCTATAATAACGCTGCTATCCAGAAACACTTTAATCTGTCTTATACTCATGGCTACCCTCTCTCAACTCAGCTAAAAGTTTTTCCAGGTCGATACCGTTTCTGGCCATTTCCTTACGGACGGAAGCAGCCAGTTCCTTGACCGTTATCTTTTCCGGGGTAGCCACAATAGCCTTACCGGCCTGAAAAACTTCCAGGATTGTGTTTTCGTTGATTCCCAGGCGTTCTCTCATCTCGGACGGGATGGTAAATTGACCCTTTCCCCAAACACGCACCTTTTTAACAACGGGGTAGCTTCGCTTTGTTGCTATCCTTTCAGACATACGGAATTCCACCTTTCAGAGTTTCTCTTATTATATACTCTATAAGGCAGAAATTACAACCGTTCCTACAAACAAAAAGCCCGGCAAAGCCGGGCAGTCAACTTCCCTTGACATTATGGGGGCTATATGTTAGATTAAAAGCAGGAATACCATAACAAACGGCGTTGGTGCCTCGACCTGCCGAGGTTTTTCGGTTGCCCTCTAAACTGCTGGCACAGTTTAGAGGGTTTTTACCTTATTCCCTGCGGTAGGTGATGAGCACCACGAGGGTGAGCAATTGGATGGTTGCCTGCACGATCTGTATTACGTCTTGTGCGGTAATCATCCCTGCCCCACCCCCTTTCGGAGAAGAATCTCCCCCGGCAGGTGAGGCCCGCAGTTATGGTATTCCTTGTCTTATTTTAGCAAATGCTGTTGTTTTCCGCAATTTTGACAGCTATTTCTCATACCCCCAGCACTTTCAACCCCACCGCCAGCGGACCCATCAACACCGCCAGGGGCACAGCCCCGCCGGGCATTCTCCCCACCAGGACCATCAGGAAGGCCGCCGGCCGGCCCGTACCGCGCCAGGCTTTAAAGCCGCCCCATATGGCGAAGATGGCGGACGCCAGGGCCACCCCGTACAGTACCGGCAGGGGTCCCAGGAAGAGCGCCAGCCCCGGGGCGAGCTTCATATCCCCGCCCCCTATCCAGCCGAATATCCAGCATAAAAACATGGCCACGAACACTACCAGTGCACCGATAAGGTAATCATACCTCCCCAGCCATAAATCCAGGAGCACCCCGCCGAGAGCGGTCGGGTACGTCAACCAGTTGGGGATGGTCATTTCCCACCTGGCGTCCGTATAAGCCGCCGCAAGAGCTACGATGGCAGCGATGATGACAGGAAATTCAATCGACATTCACTAACACCCCCTGCTTCTGAATAGTTCCCAAAAGCTGTATGCGGTCGCAATGGTTAAAGTGATGACCGAGCGAAAAACGGCATAAGCGAGCAGGCCCAGCCCGAAGTAGAAGGCCCGGTCGGCGAGTTCCGCGGCAAATCGTTCCGTAGTATGACCCCCTTTAAGGGATAGCGGTTCAAACTGTGATGAAACGCCACCAGAGGCCGGCGTGCCAGTGGTAAACCTTGCGGTTGTAAGGCACCAGCAGGGTGTAGAACGCAAAAAAGCACGCCCAGAGCAGCAGTAATGCCCGGTTGCCCTCCGTCACCACCAGGCCGGTAAGAGATGTCGTTGCAAACCACGCCGCCGCTGCGTAACCTCCCAGCAGGGGCACCAGGATGAAACTGCACCCCGTAAGACAGTCGAGGTACACGGAAGCAGGCATGGATTTGACCCACCTGCCGAGCGCCCGCGCAAAAGGAACCAGTACTGCCGGGAGGATAAAGTCCGCGCCAAGGAGAAGAAGATAAAAAGTCAGGCAGACGCGGAAAACACCGGCCACCTGACCGGTTTCCCCAAAACGGTTCCAGTCACTCAGAAATTGAAGCCACAAAACCGGTTCCACGTAGCCGTGAGGTACCGGCCCGGCGGGGCAACTTTTCCATTCGATGCCTACAAATCGCAGAAAAAGAAATATAAACAGGGGCAGGAACACCAGGTCATGAAGGAGCATCACGTACCACAAGGAACGAAAAATCCAGAAAAGCACGACTATAAGCCTCTTCGGAATGAGAAAAAACTGTACAGCTGCTTCCCTGAGAGGGAGCTCCTGCGTGCCGGGCTCCGCTGCGCTCCCGCGGTAACATGCCGGCACGTACTTGTGGTCGGCTTTTCCTGCGTAAGCATTGTGGCCGTCACTGCTTGCTCCGGCTTTTTCACCGCCTTCCTGCTGCAGGGAATCACTTCTATAGCAATGTGGGTTGGCCTTTTCTTCTCCTTTTTCGCGATCTTCCTCCTGATCTGGAAACTTGTGAATTGCTATTTCCTTGCCCGAAGCGTTCAGGTCACCCCCATGATATATGCTCTCCGGAAGAAGGATGCATGGGAACTTCACATGTCGCCTCTCGCGTACCGCGTCTACGAAAGTACGAAAGATCCCAGCGTAAGCATTAAATACGAACTTGCAACCGCCGCCTTCCTCGTTTCGAAGAACTCGGATGAAGCGGGGGTCAAAGTCAAATTTCAAACCTGGCTCTTCCGGGATGGGCAGATACCGGGCACCGGCATTTCCGGGGTTCCCGTCCGCACGATCCGGCGTACGGTCCTCGCCGTTACCACGCTTCTTCTCTCCACGAAAACGGGCAAAAACCTTCTTGAAAGAAAACCTCCCGATTTCAGGGTTTTGTTTGCGAAGTATTATGCTTTTTCTCTGACACCTGATGATGTACTCGCTTTGGTCAATTCCGTACGGGAACTCCGGCCCGGCGCGGTGGAAACAAATGCCCAAGCAGAATAAGAAAAAAATGTGCGCGAAAACCATGAAAGCCCACAACCACAGCCACAACGGCGGCAACACCTCCTCAAGAAAAATCCCCGGGTTTGGTAACCCGGGGATCTTGACTAGCCCGTGCTGTCCAGGGCTTCCTTGACCCTGTTGAACTTGTTCACCAGGGCAACGCCCAGAGCGGTGAGAGCCGCGATGCATACCACCGCCACCAGGGCCAGGATCAGGCCGTACTCGGCAATTCCGGCTCCCGACCGGTCGCGGTGAAACCTGACCGCCAGGGTTTTGACTTTATTCAGCACCGGATATCACCTCCTTCAATTAGTTGCCCAGGGCGGCAACCAGGTGCCAGACGACGGGGAACCCCACCAGAACCAGCATGGGGAACAGGATGAACATGATGATCGGGAAGATGATCTTGACCCCCAGTTCCCCGGCCACCCGCTGGGCCTCGTAACGGCGGAGGAGCTGCATCTGGGCGGCGTGCTGCTTCACCGTTTCGGCCAGGGGTGAGCCGTAACGCTGGGCCTGCTCGATGACCCTGACCAGAGCGGTCAACTCGTCCACCCCGCACCGGGCCGCCATCTCCGCCAGGGCGTCTGTGCGCCTCTTCCCCACAGCCATGTCGCGGCAGGCACGCTGGATCTCGGCCCCCAGCTCCCCCTTCAGCGAGGAGGCCACCTGTTCCAGGGCAGTCAGGATGTCCGCCCCGGCGGCCAGCGCCGTGGAAAACATGATGGAGAAGTCCGGCAGGTCCCGCCTGATGGCGGCCACCCGGCTTTTCACCCGGTTGTTGAGCCACCAGCCGGGCAGGAACCAGAGCGCCAGCGCCGGGACGATCCCCCAGTATATGTCCAGGAACCCGAACAACGCCGGCGGGACGAACAGGGCCATGCAGGCCAGGGGAAGGGCTATACGCAAACCCGCAAACACCTCCGGCCGGATGTCCAGGTTCGCCTGGACGATTTTCCTTTCCAGCAGGGTGCGGGAATCGCCGGAAGAGAACCTTTTCCCCGTGCGGGCCAGCAGTTCCTCCGCCCTCCCCCGGACGTCTTCCGAAAAAAGAGACGGCTTCTTCAACATTAAAGCGGCTATACCCGCCGACGCCAGCAGAGCCGCCATGAGACGCAGATCCATATTTCCCCCTCCCTACTGCGATACCCCGGCCATCATCTTCTTAACCACCACATTGCCCAGGAAGATCATCGCGCAGCACATTATAAATACCGCGCTCCCGGGCAGCGTGTGGAAGAGCGGCCCGGCGAACTCCGGGTTCACCGCCCGGGCAAACCCCACCACCAGGAAGGGCAAACCGGACAGTATTTTCAGCGTCATGCGGCTGTCGGCGGTAACCGCGTCGATGAACGCCCGGAAGCTTTCCCTCTCGTAGTAGGCTTCCAGGGCGTGGTCGCATATGGCCGCCAGGTCACTACCCGTCCTGCTGTACAGGCTCAGGCCGACGGTGAGGACCCGCAGGTCTTCCCAGCCCGTTTCCTGGCGCACAGTATCGAGGGCCTGGACAATGGTCTGCCCGGTCCTGGTCCTGCGCAGCACTTCAAAGAAAACGTCCCTGGCCGGCCGGGGCATGTTCGGCACGGCGTCCTCCAGGGCCTGGTAGGGATTCAGGCCGCCCCGTACCGCGCTGGCCAACTGCTGCAGCACGTCGGCGAACTGCACCCGCAGGAGTTCTTTTCTCCGGGCTTCCTGCACGCCACGCCACCACCTGGACACGTAAAAGCCGCCCAGCGAGGCGGCGGCAGCAAAATAAACCGTCCCGGTCACCGCGTAAGCCAGGAGGGCACACCCGGCAGCCCCTGCGAGCAGCACGGGAAGATCCTGTTTCACGGCCGTCCTGCGTTCTTTAAGCCTTACGGAACGGGTGCGGCCGGAAAGATTCGGGCCGAAGATGAGTACAAGCAGGGCCAGAACGGTGGCTCCGGCGGCGGCAATGCTCAAAAGCGTCAGCACGTCCAGCCCCCCTCTTCCCGGAAAATCCGCTCCCGGGTGAATTTTGACGCCACCCAGACCAGCCTTTCGGCAGAACGGTCGTACTGCCAGAGGGGGTTCAGCCCCACGTTGAGCACTCCCTCGGGCGTGCGCTCGACGCCGGTCACCTCCACGATGTGGTCCAGCCGCCGCCGTCCCGACCGGTCTTTGAGGACGTGGATGAAGATGTCCACCGCGTCGGCTATCTGCTCGATAATGGCCTCGTAGGGCAGGTCGAGTTCGGCCATCTGGACCATGTTGACCAGGCGCCGGGTGCCGTGACGGGCCGAGTTGGCGTGGATGGTCGTCATGCTCCCCAGGTGGCCGGTGTTCATAGCCTGCAGCATGTCAAAGGCCTCCCCCGCGCGGCACTCCCCGATGATGATCCGCTTGGGGGCCATGCGCAGGGCGTCAACCATCAGGTCCCGCTGGGTGACTGCCCCCTTTCCCTCCTGGTTGGGCGGTTTTGCCTCAAGGCGCCTGACGTTCCTGTGCTGCAGCTGCAGTTCCGCAGGGTCCTCGATGGTGATGATGCTCTCCTCGTCGGGAATGAAGGAAGCGATGCAGTTCAGGAGGGTCGTCTTGCCGGAACTGGTACCGCCGCATATCACGATGTTCATCCGGGCCAGAACGGCCGCCTTGAGGAACTCCAGCACCTCCGGGGTGAGCACCCCCCGCTTGAGCAGGTTTTCCACCGTCATGTCCTGGCGGAACCGCCGGATGGTGATGGTAGTGCCCTCCACGGCCACCGGGGGGATGTGGGCGATCAGCCGGGAGCCGTCGAAAAGCCTGGCGTTCACCCGGGGACTGCTGATGTCGATACGCCGCCCCGTGGGGGCCAGCATACGCTCCAGTATGTCGCGGCAGTGCTGCTCGTCCCGGAAGCGCACCCCCTCCGCCACCCGCTCAATACCGTGCTTTTCAACCCGGATCAGGTCGTACCGGATCACCTTGATCTCGGTAACTTCCGGGTCGTAAAAGAACTGCTCGATGGGGCCGAAACCGAGGAGGTCGTCCGCAAGCTCCTCGGCCAGGGCCGCCGCCGCACCGCTGCCTATGGGGATGTCCAGCTCCACCAGGGCACGCATCACTATGCTCCTCAGCCGCGAGCGCACCAGCGGGTCCCGGGACTTCCCCAGTTCCTCCGGCTTCAGCTGTTGCCTCAAAGCCAGCTGCACGTAACCCCTCAGCCGGGAAAGGTTCTCCTGGGAGATAGCCGCGTCCTGGCCCTGTTCAGTATCGGCGGTGGCAATTTCCAGCGGCACGACCTCGTTCAAGTTACCGGCCAGTTTCCTGATCAGCTCTATATCCATTCAGTCAAACACCTCCTCCGTGAAAGCGGACACCGCCCGGGAGAAGGGGTCTTTGGGTCTGGCGAGCGCTACCACCTGTCTCCGGTTGTTATATTCCATCACCGCATCGCTGTACGGCAGGATAGCCTTGAATTCCACCCCCAGGGGATTTTTGTCCACCAGGTCGGCGACACGTATACCCCCGGGCACACCGGCCTTGTTCAGCATTACCGCCGAGCGATCTTCGCACCCGAGCCTTTCCAGGTAGTTCACGGTACCCCCGAGCATGTCGATGCTTGCCCGGTCGGGAGTGATGACGGTGAACACCCTGTCGGAAACCACCGCGGCGGCCCAGGCCGGGTTGGCCCCGTTTACCGGCGGTGCGTCCACCACCACGTACTCGTAGGCATCTTTCAGGATTCCGAGGACCCGGAAAACAAGAGCGGGATTGACCCGCTCCAGATCGTCGTAGTGCACCACGCCGGGCACCAGGGCCAACCCGCACTGGTGCTCGTAAACCGATATGTGCCGCCTGTCTTCAGCACTCTCCCAGTCCAGGATGTTCACCGGACAGTCGGAAGGCAGCCCGAACCTGGATCTCACCGCGCCCACCCCGTTGAGGTCCACCAGCACCGTCCCGGCATGCCTGGCCAGCAGGGCGGCTACGTTTGCCGCCACGGTGCTCACGCCGTCCCCACCCTTGGGAGAGTGGAAGGTTACTATCTTCCCCCGCCCCGGCAGGGCCCCGGGGGAGACCGGAATGCCGTCGATCATCCCGGGGTTTTCCTTTTCCCGTTCCCGTTCCTCCTGCTCCGCATGCTCCGTTCCCGCTGCAGGCCCCCACAGGATCAGGCTCTCCCCGGGTTCCTGCATATCCTTCTTCTTTTTCCTGCCCAACCCGAACATTTACCTGACCCCCTCCCGGGGCAGGAGGGCTATCGCCGTCCTTTTGCCCCTGACGATGGAGTTGGCGATTTTTTTGGCCTCCTCGGGCGTTACCGCCACCACCACCGGCCCCTTGGCGCCCCCGGTGCCGCCGAATACGCCCTCGCCCTGCGGCCTGTCCCCGGGCACCTCGAGAACCACGGCATCACGGGCTATGAGTTCCACGACCGTGGCCGCCGTTTTCGAGGCTGCATCCCCGACCGGCACTTCCCCAAAGACCATCACTTTATCCCCTGCGGAAAGCCCCTTCAGCCCACTTTCGGCGGGCAGGTCCACGGCCACCCTTCCGGGGGCCAGGGCGTTGAGACGGGCCTGCAGGCTCCCCACTCCCGCCTTTACGTGCGCCTTCCTGACGGGGTCACCCGGCAGAAGGGTGCCGAGGGTTACGGTTTTGCCGATTACCTCCCGGACGTCCGACACGGCGTCGGGAGGTACGTCCACCCTGGCCATGGGCTGGACCTTCACCATGTCGCCGGTGATAATAGTACCCACCGGTATTTTCTTCTGGGCCTTGACCACCGGCACCGTCGGCGCGGTAATCCCGATGATGTACCAGACAAGAGCGCCGGACAGTACGACCAGGACCAGGGCTGTTAAAACGTTAACCAGTTTGTTTTTTGGCAATGCTCCTCATCCTTTCCCAGTAAAACTCTCCTTCCACCCCCCGCACCAGGGCTTCGGAAAGGGCGTCCGCCGGGTTGTGGCGGATGGTCAGCACGGGGTTCAGCTGTTCCGGCACGACCGGCGGCACCCCCCTGAGGTCTATGCCCGCCACCACGTTTTCCCTCCCCTCTTTCAATTGCCGGAACCAGAGCAGGGCCGTCTTCAGCTCCACCGGGTCCCCGCCGGGGACGACGCACATCACTACCGAGCGCCCGAGGAATACCGCTTTACCGGCCAGGCTGACGTCACCGCCGAAGTCGACCACCGTGTAGACGGCAGTCCTGCGTGCCTGCTTTATGAGCTCGATCACGCCGTCCCTGCCGCAGTCCAGGTCTTTTGCCGGGTCCACCGGCCAGAGCTTTAGCCTGTCACGCACCAGGGGAACGGCCGACCCGGGCACACGCCAGTCACACATGATGAGTTCCTCGTCGCTCACGTCCAGCCAGACCGCACCCGTGCTCTCCTTCGCCGCGCATATAAAGGCCACTTCGTTTCCGGTGGCCGCGAACATCCTCGCCGCCTGAGCGGCGATTCTGCCCGCAAGACCCGGACGCCAGGGCGATACGACCGCCAGAAGTCCCCCGGGGACTACGGATGCCGGATTTTTCCCTTGTGCCTCATGAAGGGGCACATCCTTTTCCGCTTCGTCTTCCGGGGTTACCTCCTCCAGCGGCACGGATTCTTTAACAGATGCCCCGGGCAGTACGAACCGGAACTTTTTTTCCGGCCGCCCGCTCTTCCGGGGTTTCTGTTTCTTTTTCGGCTCGGGCTTTTGCACCGCCGCCGGTCCGGCTTGCCCGGGCTTCAGCTCACGGATCAGGAAGTTGACCAGGAAGACCAGTTCTTCCCCGGAGACGAAACCGCCGGGCGGGCAGGTAAGTATGTGGCGCACCCCCGCACTGGCGGCCTCTTCCGCCATTTCCCTGCCTGCATCGTCCAGCTCCCCGGCAATGAACAGAACGGCCGGCACCCTGGTTACCGCCCATGCGGCGAGCTTGTGAGCGTCGGCTATGCCTCCGGCCGGCCCCGGACGCATCAGTACGGCTATATCCGGGGCGGCGTTTTCAACGGCTTCTTTAAAATCTTCCGGCGTCCTGGAAGCGTGGATTACTTCCAGAACGCCGTCAAATACCCCCTGGAACCATTCTTCCAGCTGGTCGCTGCCAAGTCCCAGGAGCACTTTAGGGGTGCCCGAAACCACCCTGTTTAGAACAGGAATACCGCTACCCGTATCCTGCGGGGGTTTGTAGTCCGGCTCTACGGCGTCTTCTCCTCCCGGAGTTGATCTTTCCGGCTCCGGGTCGTTTCCGGCCTGCATTTTTTCCTGTTCAGGTTTACCGGCTTGATTGATGCTAACCGGACGGAGCTGGTTCAGCTTTCCAAGCAGCCCCGCTTTTTTTCTCTTTGCCTCACCTGCTTCCACTTCCCCCACCGCTGCTTCGTCGGGCTCCAGGCCCGCCTCGGCCAGTGTGGCCGGGTTCAGCGGACTCGCTACGCCTCCGGTTACCATAAGCCCCCTCACCAACTCAGCCGCTTCCTGGGGAGATGCGGGGTTTTCCAGGCGGTACAGGACCTGGGCCGGGGAAGCAGGAAGGAAAACTAAGTCCCGGATTCCCAGGGCGCCAGCATAGGGTACCAGAGGGCTATCCCGCCGGGCCAGGAGCACCACGCGCAGGCCGGCGTCGAGGAGAGCCTTCAGTGCCTCCTCGTGGGGCACAACCGGTTCCAGGCTGTCGGAGTAAATTACGGCGTCAGCACCAAACTTCACGGCTGCCTGAACGGCCAGGTCGTTCACGTACAGCTCCCTGACTTCGTGATCCGCACCCCGAAGGTAGCCTGCCAGGACTTCTGGATCCGGATGCGCCAGGAGAACGAGCATGATTTGCCACCACCCCATCCAATCAGAAAAGGAACAACATTTTCCCGACTACCGTCAATAACAAAAGGGCGCTTATCGCCGCAACGGCAACCAGCATTTCTTCTTTTATCCACCGCGTGCCTGCGCTCATATTAACGTCCTCCCCAAGCCCCAAAATAAAACGATTGCACCCTCGAAAAACAAAAGCAGGGCAAACCCGTCCAAAATTTCAAAAGCCACCTCGGCATGTATCATTTTAGCAACAGCACCCTGATAGGTCTCGTAGCCCTGCCCATCAAGATAGGAACACATCCAGCGCCTCGAAAAAAGGCAGGCTCCAACCTCCTCCTGCGTGATGGCCGCCAGGGCAATTAAAGGAAAGCTCAGTAAAACGGCCAGCAGAGCTAAAGAAATTGCCTGGTGCGGCACCCGCCAGCCCACAAAAAAAGATATGGCCACGGGAGCCACCATGCTGATCGCGAGCCTTAACGGGGTTGATGCCAGCAATTCGGTAAGGGGATGCGGTTTAGCCGCGTGCCCCGCTTCGTGAGCTGCTTCCAAAAGTGCCCACAGACCTT
This sequence comes from Desulfofundulus salinus, assembly GCF_003627965.1. Lineage (NCBI taxonomy): Bacteria > Bacillati > Bacillota > Clostridia > Eubacteriales > Peptococcaceae > Desulfofundulus > Desulfofundulus salinus. Next base: position 981,514 of record NZ_RBWE01000001.1, on the reverse strand, counting down.
TGCTCCCCGGGGGGTAACTCAGGAGGACCGTCTTTTCTCGCGAAATGTACCGCCCTCCCCCAACCGGGGAATAGACAGCTCTTACGTTCCCGACCAATTCAGCAACGACTCCAAAGTTGTCGAGGGGTCCTTTAATTTCAGCCGCCAAATGGCTTTCTTTAATCCGCCTGAAAAGCTTCGAAAAGTACGACCTCATTAACAACAACGACACCACTCCAATCATAATCATTGAAAAGCCGAAAACTAACACCGACAGAGAACCCATTTGTCCCACCCCCTCCCAAAACGACGTTTTCCTGATCCGATTCGCTGTGGGAGAGGTCTGTCCTTTCTAAAAAAGCACCATTGCCAGTATGAACCAGCTCCAGGCGCCGAGCATCCACCACACCGACGCCAGCGCCCGATTGTCCGCAACATGCTGTGCTCCCACCAAACGGGCGATGAGGTAAAAGGTGCAATTTAATAGGCACCCCACCGCATAAAGTACAGCAAGGGACAACACGACAGCTCACCGTCCTTTCTGCGTCGGATACCCCGACCTTCAAGCCCGGGGGAGAATATTAACTTAAAACCAACAACGGGTCTATCCAGCTATTGGTATTTAGCTTCTTTACCCCGAAGTGCAGGTGCGGACCGGTGGCTTCACCGGTGGCCCCCACCAGGCCAATCTGGTCGCCGGGCCTTACGGCCTGGCCGTCTACGGCCAATATCCGGGACAAATGGCAGTAGACGTACTCATAAGTGCCGTCCCGGACGACCACGAAATTACCCGATTCACTGTCGTACCCGGTCGTGACCACACCGCCCGACACCGATACGACCGGTGTCCCCTCCGGCGCGGCGATGTCAATACCGTTGTGCATCCTCCATATATGCAGGGTCGGGTGGTACCTCATGCCGAAGTAACTGGTGATGTCGCCCCTGCCCGTCCCCGGCACCGGCCACACCGCCGGGGTGCGGTAGGCTTGCGCCGCCGTGACGACCTTATCTATATAAGGCTTCGCTCCCACAACGTCCGCTCCATAACCACCATAACGTGCAAGAGCTGCATGTAAGTCTGAATCATTTTTCCAACCATCACCCTCCCATTCCAGTCCCCGGGCGTCAAAGAGGGAGACCAGGTACAGCGCACCGACGATAATCTGCGCCCTGGGATTCCACTTATCCCGCTCCGGGTCGAACCCGGCGGCCCGCGCCCGTTCAGGCCAGTAGTCCGGGTGCTGCTGGGTCAACCCGAAACACCCGGTCCTGTCGTTAACGGCCAGAGGATTCCAGTCTGATTCCTTTTGAATCAACCCTGCCAGAAACCAGGCGGGTATACCCGTGAGCTTTTCAGCCTCTTCCAGAAATGTCCGGAACTCGGCAGGGATCCCCGCACCGGAGGCCCAGGCGTAGGTCACACCGAAGGCATGATCCAGCCAGGCCAGCCATTCTTTCCTGGCCTGTGTGAAGGCTATACCCGCGTTAAAGACCATGTCCCCGGCCAGCTCAATGTCTGTTGAACCAGACGGCAGTCCGAGCGCTTTCGCCAAGTAAGCCTCCAGGTACTTCCTGCCGTTGTCCAGGGTCTCGATGCCTGCAAGTTCTTCGTAAGTCACCGAACCACCGTCACCGTAGGTTTTTGTCACCCATCGGTAGCGGTAAAGATTGTGGCCCCTGATCGTGTAAGCCTCCACCAGGAGGTAAACCGTTTCTGCAGTTCACCCATCCTTGCCGCAGTAGGTGACTTTGCTTTCCTTGTAATAAAACCAGGGGCGTAATTCCTTCGCCGCTTCCCGGATTTTTGCCTCCACCCAGGCCCGGTCGGCCATACGGTCCGTCCCCGCCGTTTGTAGCGCCCGGTACAGCACCGGCGCGTAGGCGTCCCCCCATTCGTTGACCAGCTTCGTGTCCTGCCCGTAGCGGTCCACCAGGCGTCCGAACGTGTACTCGCCTTTACCCGGGTACCACGCGCCATCACCGGGGACGAGCCAGGTTTCTTTCACGTTCATTTCCGCCACCCGCGACTTCGCGAAGTCCCGGATGGCCGCGTCCGCTTGGGACGGCTTCACGCCGGTCAGGTGCTGGTCCCCCGGCATGGCCGCGTAGACCGCCGCGAAGAGGAAGAGGGCCAGGGCCACCGCAATAAAAAAGATGATCAGGGGCGGTCCCAGCGTACCGATGATTACGGCCACCAGCTTCGACCCGGACTTTTTGAGCAGCTTTAGTGCGGCCCTTTTCAAAGCCTGCTGCGCCAGACCACGTCCCATTCTGCGGTAGCTCAAAGTTTAATCACCTCAAAAAACAAAAACGGGCACCTTTCCGGTACCCGCAGTAATCATTAATTCCTATACCTTAATCCGTCCAGTCCTCTTTGCGCCGCGTCATATGCCGCGTAAAGCTTCGCCTGCCGCTGCCCCAGGGCCGGGTTCCAGGCGCTCATGGCCGCCGTGGAAAGCACCCTGCCGGCGGCCCCGGTGACGCTGCCCGCCCCGGTCTCGGCCTTTAAAGCCTCCCCGAAGCCCACTTTTTCTTCTTTTGACCGCCGGGCCGCCTGCAGGGTGGTGCCGGCTACCACAGAAGCGCCCCTGGTCATGGCTGCCGCCAGGGACGCCCCGGTTTTCACAATGGCTTCACCGCCGGGCACTACACCGCCGACAAAGCCGCCGGCGATGCTCGCCCCGGTGCGGGCGAACTCACCGGCCCGCGAGGCGGTGTCGGTTGCCGCCAGAAGTCCCGTTATTGACGGGTTTTGAACCCGTCCTTTCAGCGGTGACCCGGGCGGAATGACTTCCGACCCGGTTACCGGGTGCGTCGTCTGACCAACTGCGGAGTGTGTACCTAACATCCCGTAGGACGAACCCATTCCTCTGGCCGCCACCGGCGGGCTGCCGGAAGAGCCGGCAGGCATTTCGCCGCGCAGATCCGGGGAGGTAAACCCGGCCTGCCGCCGGGGAGCAGGTTGAATCCCGCCGGGCGTGCCGCCCCACCCGCCCGGAGGCGGGCCCTCTGGTGCTTCGCCTCCGCCGGAAGCGGGGCTTTCCCCTTCCAGCGGGAGGGGTCGGGAGGCGAAAGTCGCCGCACCCAGCCGGGCAAGGGACACCACCCCGCCCAGGCCCAGGGCGGCCATCGCGCCGGTGGCCACGGCCTTCTCGTTCAACCCCGCCGCTCTGGTGAAAATACCCATCATGGAATTGCGCAGGACCTCCGACAGCGGTACGACCGTGTACAGGTATATCAGTACGGCCAGCCAGGAGGCCTCCAGGTTTTTTACGTCCGCCAGGATGAGGATGGTACCCAGCACCAGGGCGTGGGCCACGGGCATGAAAGCGTTGGACGCCAACTCCCCCAGCCAGACGGCCGCAGCGGTAACGTTTTTGTTGCCGGCCCACATGAGGGCCATCAAGGGGGTGAACACATAGAACACCGTCAGGGCCAGCTTGCGCACCAGGTAGATGACGTTCAGGTAACAGAAGAACAGGAAGAACGCCAGCTTGACCACGGCCGTGGCCAGAACGGAGCCCGTACTGACGTTCACCCCGCCGAAGTTAACTCCCCAATCGCCCACACTTCTGCCCGTACCCTGGACCACGTACTGGAAAGCCCCCTCAACTCCGTCCAGCAGGACCGATGAAAGCCACATGAAGGTTTCCAGGACGAAGGGTGCGAGCACGATGATACCGACGGCCAAAAACCAGCGTTGGATGGACTCCATTGCCTCCCGCCTGGCCCCCGGGTTGGCCGCCGCGTAGAAAAACTTGAACGCGGTGACCGCTATAACGATAAGGTAAAAAGGAGCGGCTATCGAGCATAAGGCGACGAACCATTCTCGCAGGTTACCCCTTTCGCCCTCAGTCTCCCAGGGGACGAAACGCTTCTGGTCGTCCGGAACCCCCTCCAGGAACACCAGTTGGTCTATGGATTTGAACCCGGCGGCCTTCAGCGCACCTTCGGAAATCCGAATGGGAAAAGTTATCAGGGAGGCCACGATTTTCTCGAAGGTGCCTCCCCGGTCCTCCGGCGCCCACGGGTCTCCGGCTGCGTCTTCCGGCTGATCTTGTATTAAATCAACCTGCGCCAGTGCAGGGGCCAGGGGAAAAAGGAGCAGGAGCAGGGCGAAAAACAAAGCCGCCGCCCGCTTCATGGCCCCCACTTCCTCATGCGGGCTTTGATTGCCTCCGGGAACCCGGTGGGTTGGCGGTTCAGCTTCTTCGCACGCCAGATGCACCAAACGAGCCAGACCACATAGGACACTACGGTGACGGCCAGGCCAATAAACAAACCCAGGAACATGGGCAACAACGGGGTCACCGGGTTGTATTCGTGGTCGTCTTGCATGCTATCCCCCCACCTTCGTTTCAACGTATTCCCACTCGAACGGTGCGGGCGTAACCTGCACGGCAAAGGTCTGCCCGGAAACCCGCAGGATGCCCAGGCCGGGCCGGGCATGTTCCCCCGAGAGAATCTTGCGGCACCCTTCGGAGAGGTGGAAGTATTCTATGACAGCTTTGACCGCATGCTCCTCCTGCCTCAACACCAGAATTGTCGCGCAGGACTCGATCACCGCCCGGCCCGCCTCCCTGGAGGCGAATTCTTCAAACCGCTGGGTGGCGATGGTCAGGGCGCAACCGTGCTTGCGGCCCCTCCGGGCCAGGGTTTCCAGGTAAAGCGCCGCGTCGGGGTGTCTGAGAAACATCCAGGCTTCATCCACGGCCACGCACTTGGGCACCTCCCTGCCGCCCCGCTGGGCGAACATCTGCCAGAGCCAGGAAAGCACGGCGTATACGCCCACGAAGCGCGCCAGGTCGTCGCCCAGACCCTTGAGGGCAAAACATATATATGGCGCTTCCTTAAGGGTCAAGGTGGTCTGGCCGTCGAACATCCCCAGGGAACCGCCGGAAAGAAGCGGTTTCATGCCGTCCGCCACCCTTTCCCCGCCGGGCTTGGCCGCCAGGCGTTTCTGTATATCCGAAAGGGTGGGCATGGGCTTTTTTATGCCGCCTTCGTAAAGGCTTCCCGGGTCGTGCGTTACGCCCCTCGCCCGGTATTCCTCCAGCACGGCTTCTTCCAGCAGGGCCGCCTCCCGCGCCGTGAGGCCGTCCCCGGAAAAGTACCGGAAAACGGCCCCTACAAGACCTCGCACGTCGGCAACTTTATCCAGTACATTCACCCGCCAGGTTCCGTCTTCCTGTTGTTCCGGCTCCAGCTCCAGGGGGTTCATTCCGGAAAACACACCGGGTTTCAAGCGCACCACCGGGCCGCCCAAAGCCTCCGTGAAGCGAATGTACTCGTTTTCCGGGTCCACAAAGGCCGTCCTTACCCCCCGGTAGCCTTCCAGGAGGGCGATGTGCCGTTTCGATACGGACTTGCCCGAACCGGACTCGCCGGAAATGAACAGGTGCTGGTTGGGGATAATTTTTTCCCCGGCAAACCGGTCGAGCAGGACGGGGGACCCGGTGAAATAGTTGAACCCCAGCATTATGCCTTTCGTGTGGCCGCTCCCGGAAGCCGTTACGGGGAGGCAGCAGGCCCCCACGCCGGTGGTCATGTTCCTGGCGAAGTCTTCCACCCGGTTGGAAGCAAAGGGCAGAACGCTCTTCAGCCCCGCCGCCTGCCGCAACACCAGGGGGTGGGCCAGCACGCCGCGCCGGGCCAGCACCGATTCCACCAGGTCGCAGCGCCTGCGGAGCTCATCTTTGGTATGGCCATGGACGGCTATGAACAGTGTGCCGTGAAATAGCCTGTCCTGGCCGAACTGCACGGCCTCCCGGAGGCTGCGGTAGTCCCGGATCTGGGCCTCCAGTTCCGGCAGGCGGTAAATGCTCCCCGCCTTGCGATCCAGGTCGTACTGCGCCCTGGCCTGTGTCTCGCGGCGGGTCAGGTTTTTCAATACTTCCCCGTCCGGCACGGGCTCCAGGTGGATGGACAGATCCACGTCCCCCGCAAAAAAGATTTCATCAAGAAAACCCACCGTCACTTCGCGGGGCAGCCCTAATACGCCGTAAACTTTACACCAGCGGTCGCCTAAAGCAAGGCAGTCGAACTCATCAATAAGCCCCGACGGACTGAAAAGGTTCTGCACCCGCAGGACGTGCCGGGTCAGGGGATCTTTCTCCACCGATTCTTGTTTACGCCTACGCTGCAGGAACCGCATCCTCATACACATCCCTTTCGCCCACGTGATACAGGCACAATACCCCGGCTTTAACCGCCTCCGAAGGCCGCCAGGCGCGTCCTCTGTTCAACAGGTGCGCCAGCAGGTCCACAAGGGCCTCGGAAGAAAGCGGCTCCAGGCGTATCTTCGCTCCCGCCAGGGCCACCGCAAGGGTATTTGCCCTGGCCTGTAATTCTTCCAGAGCATGGTCGAAGCCCTTCACGGTGTTATAGGAGAGCACTACGTAGGCCCGCCGGGCCGATACCGCACGCTCCTGCATCAAGCCGGTTAACCAGTTGGCACGGGCCAGGGCCATGTCCGCCAGTGTACCCGGCAGGCTTGGAGCCATCTCACGCAGTTCCTCCACGGCGGCCCTGGTGTCCACCGCCTCCGAGGTAACCAGGAACTGCACCGGATAGTTCAGCTGCCGCAGCGCGCCCCGCAGGGCGTCCTCGACGTTATTCTGCTCGTTCTCGGATAGAAGCCAGTAGTCCGCCGCTGTAATACGGCACACCATGCGGTAGCGATCCCCGGTCAGGATCAGGAGGCTTCGCCGGACGTCCTTAACCTCCCAGAAATCTTTCAGGCCACTTGATGCCCGGCGGGGGCCCGGGGAGGCGGGTCGCCCGGCCCCGGCGCGGGACTCCGTTGTACGGCGGGGCCGCGCATAGAACCAGGCCAGCATGCCCACGGCAGCCGAAAGTACCAGGAAGGTCGCGGTAAACCAGGCTCCCACTCTACTCATCCCCCTTAAGGTAAAACGCCCTCCCGCTCCGTTTCCAGCAGAACCAGTGCCACAGGAATACGTCCATGGGAGTGTGATACAGCTTTACGAAAGCTATAGCCATACCCGCCGCACAGCCCAATCCAAAGAGTGCGAAGCGTACGGGGACGGGAAAGAATACCGCTGCCGCCCCCGCCATGCCCCCTAATGAGGCTCCGGCCACGATGTACACGAACTGCTTGAAGCTTAGCAGGCCACCAAAGATCCGTTCCGGCTCGGTTATCTGTACGGGCACGGGGTAACGCCGCATGAACACCACCCTCTACTGCCCGGCTTTGGCCATAAGGCCGACGATAAAACCCGCCACCAGCATAGATCCACCAAGGAGGACGCCGCCGCCCAGTATGTAGGGCAGGGATCCCATTGCTTCGGCCCGTTTCTCGGGCCTGTTTGCCGTGGTGATGATAAGGAAAGCAGTCCATGCAACAGCAATGAAAATAACGAAGGCACCAATCGGCATGAGAATTTCTTTGAAGATATTAACCAGCTTTGTAGCCACATCTTCAGCCGTACGCTCAACTATACCCCCGGCGGCCCAGGCTTCAGTAGCGGCCAGCCAGGAGCCCAGAAAAACAGGAATACCGACCAGCCTTGTAACCAGCGAGCGAATGCGGTTTATAGCTTCCAGTGGACGCACATAGTTCATAACCCAACCCTCCTCTATCTTGTAACATACTGGGCCAGACCCTTGACCAGACCCACGATGTATGGCGCTCCATAGAAGAGCAACAAACCGAAACCTATGGACAAAACTGCACCGACGACTTTTTGAAATAGTTTCATGCCGCTGAAGAGTACCAGCAGCGCGGCTACGCCCGCCACGGCCAGCATGATCTTGGCCACGGCGTCAGTCACGGGACCGGCCGCTTTGTAGGCACCGTCAATCATAGTGTTGACCTTCTGCGCAAACTGGTCCGGGCTCACCGGCTGGATCCCGCCGGACTCCGCTGCCGGAACCTGCTGGTCGTCCGCGATCGCGGGTGTTGCCAGGACAAACAGCATGGCAACCAGCAGAAGGGTGATTCCGGCTTTACCCGGCAACATTTTCACCAGCCCCCTTGTTAACTTTCTCAGCCGTCCTGTAGGCATCGTAGATGCCGTACAGCCAGACGACCGGTAGCAGAATGAATCCGATTACCACCGCGCAGAGCAGGCCGGAAATACCTGCCGCTACGAAAAGCGCAATGCCCTTGCCGACCTGGCCGTTGTAGATTTGACCCAGGCCGCAGATCAAAAAACTCAGCACCGCCGCAAGTCCGGGGTTTTTCACAAAAAACAGCTCCTTTCTGTTTGTAGCGCAGCCGGACACGGGGTACAGAAAACGTCCCCTCCTTCCTCCCCGGGAGATTTTCCAGCCGCGCCCGGGTTGTACAAAAAAGCCCGGCACTGAGCCGGGCGAAAGGAAAGGGGAGGAATTTTTGGGGGAAGCCGGCCCGCCGTCCATCCGGGCCGGGGCTTCAGGCCCCGGTTATCCGTCGCGAACGGGCCAGCGAAATCCCTATCCGGCCCACCAGGCCAGCAAACCGCACAAAATCCGACTAGGAAGCGCGTACGCCAGAGCATTTACCCCACCTTCTTCTTAGGAAGCCAAAGCCCGTTTATCGCGCATCTCACCCGGTGCATGGCCCGGTCGAGCATGTCAGCCACCGTGTAAAGCTTATCAACATCGTCCCCGGCCTGCTTAATTTTATTCAGCGCTTCTTCTACCGCGTTGAGCGCCACACTATTTCACCCGCATGGTTCTCACAACCGGCCCATCCGACGCTGTTTTCCCCGGAGTAAACACCACCACCGCCGATGGAAATGGTGCGCTGTTCTCCGCACCACCGAATTTTAACCGGCCTTTAACGAACCTGATCTCCGCAGCCCGCATGACGTACCGGTGCCACCACCGCGTGTCCGTCCGGGCCGGAAGCAAGGCCACTACGACAGCGCCTCTCCGGGCTTCGTTGTACGCCTTTTCTACCCAACGCCCGATTTCGCGGCCATAGGGCGGGTTCATCCAACAGGTTTCCGGTGCCCATGGTTGCAAAAGGCCGTTCTGTTCGGGCGTGAAATATCGCAGACATTTGGCGTTTTCCGGACGGGCGCAAACATCCAGGGTGAAACGAAATTCGGCATTCAGCGCCTCAAAGAAGGTTTGCGGAGTTTCCCATTCCCCGGTTCGCGAAGAAAACATCCCTTCATTCAGCATTAAGGCAACCCTCTCCGGTGGCTTTACAAGATAATAATCAACAACAAAAGCCCGCGTTTCCGCGGGCCGCAAAACCGGGAGGTCAAACCGCCCCGCCGCCCCTCCCGAAAACGGCAGCTTCCATAAAAAATAGGGGACACGCGCCCCCTACTCCCAGCTCAGTTTCTCCACGGCCTTCTCCAGGTCCTGCACTCCGGGCCTGGTGTACCGCGCTGTCGTGTTCAAATTAGAATGACCCGCTAAAACCGCCACCCGGTCCAGGCTCTCCCCCGCGTCCACCAACATCTTGCAGAAGGTGTGCCTCAACTGGTGAGGCGTAACCTCCACCCCCGCCAGCCGGGCGTACTTCTCCAGGATCTTTTCGGCAGCCCGGGCAGTCATGTGTCCCTTTCGCCCGGGAAAGAGCCAGTCGCCGCCGGGATGGACGGTAAGCCACTCCTGGATTATTCTCCGGGCCGTGACGTTCAACGGCACTTCCCTGCGTTTTTCACCCTTGCCCTCACGGACCGTCACCCAGCCTGAACGTTCCCGGATCACCAGGTCCTCAACATGCAGTGATACCGCCTCGGAGACCCGCAGGCCGGTATGAAGCAGAATCGCCAGCAGTGCCCGGTCCCTGGGAATGCCGTACTTCTGCACGGCCCTCACCAGCGCCCCTAACTCCTGCCTCGTGAGCCACCTGGGAGCCCCGCGCTGCTCCGGCACCCTCCTGATATCTTCCGTCGGGTCGGAAGGGACCACGCCGCTGGACGCAGCCCACGAAAAAAAGGACGACAGGGCATCCAGGTGAAGGTTCACTGTGGCCGGCCTGCGGTTCCCGTTCAGCAGGTACCGGCGATAGTCGGCCACGTCCAGCGGCGTAACGGAAGCCGGGTCGAATGGAGAACCGGTCGTATCCTCCAGCCATTTCATAAAGCAGCGCAGGGCCCCTGTATATGCTGTTATGGTTTTTGAAGAACAATTCCGGTTCTTCAAGTACTCAACGAACCCATCCAGCCCCAACTACAGTTCCCCCTTGTTTGGCGCAAGTAAAAAGTCTTAACATTATCTTGATAAAGGAGGGATTTTACCAAAAAAGACGAATATTAGCAGTAACATCAACCGGGGAGGTTTTTCAATGAAAAATATTATTTGGCCTCTTAAGGAACACTCAAGAGCGAAACATACTGTGCTTCGGGAATATCTTAAAGCATGGTTTCCGATCCTGGGACAATCTTTTTCCAGGATACTATATATCGATGGCTTTGCCGGACCTGGGCTATACAGTACTGGTGAAGAAGGTTCTCCATTAATTGCACTCCGGATAGCCTCCGAACATTCCCTTCAACGCAATTTTAAGGCCGAAATCAGAATGTTTTTTATTGAAAGCGATAAAGAAAGAGCTACATTCCTAAAAAGTTTATGCCAGGAAAGATTCCCCAGTGCAGCATTGAAGAGGAAGAGAATCTTTTACGAAGTGATTCCCACTTCCTTTGAAAATGTCATGGAACAAGTTCTTTCCGAGCTAAAAAAGCAAGGGAAAAGACTGGCACCGTCATTTGTCTTTATTGATCCATTTGGAATTTCCGGCGTACCTTTAGAGTTAATAGCTAAAATTCTCCAATACCAGAGCTGTGAAGTTTTGTTTAACTTCATGTATGACGCCGTTAACAGATGGTGTGAAACACACGAACCTAAGACTAATCTCTTGTTCGACACTGATGAATGGAAAAAAGCCCTCTCCATAAATGAGTCTGAAAAACGAAGGGATTTCTTGACCAACCTTTATCTCCGCCAATTAAAAGAAATTGCCGGTGCTCGATTCGTACGTTCTCTTGAAATTCGGGATAAAAATAACCGAACAAAATATTTTCTCTTTTTTGCTACAAATCGCATCGAAGGATTAAAAGAAATGAAAAATGCTATGTGGAAGGTAGATCAAAGCGGTTACTTTTGCTTTTCGGCTTACGAGAACCTTAAATACACTGGCCAATTATCCATATTTGATGGAGATGAGATTCACCATCGAACTCTTGCTTCTCTACTCCATGAAACGTTTAGGAACAGCAAGTTATCCATCGAGAAGGTAGAGGAATTCGTTATCATCGAAACCCCTTACCTTCAACGACATGTGCGACCTGCTTTGCACCTTTTGAAAAAGTACAACCCTCCTTCGAAAATCTACTTTACCCTAAGCCGCAGTCTCATCCTCTTTCTTCTCCAGAGTAACCTTGTACCCTAGGGCTGGTACACCAGAAGTTCGCTTCCTAACCATTTTCATCCTTCGTGGTGCCGCATATTAGCGGCATGGGGGACTCCTAATTGAAAAAATTTGACTCATTTTAACTCATCTTAATATTGAAGATCTGCCATACCCTAACCCAGTCCCCCCAGCTTTGCGTTCCATGCCTGCCCTACGGCTGCACTCTTTATGCGGCCGGAGCTGTTCTTCCACTTCGTCCGCTTTCCACCACAATTCGCGATTGTACCCCCGCCGGCCTCCGCCGCGGCCAGTCTTGAAACGTCCTTAGCATTTATGTTCCCGGTTTTCCTGGCTGATCGTTGCCGCCGTGCCATATTCCGTTGCCTCTTGAATTCCCTTATGTCCCCTTCACTGTATAAAGAATCATATGTAACACCCAGCATCCCGGCCAGCAGCCGCAGTCCTTCCGCCTTCTCATGTCTCCACACAATCCTTATGATTTCTCGCCTGGCTCCCGGGGTTGACTGCCGCCGGTATTCCCAGGCATATCTTCTCAGTTCGCTCAAAGACAAAAGACCCACCCTTTCTCCCGCTTTTCGCCGCACGCAGAAAGAGAGCATGCGTGCGCCCCCGGCGCGCCACGTGGAGGCAGCGGTAATTCGCGCCGGTACGGTACCTTGCCCGGAGCTGAGCTCACGCACCGTGGAGCAGACCGCCCTCACACTTTCCCGCCCGGGGTGCGCCAAACGGGAATGGGGAAAGCAGCCCCCTCGCACGGCTCCCTGGTTTCAGGGTTACGGGATGCACCGTCGCGCAGAATACTCCCAGTTATCCCCACAGGGGTCCCCGTTTTTCGATCCGGTGGCCCGGCGGCAACCGACTGCGCCGCGGTGCCTGCTCGGCAGGGCCGAACCGCCGCTGGGGGGAAGGGCTATGTCAAGGAACATCGCCACAGAATTCGTGCACCAGCCTGCACGTCTGTGGAGGGCTTTACCCGGACGGGACGCCATCCCCGCCGCGGGCGCGGCTCTTTAGGGCGGCCGCCTTCCCCCAGGTTTAACCCTCGCTGGCGGGTACGACTGTTTCCCGGACCGTCGTCGTCCTCCCGGCGGTTTCACCCCCCGCCGGCCGGGTCAAGTGGACTGCGTTGCGCTGCACCCCTGGTTTTACTGCCGCAACCACTCTCCCACGCCCCTACGGGCCACTGTATCAGGAGGCGATGCGGCAGGACTTGCAGAGGGGCTTCCGGATTATCCCCTCTCCCATGCCGTCAAGAGCTTGACGGCCAGGGACAGGAGATAATGCGTAATTAATGAAAACAGAGACATTTCCTCATAACTTTACAATTTCGTGTCTGCAGGAAAAATCTGTTTACCGGGAGAACTAAAAGTAATCAAGCTTTATGGAAGTCAGCTTCGTCCAACAGGGCGGTTACGGGTACGTCAAGTGCTGAGGAAATTTTATAAAGGTCTTGAACCGTTACGGCAGTACGTCCGCGCTCCATACGGCTTACCTCGGCCTGGGAAATGCCCAGTTTGGCAGCCAGTTCCGCCTGGGTCAGCTTGCTTTTTTGGCGCAACATACGTATTTTGCTTCCTACCGGGACCATGGCATTTTAACCTCCAGATTTATTATATTCGTTATACGTATTTTAGTCAACATATTTTATACGAATTGCGTGTTTGCAAATTCAACTATTAGGCGATAATATTTCAGAGATAATATTATACGTAATCCGTATATCATCCCGAGGTAGAATTCATGAATGTAGGAGAAAGGATTAGAGAGCTTCGAAAAAGGTACGGCCTGACGGCCAGTGAGCTCGGCGAACTGCTTGGCGTAAGCCAGGCCCAGGTGTCCCGTTACGAAAAGGGTCAGAACGAGATTCCCCTTTCAACCCTTGAACGATTTTGTACCATTCTGGGGATAACCTTACCCGAGTTTTTTGCAGAGGGTGCTTTCGTCACGCCGATCCCTCCCCACCTTCGCCCCTTGATTGATGCCGCCCGGGACCTGAACCGGGAGCAGGTGGAGGCCCTGGCCAATATGATCGTAAAATTAAGGGCTAAGTAGTTATCGTAGCCGCACCATCCCCTCTCCCGCGCCGCCACATTGCCGGCGGTCCGGGACAGGAGATAACGCTTCTTTCGAGAGCCAAGAATTTGTTTTGCTCTCTGGAAGGTTATTCCATGTTTTCACAGAAATATTGTTTTGAGTCACTCTCCCGCTGCCTTTGCCTGTTGCTCGTCCAGCAATTCGGCTACGGTTACCCCCAGGGCGGCGGCAATCCGGGATAGTACATCAATGCTCGGATTTGTCTTGACACCACTTTCTAGCTCACAGAGGTAAGCTGCCGTAATTTTGCTGTCACTTGCCAGCTTTACTTGGCTTACGCCTCTTGACTCCCTTAGTGTTTTTATCTTAAAGCTGATACCATTTTTTAACACGCGGCTCACTCCCTTTGTTATAAGTTTAGCTAACAGCTAAGTTTTCGTCAATAAAAATTTAACCATTAGCTAACAAAAGCTCTTTGCTTTCTGAGTCGTTGAGTTGATAAAATTAGCTCATAGCTAACGAAGGGAATATATTCTTATGGATATAGGCCGAAGAATCAGGGAGATTAGAAAAGCAAACAATCAAAAGTTACTTAACATATCGCAACAAACGGGACTTTCACAGCCGTTCATCAGTGAGATAGAACGCGGAATTAAAGTCCCATCTATTGAAACCCTCGAAAAAATCTGCTCCGCCCTGGGCATCACCCTGGCCGAGTTTTTCGCCGACCAGGCCCCGGAGCTGCCGCCGGACATCCGCCAGATGATAGACGTAGCTCGAAAACTTACCCCTTTGCAACGCGAATTGATCATCTCCGTCATGAAGGAGATGGTGAAAGAAAATCAAACGGGAGGGGAATAATCCGTGTCAGAGCAACTGTTGAAAGAAATCCTTGTTGAACTGAAGGCCCTGAATCAGCGTGTCGGCAATATAGAGCAACGCGTCGGCAACATGGAGCAGCGCATCGGCGACCTGGAGCAGGGCCAGCAGGAGCTCTCCGGGCGCATGGAACGAATGGAAGCCCTTATCGAAAACGAAATTACCGACAAGATCCGCGCCCTCTTCGACGGTTACAACCTTAGAGGCGATGAAATTGAGAACTTAAGGAAACACCTCGATGAACGCCTGGATGCTATAGCTCTGGACATCAACTACCTGGTGAGAAAAACAGCTCAGCAAGAGTTTGTAATCCAGGAATTAAAGCGGGCCAAATAGGTCGGTTTCATTCTCCACCGGGTCCGGTTTCGTCCCGGCTTATCGCCAGCAACTCGCCGACGGGAATACCGAAGAATTTCTCCAGGCGCTGGGCCACCTCCCAGGAGGGATTATGGTGGCCATGCTCGATTTCGCAATAAGTTGATTTAGCCAAACCGAGATATCTTGCTACATCTACCTGTTTTAGATTTTTATTTGTTCTAGCTTTAATGAGATTATGACGAAGTCCCATAGTACCACTCCAGTTAGTTCGGATATTCCGAACCACCCTAACTTTATTGTAGTTCGGGATATCCGAACTGTCAAGAGGTTGTTCCATGATTTCCAAAGTTTTTTCGGCGCGACTCAGGCAATTAAGGAAAGCTAACAATCTCACCCTTGAGCAAGTTGGTCAAGCCATCGGTATGCGTAAAAGTTCGCTGAGTGACATAGAAAACTGCAAACAACCCATCAGCTTTGACGCGGCCATCCGCCTCGCCGACTTCTTTGACGTCAGCATCGATTTCTTGCTTGGCCGGACTGACAACCCCAAAAGCCACAAATCGTAAGCGAAAGGAGAATAGCCATGACCAATGAGGAATTCCAGAGCCTCGTGCTTCAGCAGCTTGGAAAGATTAATAAACGTCTCGATTCTCTTGAAGAGGGCCAGCTCCATCTAGCAACCCGCCTCGACAACGTGGACAACAAGGTGGACAAGCTAGGGCTTCGCCTCGAAAACGAAGTTATCGACAAGGTGCGTGCCCTCTTTGACGGTTTCGCATTGAGGGGCGACCAGATCGAACGACTGCAAAAACACCTCGATGAACGCCTGGACAGCATCGAAACAGACACCCGTTATCTCGTTGCCAGGGTCGCAAGGCTGGAGAAGCTGGCGAAGTAGGTGCGTGTTTCCTGCCCGGTCATGTCCACCTCTTATTCACCCCGGTCATGTCCACCTCTTATTCACTGCGATGCAGGTTGTTTAGGCTCCTCAGCGATAATTTTTAGCTGGTGCATCCTCCCGGCGTTTTCCCTCCGCCGGGTCTAGTTAACTGGTTAACTGCGTTGCACTGCGCTCCTGGGTCAGGGTAATCCCCTCTCCCTTGCCGCCATCTTTACAGCGGCCGGGGACAGGAGACTATATTTCTTTGCTCTCTGGAAGGTTATTCCATGTTTTCACAGAAGTATTATTTACGTGCCCGTTGAACATGACTTAAGGTAATCAAACTGCTCATAAAAAAGCCATTCCACGGACACTCCGAAAAATTTTGCCAGTCTAATTTTGATATGTTTCCTTGGTTCCCGTCTTCCGGCCTCAATGTGAGCAATCATACTTTGAGAAATGCCTATCGCTTCAGCCACTTGTTCTTGTGTGAGACCAGCTTTTACTCTTAAATCTATCAATCGTTCATTTTTCAAAATCTTTTCACCTGCCTTTGTTATGACTCAAGGTAATACCCTCTTGGTCTAAATTATAATTACCTTGGGTAATTTAGTCAATGCCTTTTTACAATAATATTTCTAATGGTAATATGACTTTACCATGACGAATGGTAATACTAGAATTTGTATAGGTGATTATTGTGACCATTTTTGGTAAGAGGTTAAGAGAGCTTCGAGAGAAAAAAAACCTTTCTCAAGAAGCATTAGGAAAGCTTTTTCATTTAAGCCAAAGTATGATCGCTCATTACGAAGCAGGGCGAAAGCAGCCCAGTCAACAGACCCTAAGACAGATGGCCGATTTTTTCGGTGTATCTATTGATTACTTGCTCGGAAGAACCAATGACCCCCGGCCGGTGGATAAAATCATCGAAGACATAGATGGCTGGCCTCGTGGCCCTACGGTATCAATACCCATCCTCGGCGTAATCCGGGCCGGGGAGCCCATATACGCCGACGAGAACATTATCGACTGGGTGGAAGTGCCGGCCGAAGAAGTAAAAAACGGGGAATATTTTTATCTCCGGGTTAAAGGTGACAGCATGATCGGCAGCCGCATCTATCCCGGAGACATAGTGCTTGTACGCCGCCAGGAAACGGTGGACAACGGCCAGATAGCCGTTGTCCTTGTGAATGATGAGGAAGCCACCCTTAAGCGGGTAAAGTTTCTTGAGGAAGCCGTCATTCTTTACCCGGATAATCCCAAATATCAGCCGCAGATATACAGGATTGATGAGGTACGAATACTCGGAAGGGTGATAAAAGTGGAGTTTGAACCGTAAAAAGGAACCCGGAGCTACTCCGGGTCTTTTACCAACGGGATAACCTTGTTTTCTAAAGGCTTCATTTCATTACCGCCGACAATAGCGGCTTTTATTTTTTCAACTATCTGGGCCGTTACTTCCGGGTACGATTTTAAGAACTTCCTCGCGTTCTCCATGCCCTGGCCCAGTTGCTCGCCGTTGAAAGAGTACCACGTGCCGGATTTTTGTATGATGTGCAACTTTTCCGCCATTTCCAGCACATCCCACTCCCTGGAAATCCCTTCACCATGGATCATGCTTACGGTCGTTTCCTTAAATGGCGGCGCAAGTTTGTTTTTGACCACCCTGATCAAGGTTCTGCTCCCGATTATTCCTTCCTTGTCTTTGATGTTTTCCTTCTTCCTCACCTCCAGGCGCATGGAGGCGTAAAATTTGAGCGCCCTGCCGCCTGGTGTCGTCTCCTGAATGGAGTTGAAGTTGCCGTGTCCCCCGCCCACTTTTTCCCGCAACTGATTGATGAATATAACCAAAGTCCTTGTCTTGTTGACAATGGCGGCGAGTTTGCGCAATGCCTGAGACATCAGACGGGCTTGCAGGCCGACCTGGAGTTCACCCATTTCCCCTTCTATTTCCGCCTTTGGCACCAGGGCCGCCACGGAATCTATCGCTATCACGTCTATCGCGCCGCTTTCGATGAGATCCTCGCAAATGTTCAGAGCCTGCTCCCCATAATCGGGCTGTGAAACGAGCAAGTTCTCAATGTCCACCCCGAGTTTCCTGGCGTACAGCGGGTCAAGCGAATGTTCCGCGTCTATAAATACCGCGGTACCTCCCGCTTTCTGCGCTTCGGCTATGGCATGCAGGGCAACGGTGGTCTTACCCGAGGACTCCGGTCCGAACAATTCAACAATGCGTCCGCGCGGCAGGCCACCAATGCCGGTTGCAATATCCAAAGACAGTATCCCGGTGGGTATCGCTTCCACGTTCATTCTCGGGTTTTCACCGAGACGCATGATGGATCCATCACCATATTTCTGCCTGATCCCCTTTAAAGCGTTTTCAAGCACTTCCTCCCTGGTGGCCGGCTTATCTTTCTCCGCTCTTGCCATTTCGCGCACCCCCAAACATATGTTTTAAGGGATTATAAAACAAAACCCGTTCTGATGCAAGGGAAATGTTACCATGGGGGTGAAAAGTTATGGTAGCACACGGAAAAATCCAGAAACTGACGAAAAAGCCTGATAACTCAAGAGAGATAAAGGGATTTCAGCAATTCCCGTTTTTTCAGCTTCTCGTGTTCCTCAGAATCCGTTTTACTTTCCGCTTTCTTTGTTTTTGATTTATTCTTCTCGACCCGGCCCTGCGGCCGCCCGGGTTCGTGCCTGTAATCCTCCCTGAGAGCGGCAACCAGCAGGCCGGGGACGTTCCTGATTTCCGTACCGCTGCCCATTTCACTGATAAGTTTGATTTTTTCCCTGATCTTTTCTTTTGGAAATTCCAGCAGGAGTTCCTCCAGGAACTCTGAAGGCACCCGGGCGCCGGTGGCCACCAGCACCGCCGCCTGCAACTCCCCCAAAACAGCGGTGTTAAGGCAGGGATGGGCGCTCGTTACAGGTTCGTCCGGCGTTTCGCCGCGGTTGTCTGCGGGCATATTCTCTCCCGGTTTTTGGTAATCAACGATGTCACGATCAACATCAACATCAACAACAACAAAATTATTATTTAATTCGTCTGAACCCATGGTAAGAGGGGGGGTGAAATTTTTACAGACCCCCCTCTGAAATTCGGAAAGTGGGGGGTATGAAATTTTTTCACACCCCCCGGCATGATCCACCCGGGTAAGAGGGGGGTCTGTATTTTTTACACACCCCTGTCCGGAATCAGGGGTTTCTTCCCCCTCGTTTTGAATAATCTGCTGCAGTTTTTCAAAGACAGGCGCCAGGTCATATTCATTGCTCAGCTGGCCGTTGCTGGAATCGTACCTGTTGCGGACAATGATCAGTCCCTTTTCAACCAGGCTTTTTTTATAGGAATGCAGGGTCTTTTCACTCACGCCGGTTAACTTGCTGAGTTCCCTGATGGAGGGATAAGGATCCTTAACGGTCCACCGGTAGCTCAAAAGGTGGCAGATAAAAGCCACCTCCTGGAAGGAAAGTCCCA
This sequence comes from Desulfofundulus salinus, assembly GCF_003627965.1. NCBI lineage: Bacteria > Bacillati > Bacillota > Clostridia > Eubacteriales > Peptococcaceae > Desulfofundulus > Desulfofundulus salinus. The sequence continues at coordinate 962,608 of NZ_RBWE01000001.1, read as the reverse complement.
ATTCCCTCTGATAACGGAACAAAGCGGTGGGAATGGGAGCCACACCCTGCTCGGCAATTGTCCTGCCGTAAAGTTCGTAAAAACGGTTTGGATTTCCATTTTCCTGCTTGACAACGCCCGGGGTTTCCACTATCATAGCCTTAAGAACTCCTTTCTTTTGCCATTCGCTTGCATGAGCGCATGGCATTTTTGTTTTGAACCTCCCTCCCGGAAGCCCACAAAAAAAACCCGCGTGATTTGTCACGCGGGATTGGCTTTTAAAACGAAGTCCTCTGGTTATGGCATAATTCCCGAATTATTCTTTTCTGATGTTAACGAATTTTGTAAGGGACAAACTCATTGCAAATGTCCCATGATCACACCTGTAACCAGGCCCGGCACCTCCGCCGTCAATGTTATTGAAGAAATATCAATCGCCGGATTTGCCCACCGCCACAAGACTCCTGGTCTCACCGACCTGTTCGGCCGTCTTCTTCCGCTCTTTCAACGATTGGTACTTTTCAATCAGTTCCTGGTGCAATGCCTTGGCCCTGTCCATAAGCTCCGAATAGAACAAAACATGTATCCCCACTCTTCTCGCAATGTCGCGTTTGGTTCTGACTTCGGCCTTATCCACTATCCCCCCGCAAACCAAATAGGCGATAACATCGGAAAACCGTCCCTCTTCACGTACATACGTCTGTATAAACTCCAGATATTCCTGGACCTGGCTGAACTCCTTCTTCCCCGCTTTTGCGCGGGGTCTCTTCAGTTCGATTATGTTAAGGGTGTGCCCGAAACCGACGGCCAGAAAATCAATGCGCCTGTTTTCCTCCGGAACATCGTCACCTTCCGGAAAACGTTCCTTCAGCAGATTGGAATAAGTGGCCTCGTCCTTCCAAACGGTCCATCGCGGGTCCAGCATCCACGGAAATTCCTTGAAAAAATTGTGAAGAGTGGGTACCTCCTTTGCATTTTCCCTTACCAAGGTTTCAAATTTCTCAATGGTCGCGAAACGTCCCTCCATGACGCGCAACATTTCCTTTGCCTCGAGCACTTCCCATTCCCTGAACAACTCAAGGAGTTTCAATTCGTCCTCCGTGCCCTTGAAATCGGCGATCAAATCTTTAAAGGCCCGGTGGTCTATGGAGTCTATCACGTACTCGATGAACTCCTGCGCTTTCTCATCCGGAAGATCGGGAACGGACGCAATTGCGCGAAAAACCCTGTCGGCAAGTCTTTTTTCGTGGGTTCCGAGTTTCCGGTACCAGCTGTCCACTATTTCCAGACTCTTTATAACCTGCTCCCTCTCCCTGGCTCGTTTATCGGACCATTCCTCCGATATCTCCGCAATTTTCTTTCGTGCCCACTCGAATAGTTCCTGAGCTTCCTCCGAGTCCGTTATAATACTCGACCTGTCAGTGGAAACCAGGTCTTTGTCCGGATCATCATCCAGGTAATCCGCCTCCAAAACACCGACCATATACGAATATGCGACCTGCTTGCCGCCGCTCGCACCGAAAAAAGTCGGCTCGTGAATCAACTTCCCCCGGGCCGTTACAACTATTCCCTTGCCGAAATCCTCCCGCACCGGTTTCTCCAGCGTACCTATCCAACCCTTGATTCGTCGTTGTTTGCCCGGATCCACCCATTCATCTATTTCCCATTTGTACTGGAGCTTGTAACCGCGGTCATCGAGGGTTATTTCGACATTGTTCAGATAAACATTGAAACTTTGGCCCAATATTGTAAAACGCCTTGCAATCTGCCGTCTCAAACTCTCGATGTCTACGGGCCTTTTCCGTTTCAGCTTTCTTAGTGTCACGGTGGTACCCGGGGGGTCGTCGGTCGGTTCGTCAACCAACACGGGAGGTTCGTAAAGTCCCTCGGAACGCCGTATGTCGTGAATGTTTAAAACAAAAGCCACCCGCCGACCCTCTTTGACTGTTTCCACCATGACCTCGTCGGCGACACCGAACGCGGACAGCTTCCCGAGTCCCTTTCTGCCGATAACCTTGCGTCCGCCTTTTGTCCTGTCCTTGCCCAAATTTTTTCTACGATTTCTACCTATCTGCAGATAGTATTCGTTTATTTCTTGAAACGTCATACCTTCCCCGTCGTCCCGGATTACGATCTCGGAACTCTCGTCCACCGCAACTTCGGGAACGGATACCCATACGTTGTTGGCGTCGGCATCCCAACTGTTGGCGATCAGTTCACAGATAACCGGAGCCAAATGGGAATAAAGCTGTATTCCCAAATGATCTATCACAGTCATCTGCACCTGCATAACCAACCTGTCATCCACCAAAATCACCCCCGCTCGACGGTTCGACCGACAACACCGTCCGCCGGCCTTGTCGCCCCGTTTTGGTCAATGACTTGGCGTTTTCCCCACTCGAACCGGCGTTGTACTCGGAGGGGACATGCCCGTCCCCGGAAATCGACGCTTTGATCGCATCTATGCAACCGTTCAAATCCTTCTCTATTTGATGTTCCCAAAGACGAAGCACTTTCCAACCCATATCCGCCAGCATTTTGTTCACCCTGGCATCCCTCTCCCGGTTCTCGGCCAATTTTTTTCGCCAAAACGTTACATTGGTCCCCGGCTCCGAATAGCACTCCGGACAACCGTGCCAGAAGCAACCGTCCACGAAAACGGCCACCTTCACCCGGGTGAAAACGATATCGGGGGACCCCGGCAATTTGGTTTTGACCCTGTATCCCCGGAGACCGGCCTTGTACAATGCCTTCCTCAAGGTCATTTCCGGCTTTGTATCCTTGGATTTGACCTTGGACATCACTTCCGATCTCTTTGCCCGATCGAACACGTCCACCATTAAAACCGCCACCCCTATACCGGCACTCGCCTGCAAATCGCTCACGGTTGCATGTCCCCGCGAACACGACACTACACTTTTTACCCTTTCTCGCCCTCGTTCTTCCCGCAAGCCGCCGAACCGGGACACAAACTTTTATAATCACATTCCTTGCACCGGCCTGTTTCAATCCCGGTTCTCGGAAACCGCCCCTCCTTGATGCCGTTTACCGCATTTGCCACGGCTTCCCGCACCTTGTTCCGGGCCGTTTCGGAAATATCCACCGACACCCTGTCCTGGGGCCTGTCGGCGTAAAGGAAGTGGACCGACCCCTCCCTTGCATCGTAACCCAGCGACTCCTCAGCGGCTATGGCATAAAGGACAACCTGCATTGAAGCGTCTTTCAGTCTGTCCTCCAACGGGAGATCGTCACCGTTCCTCTTGGTCTTGAAATCGACCACTTCAACGGGTGTTCTGGAACTTTCTTCGTTTTGATCCACGTTTTCCACACGGTTGAGCAAATCTATGGTACCGCTTATCATGGCGTCCCCCATGATGAACTCGAATGGTTTTTCCGCTTCGAAAACATAATGTTCAATGTCGGGGAATTCTGTTACATACCTGACCAAAGTTCTCTCGGCCGCGTTTTTCATTTTTTCAAAGGGATCTCCCGTGGTGTACCTCAGATTGAATCTCCTTCCCACCTCTTCCTTGACCCATTCCTCGTCGACCCCGCCCTTTTTCGCCCTTTCGTGTATCAACGCCAGCAGATTGTGTATCTGCTGGCCGTAACCGTAATCCTCCCTGACGCCCGGACTGAACCCCATCAGCCTGCGCAGTTTGTAATCGTAGGGGCAGGCCCAGTAATAGTTGAGGTCGCTGTAGGTCGTGGGGAGCAGTTCGGTATTCGCGGGACGGCGCGGTACCGTACGAGGACGGGGCGAGGAAGGATCGGTGTTCTCATCGAGAACATAGTCGTGTTCTATTTCCGCGAAGTAAGGCGAGGGCCCCGTACCTCTTCTGGTAAAGCAGGTCAAATAAAGGAATTTCCTGCACCTGGTCACCGCCACATACCAAAGTCTTCTCTCCTCGTCGTCCCTCAAAATACGATCGGGGTCATTTTTTCCCAGGCTTCTCCTTCCGATATATTCGTCATCCTCCAACAGGACTTCCTGACCTGAATAGCGCTTCTGTGAGGGAAAACGCCGGCTTGTCAGCCCCGGCAAAAACACCACCGGCCATTCCAACCCCTTCGATTGGTGAACGGTCATGATCTGAACCGCATTTTGAAGACTGGGGTCGTCCAGCCCCCCCTCCTCCGACTTCCTGGAGGCCCAGGTCCCCAAAAAATAGTTGAGATCCCACAAGTCCTGCGGCGTCACCCACTGGTGCACCGATTCAAACCTCGTAATCAGATCGCTGAACCTGCCCAAATTATACAATACATTGTCGGGCCACGGTTCCGGTCCTCTGTTGGCCCCCAGTATTTCAAGCATTTCCTGGAACAAATCCTGGGGATAGATGCGTCGTCCGACCCCCCGGGGTCTGCGTCCTCTGGGAAGAGCACTCAATCCGAGCTCGCGTCTCTTCGACGCCAGCCACTCCAGGAAAATAGCGGGGTTGGCGTGGGGCATGATTCCCCTGTCCCGCATTTCTTCAACGGTTTTTCTGATAAAATCTCTGATATCTGCTTCGTTCAAGTTTGTTACTTCGCCGGTTTCGGAATCTCTGAAGCTGCATCTCATCCTCGCCAGAAAACAAAAAGCTGCTTGGAACAGGCGGACTTCCGAGTGATCGAACAGTCCCGTGGTCCCGCGCACCACATATGGTATGCCCTTGGCGTCCAACTCCCGCATCAATGTGCGGACACCGTTTTTTACACTCCTGTATAGAACCGCGATGTCACCGTAGTCCAATCCCCTGACGCCGTCCCTGTCCTCGATTTGCAACCCGCGGAGTCTCTCTATCTCCGCGGCTATGAACGACGCCTCCTCTTCCTCGGATCCGAAAACCAGTCTGTGCACGTCGCCGAGTTCGGCCATTGTTTCCACGAACCGATCCGACTCCGGATCGTATTTACGGGCGCGCATATCCTTGTCGAGACGCCTTGAAAGCCCCCGTACCGCATGGCCGCGTCTGGAATCACCCCTTACCGCGCGATTTGCAATCTCCACAATACAGTGGGTGGAACGAAAGTTGTCCGTCAGTTCTATTTTTTTGACGCGGGGATAGCGTTCCTCAAATGTTAGAATGTTTGATATGTCGGCCCCCCTCCAGGCGTATATCGACTGGTCGTCGTCGCCCACTACACATACTTCGGCACCGGTTCCGTCCGTGGAAAGCAACCGGATCAGTTCCTCCTGTCGCGGGTCCACGTCCTGGTATTCGTCGACAACGATGTGCCGGAATTTTTCCTGCACCTCCTTCCTGACGGAAGGATTGGAGTGGAGGAACTCCAAGGTTTCCGCGATGATGGAATCGAAATCCAAAAAGTAGTTGGGCCTGCTTCTGGTCAAGTTGTGATACCGGATCAAGACATCCCTTAAAACCGGGTTTCGAACGGAAGCCACGGGTATATTTTCGATGTACATCCTGTTGAGGGTGTTCAAGAACGCCTCCACCGTCTCTATTCTGCTCCTTCCGTTTTCCAGGCGTTCCAAACCCAAACCGCGTCCTCCGTAATCGAGGTAATTGGACACTATAAAGGCGACCTGCTTTACATCATCCAAAATTTCGAAATTACGGTATCGGGGGTCCATCTCTTTCAATAGTTGCAAACAGAAACTATGAATGGTGCCCACGTACATCGATCCCAAAGCGGCATCGTCCAGCCGTCCTTCACGGCGAAGCTCGTCGAGATGCCTTCTGATGCGGGCCTTCAACTCACCGGCGGCCCTTTCCGTGAAGGTGAAGGCCACGATCGAATCCCGAGGCACCCCCTCGCTCACGAGCATGGCGATCCTTCTGGCAATGACTTCGGTTTTGCCGCTACCCGCGCAGGCCAGGATCAGGAGATTGCCCCCTCTGTGATTGATAGCCTCCAACTGCTTCTCGGTATACCTCACTTTTCTCCCTCTCCCTGATCTCCCTTATGCTCTTTTTAAAAGTCGGAGCCAACGCCTTGACCATTTCAACCGGAACGGCGTTTCCTATCTGCCTTGCTATGGCGGTGGGTCCCCCCGCGAACTCGTAAGTCTTCGGAAACGTCTGAAGCAGGGCCGCCTCCCTCAAGGTGATGGCCCTGTCCTGCTCGGGATGGGCGAACCGTCCCTTGGTTACATCCGTGCAACCCGTCGTCAAAGTCGGGGCTAACGAGTCCCATGCCATCCTGCCGTAGACGTCCGGATGTCCGTCATGGCCCTTGTGACACTTCAGCTGAAGTTCGGACGGCAGGGAGCTTCTGCTTCCTCCGTCTTTCGGAATATGAGACAATCTTTTAATCGTGAGTTCATTGTGTTTTCGTGCGGCGTGGAGGGGATCGCACGGATCTTTCTCCCCCGACTTAAGGGGACGCAACTTTCCTATTGTCGCTCTCACGGTAATCCTCGAACCCTCCGGGGTGAGCGGCGGCGGCGGTTGCGGAGGATCAATCAGTCTTGTAACCATTAAAATGCATCTGGTTCGTCTTTGGGGAACCATGTAATCCGCCGCGTTGATTTTGTGGGGACCTCCAACGCGATAGCCCAATTCCCTCAATTCTTCTTTCAATTTGCTGATAATTTCATCGTAACGCGTCAACCCGGGGACATTCTCCAAAAATATGACCGCGGGACGAAGAACCCGGGCGAACCTAACCGTCTGAAGAATCAAGTCGGCCCTCCCATCCCTCCCCTTGTTTCTATTCAAGCTGCTGAATGGTTGACACGGGGCGCATACCACCAACAGGTCCACGTCACAACCTTTCAAGTCTTCCCTTCTTATGATCATTGGGTCGACATTTTCTATGTCGCTTTCATACAGGTTGACCTCGGGATGGTTTTTCCTATAGGTTTTACACGCAACCGGGTCATTGTCCACTGCGGCAACGACGCGGAAACCGGATTGCTTCAGTCCCTCGGTCACCCCCCCGCAACCGCAATAAAGATCCACCGCGGTAAATTCTTCTTCAAAAGTCAATGGGGGTTTTCCACCGGCCAGTATTTTCAATGTAACACCCCCGTACCCGACCACATCCTCATTCTTGGAACGCATGTCAAACGAAAGTGAAAAATCAAGGGTTTGATGGACATAAACCTTTTGATACTCAAAATGAGAGATTTCTCCGTCAAGCAAGTTTTTCCTTTTAAAAGTTGTGAAGTTAACACATTTTTTTAAATGGGGTCCGAAATGATCAGTGTCTGAACGCCCCGTTACTTCAACCAATTTCCCCCGGCCTGGAAAAGCTCCATTATTCCGGGCAGACATCAATGGAATCGTTTCTTTCACAATACGTCACCTCCCAATAAAAAAGCGGTGGCTTTCGGCCCACCGCTCGTCATCGCTCACGCTGACAGGATATTGTCTCAACAAGCCGGAACACTTATAGCGCTGCTAAAGATTGCGCCGCCACCTGGTCAACCAGTTGCAGCTATCTCCCATGGGGCGTTTGCTCGTAAAAAAAAGCTAAAAACATCTTCCGTCTCTTTCAAAAACGGGTTAAAATTTGGGGTAGCGACATGGGTACTATCGGCACTCCGATGCTGTGTCCCCCGCCCAGTACGATGGATACCGTGGGTTTGGAGAGGCTGGCAATCATTTCTGCAATAGCCAGGCCGGCTTCCACATCTCCCCCTACCGTGTTTAAGACTACCAGCACCCCTTCCACCTCCGGGCTCTGCTCCAGGGCAACCAACTGCGGAATGAGGTGTTCATACTTGGTGGTCTTGTTCTGGGGGGGCAACACCAGGTGGCCTTCAATTTGGCCGACAATAGTTAAACAGTGAATGTTGCTTTTAACTTCGGGCACGGGACTGGCTCCCAGCTCTTTGATGGATTCCATGCTTTCTTTAGTACGCCCCTGTACCCGGTGGGGTGTTGGGGTAGACCCGGGGTTACCGGGTTCCCGCTGAGGGGTTGTATTGGGCTCTCCCGGGGGGGGGTCCGGAGGCGTGCAGGGATATTCTCCCTCGTGACCCCATATATTCTGATCACCAGACACTTTTATCCATCCTCTCGTTAGTTTTTTCTCTTCTCTAGTATGGCTATGTTACGAATAAAATATAAGATCTACACAGAACATCCATAACGGGAAAAATTTTGTGGAGATGCCTACTGGATCTTGACACGGACGAAAAACCCGCGTGATAATCCACGCGGGGTTCGCTTCCAAACAACTTGCCACTTTATGCGTGAAGCGGAGCATGTTTTCACCAGGCAGGCCCCGCGCATGCAAACAAAATAAGCCGGAAGGCCTTTATCCATGGCTTTCCGGCTCTTTTTGGTATTCGGTGATCATACTTCCATGATGATGGGTAAAATCATGGGCCTTCTCCTTGTTTTTTCATAGAGGAACTTCCCTAACACGTCTCTTACCTGTGCTTTAATTGACGCCCATTCAGAAAGACCCCGATCGTTGCATTTTTCCAGGGCCTCCTTTACCCTTTGCCGGGCTTCTTCCATCAATTGCTCTGACTCCCGTACATAAACAAAGCCCCTGGAAACAATATCTGGCCCGGCCATAACCTGCCCCAGTTCGCGATTGATGGTTACGACCACGATCAGGATCCCGTCCTGGGAAAGCTGCCTGCGGTCCCGCAGTACAATGTTACCCACATCACCCACGCCCAAACCGTCCACCAGCACGCGCCCGGCCGTTACCCGCCCGGCAATACGCCCGGAACGACGGGTAAACTCCAGTACCTGGCCGTTTTCAGCCACAAAAATATTCTCCGCTGGAATACCCATACTGCGGGCCAGATCCGCATGTTTGATCAACATGCGGTACTCACCATGCACCGGCACGAAAAACCGGGGCTTGACCAGGTTGATCATCAGTTTAAGTTCTTCCTGGCTGGGGTGGCCGCTCACATGAATGCCTGAAACCGCCTCATAGATAACATGGGCACCCTGTTTGAACAGTTGATCGATAATCCGCGCCACCAGCTTTTCGTTGCCTGGAATGGGAATGGCGGAAATAATGATGGTATCACCGGGAAGAATTTCCACCTGCCGGTGGTCCCCCAGGGCCATCCTGGTAAGGGCCGACATGGGCTCACCCTGGCTACCCGTACACAAGAAGACCACTTTATTTTTCGGTAGACGGTTGGCCTCTTCCAGTTCTACCAGGGTTCCTTCGGGAATATGAAGATAACCCAGTTCGTGAGCTATATTGATCACATTAATCATGCTGCGGCCAATCACCGCCACCTTACGGTCGTAACGGTGGGCGGTGGTAATGGCCTGCTGCAAGCGGTGCACATTGGAAGCAAAGGAGGCTACAATAATGCGCTCTTTAGCCTGCCGGAAGGTCTCATCAAAGGTGGCCCCAACAACCCGTTCCGACATGGTATAGCCGGGCCGCTCCACGTTGGTGCTGTCGGAAAGCAACACCAGCACGCCCCGTTCCCCTAATTGGGCGAAACGATAAAAGTCGGTAACCTCTCCGTCCACGGGGGTTTGATCGATTTTAAAATCCCCGGTGTGCACAATAACTCCCACCGGCGTGTGAACGGCCACGGCTACCGCATCGGGGATACTGTGGGACACCCGGATAAATTCTACTTTAAAAGGACCGATCGTCACCGTATCCCGGGGCTTAACCACCTGCAAATTTGCCTCGCCGGCCACTTCTTGCTCCTTTAGCTTACCCTGGAGCAAACCCAGGGTAAGCCTGGTCCCATAGATGGGCACGTTCAACTGCTTAAGTACATAAGGCAGGGCACCGATGTGATCCTCGTGTCCGTGGGTAAGCACTATACCGCGCACAGCATCTTTATTTTCCAGGAGATAAGTGATATCGGGGATCACCACGTCGATCCCCAACATCTCTTCCTCCGGAAACATTAAACCGCAGTCTATAACCAGAATATTTTCCCCGAATCTCACCGCCATCATGTTTTTCCCGATCTCACCAAGTCCCCCGAGGGGGATCAGAGCCAGTTTTGGTTCCTTGGCCAAAAACGCACCTCCTAACCTGTTTTTCAAAAAATCACTGAGTCTCAAGTTCCGGTGAGAAAAAACAGGAGAAGGCGGGGAAAATATTCCGTTGTTAACGTATGCCTTGCTGATAACTCAATTGTTCCCGATGCTAATTATACTGGATTCCCTCCCGCTATACAAGGGCCGCTGCCGTCTCTAATAAAATAATTGCCAGAAAGCCTGCCCCATAAACCCGATAAAAAAAATGGGGCATGACTTTCCCCATAAACGCTCTTTAATAGATACTGTCGCATAACCAGTTGGGCGGCCCAGCACTCACTGGTAAGGTAGTTCTTTTGAGTACATTAGTCACATATGCTTAATAGCTATTTTAACGAGCCGTTGTTCTAGTGAGTGCTGGGTCGCTCCATGCTCCTTAGCGACGACCGCCCTCCTGGCAATCCCCTGCACCGCCTCCGCCCGCTCTAACGCGAGAGACGTCCCGGCAGGAGAGTTAAATCAACTTCAAGCTGGCCAGCACGTTTTTAATGATTTCCTTTTCCTGGGCCGTGGCTTCGACCAGGGGCAAACGGGGTGCGCCCACCTGATAACCCAGCAAATTGAGGGCGGCTTTTATGGGCACCGGGCTGGTAGTGATGAACATGGTCTTGAACACCGGGAAAAGTTCCAGGTGAATCTGCGTAGCCAGGGTCGTGTTCCCGGCCGTAAAAGCATTGACCATCTCCTTAATCCGCGGCCCCACCACATGGGAGCAAACGCTGACCACACCCCTAGCCCCTAAAGCCATCATGGGCAGGGTCAGGGAATCATCGCCGCTGTAAATGGCAAAATCATCGGGTAGAGACCGGCGCAATTCACTGACCTGATCCAGGCTGCCGGATGCTTCTTTGATCGCTACAATGTTCTCGATTTGGGCCAGCCGGGCCACCGTTGCCGGCAGAACGTTGACCCCGGTCCGGCCGGGAATGTTGTAAAGCATTACTGGAAGATTGGTACTGTTGGCAACGGCCTTAAAATGTTCATATAACCCGTCCTGGGACGGCTTGTTGTAATAAGGCGCCACGAGCATTACGCCGTCCACGCCCACCTTTTCGGCCATCTGGGTGAGGGTGATACTCTCGGCAGTGTTGTAGCTCCCGGTTCCGGCAATTACCGTAGCCTGCCCGCCAACCTCTTCCACCACCACCCGGAAGAGCTCGATCTTTTCGTCCCTGGTCAGGGTGGGAGATTCACCGGTAGTACCGCAGACTACCAATCCATCGGAACCGGATTGTACCAGAAAACGGGCCAGCTTTCTGGCTTGCTGGAAATCCACCGCCAGATCCTTACCAAAGGGCGTTACCATGGCGGTGAGCACACGCCCAAAATCAACGGCCAAAATATTCACCTTCCTTCTTCCGTATTAAGGCGTACCGCTTTACCCACTACCTATGCGCCACTGATAAACTGACGATGCAGTGCCCGCACAGCCCTTTCCATATCCTCCTGCCTGACCAGTACCCAGATGGTAGTGTGGGAATCACTGGACTGCAAAATGGGAATATTTTCTTTGGCCAGGGCATCCACGATTGAGGCCATCACTCCGGGAACACCGGTCATACCAGCACCCACAGCTGCTACTTTAGCACAACCCGGTATAATTTCCGCTACAAATCCCGTATTTTCCAGCACCTGGGTGGCTTTCTCGGCCACCTCCTCCTTAACGGTAAACACCACCTGGTCAGGATAAACGTTGATAAAATCAAGGCTGATGCCCGCCAGGGCCAAGCCCTTAAACAACCGGCGCTGCTGTTTTAAACCTTCCCCTCCGTTTGTATTTACTTTAAACTGGACTACGTTGGGAATCTGGGTGATGCCCGTAATCGTCCGGTCCCTGGTGATATCAATAGTTCCCTTATACACTTCACCGGAACTGGTCACCAGTGTACCGGGGGCATCGCTAAAAGTAGATTTCACTCGTAAAGGGATATTTTTTTGCATCACTATTTCCACCGCCCGGGGATGCACCACTTTGGCCCCTTCATGGGCCAGCTGGCAGATTTCGTCGTAGGTGACCATCTCTCTGGCCACGGCATCGCTCACGATGCGGGGATCGGCAGTCATAATCCCATCTACATCGGTATAAATATCAACATACTCGGCATTAAGGGCCACTCCCAGGGCTGCAGCGGTGGTATCACTGCCCCCCCGGCCCAGGGTGGTAATCTCACCTTCCTCGCTGATCCCCTGGAAACCGGCCACCACCACTATCTTGCCCTCCCGGGCGTGTTTTAAGACGGCTTCGGGTTTAACCCGCAGGATTCTTGCCTCGGTAAAGTTGTTATCGGTAATAATTCCCGCCTGGGCACCGGTAAGAAAGACTGCCGGGTGACCCATTTTTTCCAGGGTGGCCACCATTACCACACCGGAAATAATCTCACCACAGGACATCAGCAAATCCATTTCCCGGGGAGAAACATTCCGGTTGATTTGCTTGACCGTATTGATCAGGGTATCGGTAGCATAGGGATCCCCATTGCGCCCCATGGCCGAGACCACCACTACCGGCATATAACCCTCTTCCTTCGCCGCCACCACTTTGGCGGCCACCATCTCCCGCCCTTGTGGCGTGGCTACGGATGTACCACCAAATTTTTGCACTAAAAACTTCATTTACTGCCTCCCCCGAAGACAACGGTATTTAATCAGCAATTCAGCAATTTGCACCGCATTGGTGGCTGCACCCTTGCGCAGCTGATCTGCCACCACCCAGAGGTTAAGCCCCCGCTCGATGGAGTTATCCTCCCGGATGCGGCCTACAAAGATTTCATCCCGGTGGGAACAGAAGAGGGGCATGGGATATTCTTTCCGGGCCGGGTTATCCAGGACCACAATGCCCGGGAAACTGGCCAGCACCTCCCTGGCTTTCTGGGCGGTCAGCTTCTCCATGGTTTCCACATTGACCGATTCGGAATGACTGCGGTAAACCGGAACCCGTACAGTAGTAGCCGTAATGGCCAGCTGGTCGTCATGGAGAATCTTCCGGGTTTCCTTTACCATCTTCCACTCTTCTTTAGTATAGTCCATCTCCTGAAATACATCAATGTGGGGAATGAGGTTAAAAGCTATTTGATAAGGAAAAACTTTCGGTGGGTAATCAACGCCATCCAGTACGGCCCTGGTTTGAGCGGTCAGCTCCTCGATGGCCTCCATACCGGCACCGGAAACGGCTTGATAGGTGGAAACCACTACACGCTTGATTCCCGCCACATCTTTAATTGCCTTTAGAGGAACTACCATGATGATAGTGGAACAGTTCGGGTTGGCAATAATCCCCTGGTGCCACTTTACATCTTCCGGATTCACCTCGGGCACCACCAGGGGAACCCGGGGATCCAGCCGGAAATTGCTGCTGTTGTCAATCACCACACAGCCCTGTTCTACCGCCGCCGGGCCGAACTCTTTACTGGCGGCTCCGCCGGCGAAAAGGGCGATATCCATACCGGCAAAGGAGTCAACCCTGGTTTCCTGGACCGTGTAAGTCCTGCCCCGGAAAACCATTTGCTTTCCGGCCGAACGGCTGGTGGCACACAGTTTCAGTTCTCCCACGGGAAAGTTTCTTTCTTCCAGTACCTTTAAAATTTCCTGCCCCACCGCGCCGGAGGCCCCAACAACCACTACATTGTACAAAGAAAAATTCCTCCTTTCGAAAACAGTCACAGAAAATCGTCATAAATGGACCTGACACCATTAAATGGCACGTCCACTTTAAAATCAAAAAACCGGCCCGATCGGTTCAGGTACGGGCCTCATGTAAAAAAATCTCTTTTTGGCTACCCCGTAACCAGTCATCACGACACATTCACGAGCACAGGCTGTATCTGCTTTCCCTCCAGAGCAAGAAGAACTGTATCAACAATGAGGTCCATCCTTGCCTTCAGGGAATTGGGTTTCTCAAGGGGATTATCCTGGCCAAAAGGAACCAGGTAAATATTCTTGGTATTTAAAAGCAAACCCAGATTCCTGGCGTTCATACCCAGCCCGTCGTTGGTAGAAATGGCCAGAACTACTGGACGCAGGTTGCGCAGGTGAGCTTTGATGGCCATCAGCACCGGGCCGTCGGTAATACCGTTGGCCAGCTTGGCCAGCGTATTCCCCGTACACGGCGCCACCACCAGCACGTCTAAAAGCTTGCCCGGCCCGATAGGTTCAGCCCCTGTAATACTGTTTATGGGCGCATGACCGGTGATTTTTCCAAGAAGATCCTTCCACTTCTGGGCTGGACCATATTTGGTATCAGTGCCATCCACCACCGCGCTGATGACGGGGTAAACAATAGCACCTTCCTTGACCAGGTTCTCGACCTGGACCATAACTTCATCCAGAGTACAGTGGGAACCGGTAACGGCAAAACCCACCCGTACATCTTTCAAGCGCATGACTAGCACCTCCGCTGGAGAGCCGAAAGCTAGAGGGCCAATTGTTCGGCCAGCAGCCGGGGAACAACCCGGGCCAGGATTTCCCCGGCGGTCTGCGGTGCTACCCTGCCGGGTAATCCGGGAAGCAAAAGAGCAGTAATACCAAGCCGCCGGGCAACTTCAAAATCGGTACCGCCGGGGGAAGAGGCCAGATCCAGAATTAAAGTGCCGGGCCGTACCCGCAAAAGGATCTGCTCATCTAACACCAGAGCCGGTATGGTATTGAAAATAACGTCTGCCTCTGCTGCTATGGCCGGAAGTTCAGGTAAATCGGCAGTTCCCAGTCCCATCTCAAAGGCCCTGGCCCGCTGGGCAGGATTACGGGCTACCACCACGGTACGGGCCCCCAGGGCATGCAACATGCGGGCCAGAGTGGTACCGGTACGCCCAAAACCCAGCACTACGGAGTTACTGCCGTGAATAGTGATGGGCAGCTTCTCCATGGCCACCTGGATAGCCCCTTCGGCAGAAGGAATGGAGTTTAATATGGCCACTTCATCTATGTCCATTAGCTCAATTAGACGGAGGTTTACCCGGCCCGTCATTTCCCTGAGCTTTGGCCTGGCCATGCCTACCAAAACCGGCGAACCAGGGACTAACAAGGTTAGATGTTCCTCCAACAAAACCAGTGGCTGGTCCAGGTATGCCGTGTGAATACGACCCTGGTTGTCGATCCCGGGCACGGGCAAAATCAAAGCGTCAGCTCCGGCCAGTGCCTGGGCGATTCCCCCGCAGGGAGTGATATTCTTCCCCTCAACTGGTACTCCTACCACTTTCAGGTGTGCCCCTAATACCGCCAGCCGTTCAACCAGGATCTTCTCCCTGGCATCACCGCCAAGTACGGCCAATGTCACCCCGTGCAGATCTGGCTGCATGGCCGGCAAACCCTCCTTGGGCTTCTCGTATTTACCACCAATATATGAGGAACCGAAAGGGGAGGTGCTTGTCATGGGTTATTCGAAAAGCAGGTTCTCCAGCCCGTAAACCACTCCTTCCAGATGCATCACCCGGCGAATGGCTAACAGCACACCGGGCATAAAGGATTCCCGGGAAATGGAGTCATGCCTGATGCTCAAGGTTTGCCCCAGGCCGCCGAAGATGACCTCCTGATGGGCCACCAGCCCCGGCAGGCGCACACTATGGATACGGATACCCCCGTCAAAGGAGCCGCCACGGGCACCGGGGATTTTTTCCACTTCCGTGGGCAAACCCTGACGGAAATCTCCCCGCGCAGCCGCCACCACTTCGGCAGTTTTAATGGCGGTACCCGAAGGGGCATCCAGCTTTTGATCGTGGTGCAATTCAATGATTTCCACATGGGGCAGGTACCTGGCCGCTTCAGCGGCAAAACGGATCATCAAAACTGCCCCGATGGCAAAGTTGGGGGCAATCACGCAACCCAACTTGAGTTCTTCGGCCAGGGCACGGATTTCTTCCAGTTCCCTGGTGCTCATTCCGGTGGTACCCACCACCGGACGCACGCCGTGATGAAGGGCCGTTTTGATATTCTCCGCCGCCACGTCGGGGGTGGTAAAGTCAACCATTACGTCTGGGCGGGTTTCCGCCAGCACCTTTTCCAGATCCGCCTGCAGGGTTACCCCCACCTCCGGAGCACCCCACAGGGGGCCCACATCCTGGCCTTCCCCCCGCACATCCACTGCTCCCACCAGGACCATATCCTCAGCCTGCCAAACGGTCTTCAAGACTTCCCGGCCCATCCGGCCGCACGCACCTGTAACGACAACTCTAATCAATGTTAGACCCGGTTTACGCTTTGGGGGATGGGGATGCTTCCCATCCCCTATCCCTGCAAAACCAGTTTCCTCCCTCCTGTTGTTTGTTAAAATTTAAACCATATAACCTGGCCAATGTCAAGATGAAATGGTTGACCTGCCTTATAATTGTACAAATGACCCGGTTCTTCTACAAACGGTCACCATGCCCTTATTTTCCTTTCTACAAGATGGTCTTGCATCCCTGCTTCAAAATATGAACATTAATCTTGCTATTTCCTGCTGCCCGATCCTTGATCATACCATTAAAAAATACCATGAAAAACAAAAAAGTCCAAACGGGAATGGACTTAAACTCACAGTGAATACCGGCGCAGGTTGAGGTTGGCCTGATCCAGGTCGACGATAATAACCTCGCTGCCAATTTTGCGCACGGCCTCCCAGGGAATTACTAGACTCTGGCGATCAAACCAGAAGCTGATGGGATTGCTCCGGCGGGGCAAAATAATGGATTGCACCTGCCCGGTCTCAATATCGATGGCCACATCGCTTTCCCCCACTATGCCCAAACGGGCGCCGTCATAAATATTTACTATTTCCTTGCCGGCCAGTTCGCTTAATCTCATTATACCTCACCCCTTTTAAATCCTGCGTCTTAATTGAAACAACTTCATGATGAACGGTTGCACAATGGCCAGGACGATAGATACGGCTGCCAGAGGCTCCATCTGCACTTCCCCCAGGTAAACCCGTTCGGGCAACTGCAGGCCCAGAAAAGTAAATAACAGAACTAAAGAAAGATAGATCCCTCCCGCCGTGCCCACCAGACCGGTCAAAGCCTGGGAAAGGGGAGAAGGCGTGCTGATTTCAGATACATCCCACGCTTTATTTCTTACGCCGGCCAGACGCATTCTCTCCCGGATGGAAAGGATGATTAATATGGCCAGGAGCGCAAAGACCAGTACTAACATTATATCCCACCCCCGCTAGCATTATATGGGAGTGGGACATGTTTTAGAACAGGGAGCAGTTTGACAAAAGCTCTAGCACGCAACCCTTTTCACGGCCGCTTCCAGGATACTGCAGTCTTCCCAGGGGCCCACAGTGGCAATGGCAAAGGATTCGGGATTGAGCATTTCACGGGCTAGTTCCCGGACATCCTCCAGACCGACCCTCTTCACCCGGTCAGCTACTTCCTCCGGCGGCACCACTTTACCCAGGTAAAGCTGGGATTTGGCCAGCCTGCTCATCCGGGTGCTCACACTTTCCAGGCTCAACCAGAGATTACCGATAATCTGCTCCTTGGCCCGGTGCAGCTCTTCGCTTTTAACCCCGTTTTGCCGGATATCCCTGATTTCCTTGAAGATCATGTCCATGACCGCAGGTACGTTTTCCTTGCTCAATCCGGCGTAAATACAAAACAGCCCCGCATCATGATAGGAACTGTGATAGGAATAAATGGAATACACCAGCCCCCGCTGTTCCCTTATTTCCTGAAACAAACGGGAACTGATGCCCCCGCCGAGGATGGTATTAACCACCTGAAACACGTAGACCCGTTCGTTATTTAGAGGCAGCCCGGGTACACCCACACACAGGTGAACCTGTTCCGTATCCTTGGTCCGGCAGGTAATCTGCCGCTGGGGAACGGGGCGCACCAGCTTGCGGGTTACCTGCTCTCCCCTTAACGGTTCAAAAATGGGTCGCAACTTTTCCACGACCCGGTCATGATCAATGTTCCCCGCCACGGCCACCACCAGATTCTGCGGCTGGTAGTGGAGCCGGTAGTAGTCCAGAATTTCTTGCCGGGAAAGCCGGCAAATAACCTCGGCGGTACCGATAACCGGCCGCCCCAAATCGTGCCCCTGCCAGATGGTGGTGGCAAAAACATCATGGACCAGCTCGTCCGGGGCATCTTCATACATCTTGATCTCTTCCAGAATCACGTTGCGCTCCCGGTCAATATCAACGGCGGCAAAGCGGGAATGAAACAACATGTCCTGCAAAATATCCAGAGCCAGGTCAAAATGCTCATCCAGGACCCGGGCGTAATAACAGGTGTATTCTTTGGTGGTAAAGGCGTTTAGCTGCCCCCCCACGGCATCCAGGGCCTCCGCGATGTCCCGGGCCGTACGGCGCTCGGTGCCTTTGAACATCAGGTGTTCGATAAAATGGGAAATGCCCGCTACAGCCGGGCTTTCATCCCGGGAACCCACATTTACCCATATCCCCAAGACTACTGAGCGTACATGGGGAATATCTTCGGTAAGAATAGTGACTCCGTTCTCCAGCCTGACGGTTTGAAACAACCAGCCGCACCTCCAACATCAACTTGGTTTGGCACGCCATACCATGTGTAACTCTTCGCCACCTGGAGCTAAAATCCTTTAAGGCTGACGCAAGCAAATTTTTACCCTCTATAGCTGCCGCTTGTCTTGCGCATGAGCGTCTTGGGGCATTACGCACAGTTTTTTCCACCACAGCTTGTAAGCGGGCAGCCTTTCCACGGAACGACCGGTTAAAAGGCGGGCCCGGGCCACCGGTTCACCCTCCACCCAAACCTCCAAACTACCCACCGGTAAGGCTTTAGGAAGCGGTGCAGTAAAGCCGGCCGGCACGTTAAAACGCTTTTCCACGGCCGGTGGACGGTGCACCGGCACAGCTACCGCAATGGTACGGTCGCTGACCAGGGGTACTGCAGAAACAACACCACCGGTTACCTGAACACGCCGGCAAGCCTGGCCGGCCTTTGCCACGGTCATGTTTTTAAAGCAGGTGAACCCGTAATCCAAAAGGGCCATGGTATCGCCATAGCGATCATCGCTGTGCAACACCACGCTGATTAACCGCCGGCCTTCCCGGCTGGCCGAGGCAACCAGGCACATGCCCGCCTCACTGGTAGTGCCGGTTTTTACCCCGTCGGCCCCCTGGTAGCTCCACAGCAGGCGATTGGTATTGTGCAGGTGATATTCCCCCCAGGGAGGGTTTAAAAAACCGCGGTAACGGGTGGACACCAGTGCCCTAAAGGTGGGATTTTTTAGGGCATACCTGGTCAACAGGGCCAGATCATAGGCTGATGATAAATGGCCCTGGGCTGGTAAGCCATGGGGGTTGCAAAAATGGCTATGGCGGGCGCCCAGATCCCGGGCCTTCTGGTTCATGAAGAAAACAAAATTCCCTTCACTGCCGGCGATATGTTCGGCAATAGCCACACAGGCATCATTTCCCGAGCGCAAGAGGGCCCCGTACAGGAGCTGCTCCAGGGTAAGGCGCTGGCCGGGGAACAGGTGCATGCTGCTCTCCCCCACCGCCGCCGCCCGGGGGCTGACTGTAACCACCTGATCCAGCCGGCCTCCTTCGATAGCCAGCAGGGCAGTGAGAATCTTGGTGGTGCTGGCCGGCGGGCGCGGCTGATGGGCATTTTTAGCGAAGAGTACCTGTCCGGTGGAGGCTTCCATAAGCACCGCCGCATCGGCAGTCACCCGGGGAGGATCCTGCCCGGAAAAAGAAGAAACAGGTAATTCCCCTAGATTTAAAAACACCGGGAGAGCAGGTTGGGACGGAGCGGCCAGTGCAACTGGAATGCCAAATCCTCCAAAACAACACAGCAGGAGCAAAGAAAAAATCAACCGGGAAAGCACAGCTTTTTCACCTCTAAATCCAGTCTGTCCAAGCTCTAAACTTCCCGGTTTTGGAACAGTTTATGTTTTGTTTGTCGTACCAGGCTGCTGATCACCCTCCAGGTGGCGCAGCAAATGGGACACGGTTATCAGCCGGTAGCCGCGGGCCTTTAATTCTTTAATAATTACCGGCAATGCTTCTACGGTGGGAGCCGTGGGATGCATAAGCACAATAGCCCCGTTATGGGCCTTTTCCAGCACCCGGCTGCTGATGACCTGGGGTTCGGGACGCTGCCAGTCCACGGTATCCACACTCCAGAGGATGGTCCGGTATCCCGCTTCCCAGGCTGCCTGGAGCACTGCCGGGCCGTGTTCGCCGTAAGGAGGAGCAAATAACTTCGGACGCTCCCCGGTTATTTTAACCAGCACCTCCTCCGCCCGGCGGATATCCTGCAGGTTACCGCTTACGGAAAGCTGGTCCGGGTGGGGATGGGCATAGCCGTGACTGCCAATTTCGTGACCCTTTTGGTGGATCTTCCGGGTAAGCCCAGGAAACTGTTCCGCCCACTGCCCGCCAATAAAAAAGGTAGCCTGCACCTTTTCTTTTTCCAATATATCCAGCATCTGGGGCAGGTACTCTTCGCCCCAAAACACATTTACCGTGAGAGCAATTTCCTTTTCCCGGCTGCTGCCCTGGTAAATGGGTTGCGGCTGTACCGCCGGTAACGCCTGCAAGGAGAGGTTATACCAGTATCCCCAGGCCAGGAGGGAAAAACACAGCATTACGAGCCAAAAGCCCCGTATTAATCGATGCCGGCTAAAAAAATAAACGCGCACCCCTGCCACCCTTTCCCAGTTCATCACCACATTTATATGCCGGGAAAGGGTTTTATATCGCCTCTTTTTTTCCCAAAATTACGCCGCCACACGACCCTACACCCCACCAGTAATAATAATAAAACCCCTCCACGAGGTAAACCATGGTAGGGGAGTTTGTTAAGAATTTTTTGGTTTAGTGGCGGCCCTGGCGGCCCCTGGAACGCCGGTGATGAGGGGCTGCTTCCCTGGGCTCCGGGGGCAGAGCTTCCTTACGGGAAAGCTTTAAACGTCCCTGGTTGTCAAACCCGATGGCTTTCACCACAATGGTGTCTCCCTCTTTCACCACATCTTCCACCCGGTTCACCCGGTGGTGGGCCAGATGGGAAATATGCACCAGTCCCTCTTTGCCCGGCATACCAAATACACCGGGTACCACTTCGACAAAAGCACCAAAGTCGGTGACCCTGGTTACTTTACCGGTATAAATCTCTCCGACCACCACATCTTTGGTGATGTTTTCAATGATCTCCAGGGCCCGTTTGGCTGCCGCGGGATCTACGGCTGCAATATAGACCCGGCCGTCGTCTTCAATATCGATTTCCACACCCGTTTCATCGATAATTTTCTTGATCACCTTGCCGCCCGGGCCGATGACTTCCCTGATCTTGTCCGGATCTATGGTGGTATGAATAATGCGGGGCGCGTAGGGTGATAATTCCGGTCTGGGTGCAGGAATAACCTCCAGGATCTTATTTAAAATATACAGGCGTCCCTCGCGGGCCTGGGCCAGCGCTTTTTCGAGAATATCCGCATTTATGCCGGGAATTTTGATGTCCATCTGCAGGGCGGTAATTCCCCTGGCCGTTCCGGCCACCTTGAAATCCATATCTCCCAGATGGTCTTCGATGCCCTGAATATCGGTGAGGATGGCAACCTTGTCCTCCTCCTTAACCAGTCCCATAGCCACACCGGCCACCGGCGCTTTAATGGGAATTCCGGCATCCATCAGAGCCACGCAACTGCCGCACACGCTCCCCATGGACGTGGAACCGTTGGAAGAAAGGACCTCGGAAACCAGGCGGATGGTGTAGGGGAAAGTCTCCTCTCCGGGAATTACCGGTTCTAAAGCCCGTTCTGCCAGGGCGCCGTGACCAATTTCCCGCCGCCCGGGGGAGCGCATGGGCCGTGTTTCCCCTGTGCTGTAGGGAGGGAAGTTATAATGGTGCATAAACCGTTTGGCTTCCTCAATGCCCAGATCGTCTAAAATCTGTTCATCGGAAATGGCGCCCAGGGTGACCACCGAAAGCACCTGCGTCTGCCCCCGGGTAAAAAGTCCTGAGCCGTGGGTGCGGGGCAGAATCCCCGCCTCTACACTGATGGGCCGTATTTCATCTAAAGCGCGCCCGTCAATGCGAATTCCTTCCTCCAGGATGAAACGGCGCACGATCTTTTTCTCTACCGCCTCAATGACGGCCAGGATGGATTGCTCCTGCTCGGGGAAGGTTTCCCGGAAGGATTCCACCAGTTTAGCCTTCACTTCATCCAGAAAGGCTTCCCGGGCCTGTTTGTCCAGTCGCCGCTCAATGCACTGCCGCACGGCCGCCGTCAATTCCTCAGTCGCCGGCCCGCTAACCGCCTCTTCTACCTGGGGATCCACCTGGGCCAGGACGGGGGTGATCTTCTCTTTGGCCAGGCCGAGAGCCAGGGCTTCTTCCCGGAAATTTTCGATAAACTCAACTATCTCTTTCACTTTTTCGTGCCCAAAGGCAATTCCCCCTAATATCTGGTCTTCGGGCACTTCCCTGGCACCGGCTTCCACCATCATCACCGCGTCACGCGTTCCGGCCACCACCAGGTGCATTAAACTTTTTTCCGCTTGAGCCAGCGTGGGGTTGATCACATATTCCCCATCCACCAGCCCCACAATCACACCGCCAATGGGACCTTGAAAGGGAATTTCACTGATGTGCAGGGCAGCGGATGCCCCGATCATGGCGGCAATTTCGGGAGCATTATCCTGATCCACGGATAAAATGGTGGCCACCACCTGCACCTCATTGCGACAGCCCTTGGGAAAAAGGGGCCGTATGGGCCGGTCAATCAACCGTCCGGAAAGAATAGCCTTTTCACTGGGGCGGCCCTCACGCTTTATGAAACCGCCGGGGATTTTTCCTACGGCATATAGCCTTTCCTCGTAATCCACCGTGAGGGGGAAGAAATCAATCCCCTCCCGCACCGTTTTGGACATGGTAGCTGTGACCAGCACCACCGTGTCGCCGTAGCGTACCAGGACCGCCCCGCCGGCCTGCCCGGCAACCCGGCCTGTTTCCAGCTGCAGGCTGCGGCCGCCGACTTCCATTTCTTTAATTAAAATGGGTTTCTCTGCCATGTAAAGCTACCCAACCTCCTGTTTACCTACCTAAATTTTCATAACTGATAGTTCTTCTACATAGTAAATATTATTTCCTGCTAGCGAAGTAAAAAATACCACTGTCTTTTTAGGGTAAGCGAACCTGCCCAAAGGTACGACGTCGACTCGAATGCTCCGGTGGGCCTATAGTGAAAAAGGGCGGGTTAGGTACCCCGCCCTTTTTACTTCCGCAGGCCCAGTTTTTCAATCAGTGCCCGGTAGCGGTCGAAATTCCTGTCTTTTAGATAGTTGAGCAAGGCCCGTCTTTGGCCGACCATTTTTAACAGACCGCGCCGGGAATGGTGATCCTTCTTATGAACCCGCAGGTGCTCCGTCAGACTGTTGATCCGTTCGGTCAGGATGGCAATCTGCACTTCTGGAGACCCGGTGTCGGTTTCATGCAGTCTGTGTTCGGCAATGAGGGCCTGTTTCTTTTCAGATGTCAGCGCCACCGAGAAGTCACCTCCTCCTTAACTGTAATCGCTGCTGGCCAAGCTAACCGCCGGAGAAACGAGTTCCCTAGCCAACAGTTCACGGGAAATTTATTTCCCGATTATAGTAATCACCAGGCGTCCGCCTGGGATATCTTTGGCCACAATATCGAAAACCCGGCCCGACCGGGCAATAAAGCCGCGAAAGCGGGTTGCTGTTGGTATGCGCCCGGGAATGTTAGTTGCAGCGGCCGTAATATCGGCTATGGTTATGCCTTCCTGCCGCAAATCCTTGAGGCGCTTTTTGGCGTGCTCAGTAATGATAATCCGCATGTCCCCAACCGTATTTAGAAGACCCCGGACTGATAGATCCGGCTATCCTCTTCCTGTGCGACAAACGCGTATAACGCGTCAACAAAGGCCACAAGGGTGTAGTTTTCTACCTGGCACTGGCGATAAATTTGCTCCAGTTCCTTTTTGAGTTCCTGAAATTCCTCGCTCAAACAAATCAGGGCGATGTGATTGAGCCATTTTTTGATCTCCTCGTCAGGAGAATCCAACCTGGGAACCCCCATTTAAAAAGTCTCCCTTCCCCATACGCGGGAGGCTTAGCGGTTTTATTTTAGCACAATCCCGGAAAGAAGTAAACTTTACTGTAAATATGAGCTATTTGCGTTGTCAACATTTTTACCCTCTGGGAGGCTAAAGCCCATACCAGACAGGGACGTTTTCCAAGGCAT
>NZ_RBWE01000001.1:878606-938423 GCF_003627965.1 Desulfofundulus salinus | reverse complement strand
GTTCATCATGTGTCCTCGAGAGCCGAGCCGGTAGCCTCGCTTCACCGGGTGCTGTTACCGGCGCTTCGCAAGTCGTTCGCTCCGGACAGCGCCGCATCCTCCTCATAACGGTTTTACTGAATATTTACTTTACTTGTATTTATATGACCTTTGTTCCCCGCCGTATTCCATCCTGGCCTGGTGGATGTCTTTTTGGATCTGGGCTACCAGCTCGGCCACGGAGGCAAACCGTCTCTCTTCCCGCAGGCGGCGCCTGAAGCGCACGAGAATCCACTGCCCGTAAAGGTTTCCCTGAAAATCAAGCAGGTGGACCTCGATGTTGGGACGGACATTTCGAGTGTTGAAGGTGGGTTTGGTACCAATGTTCGCTACGCCCAGGAAGCGATCACCATCCACCTCCACCTCCACCGAGTAAACCCCGTTGGCCGGTACCAAAAGCCCCTCCTCGGGATTTAAATTCGCGGTGGGAAAGCCCAAAGTTGCTCCCCGCCGGTCCCCGGTTACCACCTGGCCTTCCACAAAGGGATAGTAACCCATGAAGTGAGCGGCCTTTGTAACTTCCCCGGCCAGCAACAGGCTACGGATCAGCGTGCTGCTGACCACCTGGCCGTCCACAGTCACCGGAGGTACCACATGTACTTCGAACCCGTACTTGTGACTGTATTCCTTTAAAAGTTCGGGAGTACCCTCCCCCCGGTAGCCGAAGGTATAGTTATAACCCACGAAAACGGCTTTTACACCCAATCCCCGGTATAATACCTCTTCAATAAACTCCCGCGGACCAATCCGGGCAAACCCGGCAGTAAAGGGAACGCGCAGCAAAACTTCCACGCCCAGGCGGCACATGATCCTTTCCTTGGCGTGGGGGGTAAGCAGCAAAGGGGGGGCATGTTCCGGATCTAACACCGCCAGGGGATGGGGATGAAAGGTAAAAACTGCCGGCGTGGCTTTCTTTTCACGGGCCGCGGCCACCATTTTGCAAATTAACTGCCGGTGTCCCAGGTGTACTCCATCGAAGTTCCCCAGGCCGACCATTAAATTTGCGTATTGGTTTCGCAGTCCTTCCCATGTTTCGTAAACTTTCACAGTCCATCAAGCCCCCGTGGCTACACATAGGATGTATGTATTAAGATGTATGTATTAAATTAACACCCTTACAGGTTGAAACTGGTAGTACCCCGGCCGTTTCGGGTCGGCCACTGACCTGGCCACAGCCAAAATAGCCCGGTCGGTACACAGTCTAACCAGCTGGCCTTCCTGCAAAAAATCGGGTGCTGTGGCCACACCCGGCCAGTATAAAGGGCTGCCGGACTTAACCCGATCCACTGCCCCCGGCCGGACATATATGCAGGGCAAATGCTCCAGCGCCTGCTCCACTTTCACCAGCTTACTTAAAAGCGTACCCTGCCGGGCACATTCCTCCACTTCTTCCAGGGTAAGTGCTTTATCTATGGAAAAAGCGCCCGCCCTGGTGCGTAAAAGAAAACTCATATACGCCCCGCACCCCAATAGTTGTCCCAAATCGGCGCACAATGTGCGTATGTATGTTCCGGCGGAACAGGCCACATCTACCAGCGCCCGGGGATGAGGTGTACCTGCGCGATCCATGCGCACCAACCGCAGGGAATAAATATTTACCCGTCGAGGCTGTCGTTTCACCTCCACTCCCTGCCGGGCCAGCTCATAAAGCTTTTTACCCTGGTAACGGACCGCCGAAGTCATGGGCGGAACCTGCATGATTTCTCCCACAAAGGCCCGCAAAGCTTCTTCTAACGCCCCGCTGGTTAGTGTTGTGGCATCGCCCCGGTAAACCACTTCCCCAAAGGCATCGCCGGTAGAAGTAGCCCGGCCAAAGGTAATTTCCGCCCGGTATTCCTTATCACCGGGAAGAAACTGGATTACCCGGGTGGCCCGCCCCACGCATACCGGCAGCACCCCCGCCGCCCCCGGGTCGAGGGTGCCGGTATGACCCGTCTTCTCACCACCAACCAGGCGCCGGATAAAGGCCACCACATCATGGGAGGTCATCCCGGGCGGCTTTAAAATATTCAAAATACCATCCATTTTACTCCTCCTGCATCGCTTTCAGGACGGCCTCTACCACCCTTTTGGTGATCACCCCTCCTTCTCCTTCCACCACCGCTCCTGCAGCCCGGAGGTGGCCCCCGCCGTTAAACCGGGAGGCTACGCGCTGCACATCCACCCGCCCCCGGGAGCGTAAACCTACCTTCCAGCGGCCGGGAACAATTTCCCGAAACAACAGGGCCACCTCCACCCCGCGCAGGGAACGCACATAGTCGATGAGCCCGTCGGTATGCTCCTCCCGGGCTCCCAAACTATCAAGTGTTTCGCGGGTAACGCTCATCCAGGCTACCCGTCCACAGGGGGTAAGATCCAGCGTCTGCAGGGCCGCCTGGAGAACCCGCAGGTGTAAAAGGGATTTCTGTTCAAACAACAATACATTCAGCCGGGCAGCATCAACCCCTTCGTCCATGAGCCTGGCCACCCGGCGGTGGGTGAGGGGGGTAGTGTTCTGGTAACGAAAGGAACCGGTATCGGTAACAATGGCCGTATAAAGGCAGCTGGCTATCTCCACCTGCGGCTGTACCTGCAGCAAATCCAAAAGGTCCTGGATAATTTCACCGGTTGCCGCCGCTTTCGGATCGACATAGACGTGGTGACCAAAATCGTGTTTGCCCACATGATGGTCAATGATACAGACCACCAAATCGCGAAAAAGCAGATCTTTTAACGGGCCCAGCCGCTCGGGCACGGAACTATCCAGGACCACAAAGGTATCATAATCCCCCTTCAAGGCCTGCTCCCCGATGAGAAAGCGGTCCGCCCCGGGAAGAAAGTGGTATAGCTCGGGCAGGGGATCGGGACTGGCCAGGGTTACTTCCTTGCCCAATTTTAAAAGACCGAGGCCAAGGGCCGCTACCGAACCCAGGCAGTCCCCGTCGGGCATGACGTGCCCGCTTAAAACTACCCGCCTGGACTTTTTAAGGCATTCTGCTATTGTACCCAGGCTAGTCATCACCCGCGGCACCCCGTTCTTTCACGTCATGCAGCAGCTCCATCACCCGGATACCCCGCTGGATGGAAGGATCCAGCTTAAAGGAAATTTCCGGGGCATATCTCAAGCGGATCCGCCGCCCCAGTTCACTGCGCACGTAGCCCCGGGCGCGATTTAAAGCTTCAAGGGAAGCTTTAGCCTCCTCCTCCGAACCCAGGACACTGAAAAAGATCCTGGCATAGCGCAGGTCAGGCGATACCTCGACCCCGGTAATGGTGACAAAACCGATGCGCGGATCCTTAAGTTCATCCCGTAGCATGTCCGATACTTCTTTCTTAATGATTTCGGCCAACCGTTCCGGACGATAGGGCACAATCCGCACCTCCCCGTTCACCCTGCTAGGCCAGTTCCCTTTTTACCGCTTCCATGGTAAAGGCCTCGATGATATCGCCCTCCCTGATCTCATTATACTTTTCCAGGGCGAGGCCGCATTCGTAGCCCTGCATCACTTCCCGGACGTCGTCCTTGAACCGTTTTAAGGAATCCAGCTTGCCTTCATAAATAACCACACCATCCCGGATGACCCTGACGCCGGCATCCCGGACAATTTTGCCATCGGTCACGTAACAGCCGGCAATGGTGCCCACTTTAGAAATCTTAAAGGTTTTCCGTACTTCGGCCCGGCCAAGGATCACTTCCCGGTACTCGGGCTCCAAAAGACCGCTCATGGCCGCCTTGACGTCTTCGATGGCATCGTAAATTACCCGGTAGAGGCGGATATCCACCTTTTCTTTCTCAGCCACGCGGCGGGCGTTAACATCGGGACGTACGTTAAAGCCGATGATAATGGCGTTGGAAGCCGAAGCAAGCATGATGTCCGTTT
Source organism: Desulfofundulus salinus (assembly GCF_003627965.1). Lineage (NCBI taxonomy): Bacteria > Bacillati > Bacillota > Clostridia > Eubacteriales > Peptococcaceae > Desulfofundulus > Desulfofundulus salinus. The sequence continues at coordinate 934,524 of NZ_RBWE01000001.1, read as the reverse complement.
CGGTGATTGCCCCCACACCCTGGTGGATGATGTTTACCTTTACTTCTTCCGTGGATAGACGCTCGAGGGCCTGTTTCAACGCCTCGGCCGAACCCTGTACATCGGCCTTGATGATCACCCGCAGTTCCTTAACCTGGCCTTCTTTAATCTGGTTAAAGAGGGCGTCCAGGGAAACCCGGGGCATGGCGGCCTTAAATTCCTCTTCGCGCTTGCGGTTGGCCCGCTTTTCGGCTATTTGACGGGCGGTCTTTTCATCAGGCACTACAAAAAACTGGTCGCCGGCCTGGGGTACTTCCGAAAAACCAAGGACCTCTACCGGCGTGGAAGGACCCGCCTTTTTCACCCGCCGGCCTTTATAGTCCATCATGGCCCGCACCCGCGCCCAGGTCGTACCCGCCACCAGGTTATCGCCCACCGAGAGCGTGCCGTTTTGCACCAGCACCGTGGCCACCGGACCTCGCCCCTTATCCAGTTCGGCCTCAATCACCGTTCCCCTGGCGGGACGGTTGGGATTGGCCTTTAATTCCTGCATTTCGGCCACCAGCAGAATCATTTCCAGGAGATCTTCCAACCCCTGGCGTGTCCTGGCGCTGACGGGAACCATCACCGTGTCGCCGCCCCATTCTTCAGCCACCAGACCGTACTCGGTAAGCTGCTGTTTAACCCGGTCGGGATTGGCATCGGGCCGGTCGATCTTGTTGATGGCCACTATAATGGGTACGCCTGCAGCTTTGGCATGGTTGATGGCTTCTACGGTTTGGGGCATTACCCCGTCGTCTGCCGCCACCACTAAAATGGCGATATCCGTGACCCTGGCTCCCCGGGCACGCATGGCGGTAAAAGCTTCATGACCCGGGGTGTCCAGAAAGGTAATCTTTTTATTATTATGCTCTACCTGATAGGCACCGATATGCTGGGTAATCCCACCGGCTTCCGTGGCGGTAACATTGGTCTCGCGAATAGCATCCAGCAGGGAAGTTTTCCCGTGATCCACGTGGCCCATAACCGTAACCACACAAGGGCGCGGCTGTAAATCGGCGGGATCATCTTCCGGCTCCTGCATGAAGAGAGCCTCGACATCCTGTTCCACCTTGACTTCCACTTCAAAACCCAATTCCTGGGCCAGGATAGTGGCGGTATCGGCATCAATTTCCTGGTTGATGGTGGCCAGCACACCCAGCATCATTAGTTTCTTAATTACCTCGGCCGGGCTCTTCTTCATCTTTTCGGCCAGTTCCTTCACCGTAATGGATTCGCCAATAACAATGGGCTTTTTCTCCACCACAGGTTTGGGTTCCGGCTCCCTGGGCGCCGTTTTCTTTTTCTGGCTGGTCAGGGGCCGCAACTTGCGGTCGACCAGGGTTTCATCCAGGAGCTCTTTCCTGTCCCGGGCCCGGGCGGTATGTTGTTTTTCCTGTTTCTTTTCCCCCCGGGTTTTATCGGACCGCACCTTTTCGCTAACGGCCTTAATTTCCTGCGGAACTTTGGGCACCTTTAAATGTTCAGGCCTTGTTTTGGCCGGCTGGCGCCCGGTCGCTTCACCCTGGGGAGGGGCGGCCTGGGTCTTTCTTTCGGCAGGCATTCTACCGCGGGCAGCAGGCTGCTGCACCTTGTTGGCGGGCTGCTGGACCTGTTGGGGTTGCTGAGCCCTTGGCTGGGGTTGGGGCGGTTCCACCTTCAACGGGCGCTCCTGAAAACGCCGGTCCGGAGGACGGGAGGGTACCCGGTCCACCAGCCCCGGCCCGCGGTCATAGCGTCGGGCGTCCTGCTGGTGCCGGGGGCGTTCCGCGTGCCGTTTTTTATGATTGTTTTTGCCCTCCTTAGGCTTATCCGCCCTGGCCTGTGCCTGGGCCGCCGGTGCCTGGGCCTGCTGGCTTCCACCTTTATTGTTCACCACTTTTTCATTCCCGCCCTTTAACTCGGCCAGCACCCGCTCCACCTCCGCATCCTGCAGGGTGGAGAGGGGTGATTTCACTGAAATGCCCATATTACTAAGCTTTTGCATCAGCTCCTTACTTTCTATGTTCAGTTCTTTGGCCAGTTCGTGGACTCGTTTTTTGACCATGCAAACACCTCCAGAGTGGGTGGCTGGTGGTTAGTCATCAGTCGTCAGTTGCAGCTGTCAGTCGCCACCAACCACCAACGACTAACAACTAACGACTAGCCACTATCTCCCCTTTCTAAATGTTTTAAAATCCCCTGGGAAAAGTTTTCATCGGTAACGGCCATGACGGCACAGGTAGCCCGGTTCAAGATACGACCCAATTCTTCTTTTAGTCCCCAGGTAACCACGGGAACCCCCATAGAACGGGTCAAAAACAAAAAGGTCCTTTTGGTACGCCCGGAAGCATTGGTGGCCAGAAGCACCAGTCTGGCGTAACCCCGCTGGATGGCGGCGCGTACCGCCCTATCCCCCCCAACGATGCGCCCGGCACGCCGGGCCAGAAAAAGCAGCTGCGTTACTCCCCCGCCCCTCATTCCTGCAATCCCTCGGCCAGGGACTGGATGATTTCCGGGGCAATGGAACGCTGCAGGGCCTTCTCCAACCGCTTGCCTTTAACGGCCTTTTGCAAGCACTCCCGCCGGGGGCAGATGTAGGCTCCGCGCCCGGAACGCTTGCCTGTAGGATCAATCTCAACGGTGTCCTGTGGAGTACGCACCACCCGGATTAATTCTTTCTTTGGTCTCATTTCCTGGCAGCCCACACACATCCGCTGAGGCACCTTTTTTACCCTGGGCAAATGGATCACCTTCCTGATGCCCACAATATTATAAATTTACACAGCCGGTCCGGTCGCCGCCCGCTCTTCGGTTGTCGCGAAAAAAGCGCACCCTGGCTTGTTGCGGTCTTTGCAAAATTACAGGACATTGTCATCACCATAGTACTCGCTGTACTCCTGGGCGTATATCTCCTGCATCTGGGATTCGCTCTTGATATCTATCTTCCACCCGGTGAGCTTGGCCGCCAGGCGGGCATTTTGACCCTCCTTGCCAATGGCCAGGGAAAGCTGGTAATCCGGCACAATCACCCGGGCAATTTTTTCTTCCTCCCAGATCTCCACCGCCACCACTTTGGCCGGGCTTAAGGCCGCGGCCACAAATTTAGAAGGATCGGGATTCCACTTAATCACGTCAATTTTTTCCCCGTTTAGCTCGTTAACAATCGCCTGGATGCGCATGCCCTTGGGACCCACACATGCTCCCACCGGATCCAGTTTTTCCTCCCGGGAATAAACGGCGATTTTGGACCGGTAGCCGGCTTCCCGGGCAATAGCCTTTAACTCCACCAACCCTTCCTGGAGTTCCGGCACCTCCAGCTCCAAAAGCCGTTTTAACAGGCCCGGATGGGTACGGGAAACCAGTATCTGCGGCCCCTTTGTGGTCTTGCGCACTTCCACCACGTAGGTTTTGATCCGGTTTCCGGGACGGTATTCTTCCCCGGGCATCTGCTCCGGCGGGGTTAAAATGGCTTCCGTCCGGCCCAGGCTGATGTAGACATTCTTTTGTTCCACCCGCTGGACAATCCCGGTAACGATATCCCCTTCCCGGCTGGCAAATTCCTCGTACACTATGTTGCGCTCCGCTTCCCGGATCCGCTGGACCACCACCTGTTTGGCCGTTTGGGCGGCTATCCGGCCGAAGTTGCGGGGAGTGACCTCTTTTTCAATCACATCCCCCACCTGGTAGCGGGGGTCGATTTTCCGGGCCTCCTCGAGGGAAATCTCCAGCCGGGGGTCGGTCACTTCCTCCACCACCGTACGCTGGGAATAAACCTTGAAATCCCCTGTCTGGCGGTCAACAATCACCCGGGCATTTTGCAGGGAACCAAAGTTGCGCCGGTACGCGGAAAGCAAGGCCGCTTCAAGGGCCTCAAAAAGAACCTCGGCCGAAATGCCCTTTTCTTTTTCCAGTTCCTTTACGGCTGTCAAAATTTCGGTGTTCATCTCGCCTGCCTCCTAGAGCCAACTTGCTTTTAGTCGTGCCGTTGCCACCTCGGGGAAGGGGATGCGCCGTTCCTGCCCGTCATCCAGGGTAAGCACCACCATCTGGTCCTCTAAACCCTCCAGGCGGCCAGTAAACTTTCTTTGCCCGTCCTGGGGGGTAAAGGTGGTAAGCTGCACCCGGTGGCCCGAGAAGCGCTCAAAATCGGCAGGCTTCTTTAATGGCCGCTCGATGCCGGGGGAAGAAACTTCCAGGTGATATGAATGGGGGATGGGATCTACCTCATCCAAAAGGGGATCCAGGCTTTCGGACACCGCCTGACAGTCATCCAGCGTTACTCCCCCGGGCTTATCAATGAAAATGCGCAGGTACCAGCGCCCCCCCTCCTTCACATATTCCACGTCGACCAGCTCTAACCCCAAGCCGGTTACCAGCGGTGTGGCCAGTTCCTCCACTGTCGCCACTACCTTGTTTTTAACCACGGCCATTTCCTCCTCTTAATCGATTAAGGTTGTATCTGTATATTATAAGACGAAAGAGTGGGTGTTACCCACTCCTGTTGCTGACAAAAGGCGACGGAACATAAACCAAATCAAAGTATACCACAGAAAACAGTGGCTGGCAAGGGTTTTAACTGTGGCGGTGTTCGACCCGGTACACCCCCGGCAAAGAGGCCAGCTTGTTCAGTATCAACACGCGATTGACACGGGGGCGGAACTGGACGGTGATTTCCAGTAACTGACGATCTCCATCACCCATTTTTTCGACTTCAATATTTTTAACTATAAGACCAAATTCATCCAGCAACGCCCCCACCCTCTGGATGTCCTCGGGGGCACTGGCCACCACAAGATTCAATACATCCGCCTGGTGTCTTTTGCGCACATAATCTTCAATGGCCCCCAAAATGACCAGGGCAAATAGAACCAGGACGGTACCCAGAGTGGCCGCCAGGTAAAACCCGCCCCCTGCCGCCAGGCCGACACAGGCCACCACCCACAAACTGGCGGCGGTGGTCAGCCCGCGCACCAGGGGGCCTTCCCGCAGGATGGCTCCGGCACCGAGAAAACCGATGCCGCTGACTACCTGGGCGGCCACCCGGGCCGCATCACCCTTAAACTGGTAATGAAGGCCCTCCGATACCACCATGGCCAGGGCAGACCCCACACAAACCAGAATATGGGTGCGAAAGCCCGCCGAATAGGTACGGATGGAAACGTACAGCCTTTCCCGTTCCAGGCCGATCATTCCCCCCAGGACGACCGCCAGTACCAACCGCAAGATAATTTCCTTTTCCGTTAACACACTCTATCCCCCCGCCACCGTCAAACACACCACTACTGCTCCCGGACCGCGGCCAGGACGTCCTTTTGTAAAATCCTTTTCATTAATTCCACTGCCTCCCCGGCGGCATGGGGCTTACCAAGACGCGTAGCCGCCGCCGACATATCCCAAAGACGCCTTTTATCTAAAAGACAGGACAGAATCTCCCGGCCCAGGTCCTGGACCCTGTTCACCTGTACCGCGGCACCGGCCCGGCAGAGATATTCGGTATTGCGTTCCTCCTGACCCGGCAGGGGATCCACAATAAATATGGGTATGCCTTTCGCCAGGGCCTCGGCACAACTTAATCCGCCGGCCTTGCCCACCATGATATGGGCCACCGACATAAGCTCGTGGATATTCTCGACAAAACCAAAAACCCTGGTGGGGTGGCAGTTGGACCCGGCCAGCTGCAACAGCCGTTTCCGCAGCTGTTCATTGTACCCGGCAACCACCAGCAACTGGCAGGGTACGGGGCCGTTCCCCAGGTATTGCACCGCTTCGGCTAGAGGGCCCAAACCCAAACCGCCTCCCATTACCAGCACGGTGGGGCGGCAAGGGTCCAGGTTAAGCTTCTGCTGGATGCTCAAGCGATCCACCGGCCGGGCAAAGGCGGGGTCTATGGGGATCCCCGTTGCGTGTACCCGCTCCAGGGGAATGCCAAACTCCGCAAAGGGCTCCCTTAAGTCTTCGCTGGCCACCACGTAAGCATCCACATCGGGAAAGATCCAGAAGGAATGGACGGTAAAATCGGTAATGGTGGCCATAACCGGCACCCGGAAAAGGCCCTGGCTTTTCAGCCGGTCTAAAATGCCCACGGGAAAGGGGTGGGTACAAACCACCAGCTGGGGGCGGGTTTGATTCAAAAACTTAACCAGTTTGGGGGCGGTCAATTTGTTCAGGATGCGGTTGAATTCCTGCTTGGCAAATCCTGAAAGGGGTTGACCCCGTTCTGCCTGACGGTAAAGGTAGCCATAAACCACCGGGGTGATTTTGAGCATTTCCATGTAGGTGCCCAAAATCACCTTTTCTAAAAAAGGGCTTGTATACCGGAAGGTGTCCAGGACAATTACTTCTGCGGCCGGGTTGCTTTGTTGAATGGCCTCTCTTAAGGCATGAGCCGCCCGCATATGACCCGTGCCGGCCGTTACCGACAAAATGACCACCCGTTCAAGGATAGCCATAATCATCCCCTCTAAGCCTGGGCAATAAACTCCCGGACATGATCGGTAATCCGCTCCCGCGGCACCAGCCGGGTTTCCCCGCTAGCCCGGTAGCGCACCTCCAGCTCCCTTGTTTGGACAGCCTGGTTGCCCACAGTAATGCGCAGAGGGTAACCCACCAGATCCGCATCTTTGAACTTTACCCCCGCCCGTTCCGGACGGTCGTCCAGGACCACTTCTATCCCGTTGGCCTCCAGCTCCCGGTAAACCTCTTCGGCCAGGCTCATCTGCTGTTCATCCCTGTGGTTCACCGGAACCACCACTACATGGAAGGGAGCGATGGACACCGGCCAGATGATCCCGTTTTCATCGTGGTTTTGCTCCACGGCCGCTGCCATGGTCCTGGTTACGCCAATGCCGTAACAACCCATGATCATGGTCCGGCTCTGGCCGTGCTCATCCAGGTAGGTGGCTCCCAAAACGCGGCTGTATTTGTCTCCCAGCTTGAAAATTTGTCCTACCTCAATACCGCGGGTTTCCTTGAGGGGTGCACCGCACTTGGGGCAGGGATCCCCGGCCCGCACCTCACGTATATCCGCTACCACCTGGGGAGTAAAATCGCGTCCCGGATTTACATTGACCAGGTGGGCATCATCCCGGTTGGCCCCGGCAACGGCATTAACCAGCAACATGACCTCTTCATCGGCTACCAGCCGGACATCTTGCAGGCCAACCGGGCCGGCGTAACCCACCGTAGCCCCGGTGATCCTTTCCACGGTGGCCGCATCGGCCAGCTCCAGGCGCAGCACGTCCAGGACCTTTTGCAGCTTAACCTCGTTTACTTCCCGGTCACCCCGCACCAGGGCGGCCACCACTTCCTTTTCCGTTTGGTAAAGAAGGGTTTTGATCAGGCGGCGGGCATCCACTCCCAGGTAACCGGTTACCTGTTCCACCGTGTGCATACCAGGGGTATCCACTGTCTCCAGGGGCCGCGGCATTTCCTCAACGGTTACGCCATGCTGCACCGGCGAAGTGGCCCGCTCCACATTGGCCGCATAACCACATGACTCATCCGGGCAAAAAACCACTAAAGCCTCCCCGGAATCGGCCAGCACCATAAATTCGTGGGTATCGTTGCCGCCAATGGCGCCGGAATCGGCTTCCACCGGGCGAAACTTCAACCCGCAGCGGGTGAACACCCGGGTGTAGGCCTCGTACATTTTTTGATAGCTTATCTCCAGGCCGGCTTCATCCCGGTCGAATGAATAGAGATCCTTCATTATAAATTCCCGTCCCCGTAACAGGCCAAAACGGGGACGCCGTTCATCCCGGTATTTGTTCTGGATCTGGTAAAGCAGCTGGGGCAGCTGGCGGTAGGAGTTGACCTCCTGCCGTACCAGGACCGTTACAATTTCTTCATGGGTCGGGCCGAGGCAGAAATCCCGCCCGTGCCGGTCCTTCAACCTGAACAGTTCCGGGCCGTATACGTCCCAACGGCCGGACTCCTGCCAGAGTTCCGCCGGCTGGATGATGGGCATCATAATTTCCTGGCCGCCCTGGCGATCCATCTCTTCCCGGATAATTTGCTCTATCTTTTTAATTACCCGCCAGGCCAGGGGCAAAAAGGTATACACTCCCGCCGCCGCCTTGCGGATGAATCCGGCCCGCAGCAATAACTGGTGGCTCACCACCTCTGCTTCAGCCGGCACTTCCCTTAAAGTAGGCAAAAACAACTGACTGACACGCACTTATGTAAGTCCCCCTTACTCTCATTTCTCCGATAAAATGTTTTCCACTTCCCGTACCAGGGCGTCCACCAGGTCTTTTTCAGGAACACGTTCCACAATGTGGCCGCCCCGGAAGAGAATACCAATCCCCTTCCCCCCGGCAATGCCCACGTCGGCGTGGCTGGCCTCCCCGGGGCCGTTTACCGCGCAACCCATGACGGCGACCTTTAAAGGTTTGTCCACCCAGGAAAGGCGCTCCTCGACCTCCAGGGCAATGCGCTCCAGGTCGATACACGTCCGCCCGCAGGTGGGGCAGGAAATAAGCTCGATTCCCCGCCGGCGCAAGCCCAGGGCCTTTAAAATTTCATAGCCCACCCGTACCTCCTCTACCGGATCCCCGGTAAGGGACACCCGGATGGTGTCGCCAATTCCCTGGGCCAGCAGCGCCCCGATACCCACGGCCGATTTGATTGTTCCGGAGCGGACAGTTCCGGCCTCGGTTACGCCCACATGAAAGGGATAATCCACTTCCCGGGCCAGCAAGCGGTAGGCCTCAAGCATCACCGGTACATCGGACGCCTTTAAGGAAACCTTGATCTCCCGGTAATCCATTTCTTCAAGCAACCGGATATGCCGCAGGGCACTCTCCACCATGGCCCGGGGGGTTGGTCCACCATGCTCGGCTAGCAGGTCTTTTTCCAGGGATCCGGCATTAACCCCAATGCGGATGGGGACCTTTCTTTTCCGGGCGGCATCCACAACGGCGGCCACCCTTTCCCGGCCCCCGATATTGCCCGGATTAATGCGCAGGCCATCCACACCGCTTTCCAGGGCCGCCAGGGCCAGGCGGTAGTCAAAATGAATATCAGCCACCAATGGGATGGGACACCTGGCCTTGATTTCTTTTAGTGCCCGGGCCGCCTGTTGATCGGGTACGGCCACCCGCACAATTTCACAGCCCGCCTGGACCAGCCTGTCGATCTGGTCCAGGGTGGCCTGGACATCCCGGGTATCGGTATTGGTCATGGACTGCACCGAAACGGGCGCCTCTCCCCCTACCTGCACCCCACCGAGATAGATGGGGCGTGTGTGTCTTCGCTGCACGGACCTCCCCCCGTTAGAGCAATCCCAATATATCTTTATATGTGATGACCATAATTAAGAGTAGCAACAAGCCAAAGCCCACCAGGTGGACAAAATTTTCCTTGGCAGGATCCACCGGCCGTCCCCTCAACCCTTCCAGGGCCAGGAAAAGAAGCCTGCTGCCATCCAGGGCGGGAATGGGCAAAAGGTTGAACAGGCCCAGGTTGATGCTTAAAAAGGCGGCCAGCTGCAGGAGGTAAAAGAACCCCAGCTGGACGGCGGTATGAATTTCCTGGACAATGCGCACCGGCCCACCCACCTCGGCCGGGGCCTGGCCCACGATCATCCTGCCGACAAACTCCAGGATCAATCCGCTGAGGCGTACCGTATACTCCATTCCCCGGTACAGAGCCGCAAAGGGGCCCAGAGGACGCATCTCCTGGCGGGGGTAAATGCCGATCATACCCTGCCCTTCGGCATTTACGGCCGTGACCAGGTTAAACTTTTCCTTCCATCCATCCCGCAACACCGTCACGGTAATGGGCTGCCCCGGATGGGTATTTACCAGACGGGTTATATCCTCCCAGCGCGTTACCGGCTGGTCGTTAATGGCAATGATCTGATCCCCAGGTTTTAACCCGGCATTTTCAGCGGGTTGACCGGGAACCAGTTTACCGATGGTGGTGGTAGGAGTTGGAAAGCCATGGACCATAAAGATAACCATCAGCAAAAGGGCGGCCAGGAAAAAATTCATTAATGGACCGGCCGCAATCACGGCAGCCCGCTGGCCCACGGTCTTGTTCTTATAACTCTTTTCCTCGTCCTCTACTTCCTCCGTGGGATCCATCCCCGCCATGCGCACAAAGCCGCCCAGGGGAAACAGGCGCAGGTTGTAGGCAGTTTCCCCCCGGGGGATACTTAAAAGCTTCGGGCCAAATCCCACGCTGAACTCATGAACCTTGATGCCAACTCGCTTGGCGGCAATGAAATGGCCCAGTTCGTGGAAAATAATCAGCAATCCGAAAACCAGAATGGAGGCCCAGAATGTCTGCATCGCCATCACCCTCTTACTTTTTCCCGCGCTGTCCGGCGGGCCCACTGGTCCGCTGCCAGAATTTCTTCTAAAGTGGGCTCGGGAATAACCTCGTGCTCCTCCATGACCCCGGCCACAAGCTGCGGAATGGCGGTGAAACCAATTTCGCCGGCCAGGAAAGCCTCCACAGCGATCTCATTGGCGGCATTAAGCACTGCCGGCATGGTCCCGCCGGTGCGACCGGCGGCATAGGCCAGGGCCAGACAGGGAAAGCGATTGGTGTCCGGCGGTTCAAAGGTGAGTTCGCCTAAAGCAAGCCAGTCCACCCGGGGCAATTCATTGGGCCAGCGGTCGGGGTAAGACAGGGCGTACTGGATGGGCAAGCGCATATCCGGCAAGCCCAGCTGGGCCATGACCGAGCCATCGACAAATTCCACCATCGAGTGGATAATACTCTGGGGATGGACCACCACTTCTATTTGATCATAATCCACGGCAAAAAGCCAGTGAGCCTCAAGCACTTCCAGCCCCTTATTCATCAGGGTGGCCGAGTCTATGGTAATCTTTTTACCCATCCGCCAGTTGGGATGAGCCAGGGCCTCGTCTACGGTGACCCGGGAAAGATCGGCCGGTTCTTTGCGGAAAGGCCCCCCCGAAGCCGTAAGGATAATCTTACCCACCCTGTTTTGAGGCTGGCCGGCAAGACACTGCCAGATGGCCGAATGCTCGCTGTCCACCGGTAAAATACTGGCTCCCTTTTCCCGGGCAAGCTTCATGACCGGCTCACCCGCGGCTACCAGTGTTTCCTTGTTGGCCAGGGCAATATCCAGGCCCTTTTTTAGTGCCGCCACCGTAGGACCCAGCCCCACGGTTCCCGTGAGGGCGTTTAAAACCACTCCGCTGTCTATGGAAGTAGCCACGGTTTCCAGGCCTTCAGAACCCCAGAAAAGCTCGGGTAAGTCCCCGGGGGGCAGGTGCCGCTCCAATTCCCGGGCCTCCTCCTCCCGGGCCAGGGCAACCACCCGCGGACGGAATTCCCGGATCTGTTCAACCATAAGGGGCCAGTTGCTTCCGGCGGCAAGGCCGGCCACACGCATTTTATCGGAAAACCGCCTGATCACGTCCAGGGCCTGCCGGCCAATGGAACCGGTACTGCCGAGGATGACAATCTCTTTCATGTTAATATCCGTCTCCTACCTGTGATTCACGGGCTTGATGGTGCCCAGGGCGGCCTGCAGGGCGATGAGGGTCAGGGGGCCCAGAACCAGGCCCAGCACGCCAATGGCCTTCAACCCCACATACATGGCCACCAGTACGGCCAGGGGATGCAACCCCAGGCTGGCCGCTACCACTCTGGCCTCCAGAGTCTGCCTTACCCCCCAAACCAGCAGGTAAAGCACCACCAGCTTCACTCCAAAGGTAATTTGACCGGTAATAAAGGACCATATGGCCCAGGGTATATAAATCGTTGCCGGTCCCAGCACCGGAATGATATCAAAAAGTCCAATCAGTAAACCAATAGTCAGGGAATACTTGGCTCCAATTATATAAAGCCCCACAATGCTCTGGATGGTCGTCAGAGTCACCAAAAAAGACTGGGCGCGCAAATAACCGAAGGAAGCCCCCATGACCTGGCGGCTTACCTCCACCACCCGCTGTCCCCAGGGCTCGGGAGCTGTTTTTAACCACAGTTTTATGATCAACTGGTAATCCCGGCTAATAAAATAGGTAGCAATAAGACCGACCACGATGGCCAGCACCGCGTTGGGCAGAGAAGTAATTAAATGCAGCAGAGAGCCAGCCAAAGAGCCGGCCACATGGGAAAGCCAGCCGGTGAAGGTGCCCATATTTTCTTGAATACGCCCGGTAACCAGCGGCGGAAGTTGAAAATAAAAGATTTTACCCTGCTCCACCCACCGGTTGATCTCCGCCTGTAAAGGCCCCATGTACTGGGGAAGGCGCACCGACAGCTCGGAAAGCTCCACCGCCAGGCGCAGTACCAGCAGGGTTAACAAAGCTCCCACCCCGCCGATAACCACCAGCATGGACAGGCCAACAGCCAGCGAACGGTTGATGCGACAACCTTGATGAAGAAAGCGTACCATAGGTTCAATGAGTACGGCAATAATTACCGCCAAAATAAAGGGGGTAAGTACGGTCAAAAAGAAATTTAAAATGACCAGTAATTCAGGAATAATGTATTTCCAGGCCAGATAAAAAAGTAAAACAGTAGAGAGCAGGATAGCTACCCGTAAAGACCTGGGCACCCGAGTCACCTCAGCTTATTATAAACATACCCACATAGTAGTATACTAATGGAGCAGTAAAGAGCATACTGTCAAAACGATCGAGGATACCCCCGTGGCCGGGAATGATATCCCCGGCATCCTTTACCCCCGCCTGCCGCTTAAAAGCTGACTCCACCAGGTCCCCTACGACTGCCGCAAGCCCTAAAAGCAGCCCCAAAAGAAGCAGGGGACCGCGGGGAAGAAAAGGGTAAATGATCACGAAAGCAACTGCCGCCAGCAGGCTGCCCGCCAGACCTCCCACTGCCCCCTCTACGGTTTTGCCCGGGCTTAAAGCCGGCGCCAGCCGGCGCCGTCCCCACCTTTTTCCAATAAAATAAGCAACGGTATCACTGGTCCAGGTGCCCACCAGCGTGAAGGTCAACCATATCCAGCCGTTGGGCAACAAGCGCAGGAGATAAATATAAACGAACAAACCGATATAAAGGGTAGCCAGCAGGGTAACGGCACCTTCCACCGGAGAAAATGCCGGATAAAGAAATGCCATGAAGACCAGGATGAAAAATAGTATCAGTGCAATTGCTCCCCCCAGGCCCGCATCCCTGTATAAATATGCGCTACCAAGCAGGAAAAGACTTCCCAACACAGCCAGTCCGTGGGGCGGATATAAATCTAAGCGCTGAAACAGAGCAACCATTTCTATGGCAGCCAGCACCATCAGCAGCCCGGTGAACACCAAAAGGGGCAGGTTCCCGTGCCAGACGGCGGCAATGAAGAGGGGAATGCCCACCAGTGCACTCAAGATTCTGTGCCTGAGCACCTTTTTTCACCTCTAATCAGGCCACCAAAGCGCCGTTCCCGCCGCTGAAAATCCACCAGGGCTTGCAAAAGGTGCACCCGTCGAAAATCGGGCCACATCACGGTGGTCATCCAGAATTCGGTGTAAGAAAGCTGCCACAGTAGAAAGTTGCTCACCCGGTAATCACCGGAAGGTCGAATCAACAGGTCCGGGTCCGGCTGACCGGCGGTATAAAGGTGACTGGAAATGGTGGATTCGTCAATTTGCCCCGGGGTAAGATTTCCGTCCAGCGCTTCTTTTACAATGGACCGCACGGCATCCACCAGCTCGACCCGTCCACCGTAATTCAGGGCCAGGTTGAGGACCATCTTCTGGTTGTTCCTGGTGCGGGAGACGGCCATGTCCAGGGCCTTTCGGGCATGGGAAGGCAACTCTCGTATGCGGCCAATGGGATGAAGGCGGATACCATTGGTACATAATTCTTCTATTTCCTTGTGCAGGTATTCCACCAGCAAATTCATCAATACATCCACTTCATCCCTGGGGCGCTTCCAGTTTTCCGTGGAAAAGGCGTAAACGGTAAGGTAGCCAATGCCCAGCTCGGCACAGGTACGCACCGTTTCCCGTAACGACTCCACCCCGGCCCGGTGGCCGCAGGTTCTGGGCAAGCCCCTTTTTTGCGCCCAGCGGCCGTTGCCATCCATAATAATGGCCACATGACGGGGCAGACGGTTCAAATCAAGCTGCGCTAAAAGCCTTTCTTCCTCTAAAGAAGAATTCCTTTTCCCGCCGCTCCGCAAAACGCGCACCAGGTCTTTCAGCAAAGGGTTCCCCCCCTATTACCCGACTAAAACAACCCCCTCCGGAAGAGGGGGTTTTATCCATTACTCTTCGATAATGGCTCCGGTAGGACAGGCCTCGACACAGGTACCGCAATTCTCGCATTTGTCGGGGTCAATTCTGTAAGTGTCGCCTTCAATAATGGCTTCGTTGGGGCAGGACTCAAGACAGGTCCCGCAGGCCAAACATTCTTCAGTAATGCGATAGGCCAAGGATTACACCTCCTTTCCCGCTTCTTCCCGCGCCACCGTCAACACACCTTTCCTGGGGGCGATGACGGTAAAGCGAACAACACGCTGTGGCCCCCGGGGATTCCCCCGGGGAGGAGCTGTTGTCTGCACATGAACCTGCCAGCCCAGCAAGTGGCACAAAGAAAACGCTTCTTCTACCTCCAGAGCCAGCACATCGGGTATTTGCTCCCCCTTGACCATGACCGTTAGACCTGCATAATCTCCTGTTCCTTAATGCTTACCAGCTGATCGATTTCCTTAATATACTTATCCGTAAGTTTCTGAATCTCGTCCTGAGCACGGCGCAATTCGTCTTCGGAAATTTCACCATTTTTTTGTTGCTGCTTGACTTTATCGTTAAGTTCACGGCGAATATTTCGAATGGCCACGCGGCCCTCTTCCGCTTTCTTCTTGATCACCTTCACCAGTTCGGCCCGGCGTTCCTGGGTTAACTGGGGAATGGCCAGGCGAATGACCGTACCATCGCTGGTAGGTGTAATCCCCAGGTCGGACTTCAAAATAGCCCGCTCAATTTCCGGTAAAATGGATTTGTCCCAGGGTTGAATAACCAGAAGGCGCGGCTCCGGCACGGAAATGGTGGCCAGCTGGTTGATCGGGGTAGGGGTGCCGTAATAGGAGACCAGCACCTTATCCAGCAGGGCAGGAGTGGCGCGACCGGTCCTTAAGGATGCAAATTCCTTTTTGACCAGTTCCACGGTTTTCTTCATATTATTTTCGGCCTCGGCAATTCTGGCATTAACCAACATACTCACCCCCGACGTAGGTACCAACGTTTTCTCCCAGCACCGCCCGCTTAATGTTTCCCTCCTGGTTCAGGTTAAAAACCACCAGGGGAATGCGGTTATCCATGCATAATGAAGTGGCCGTGGCATCCATTACGGCCAGCCCTTTATTGAGGAGCTCAATATATGTAAGCCGCTCGTAGCGCCGGGCATTGGGGTTTTTTAAGGGATCTGAATCATAAACGCCATTGACCCTTTTGGCCATCAAAATAACATCCGCTTCTATTTCAGCCGCCCTTAAAGCAGCGGTAGTATCCGTGGAAAAATAGGGGTTCCCGGTTCCTGCCGCAAAGATGACCACCCGCCCCTTTTCCAGATGCCGGATGGCCCGCCGGCGAATGTAGGGTTCGGCCACCTCCCGCATCTCGATGGCCGTCTGGACCCGGGTATTCACTCCCTGTTTCTCCAGGGCATCCTGCAAAGCCAGTGAATTGATCACCGTGGCCAACATACCCATGTAATCGGCGGTGGCCCGGTCCATTCCCTTGGCGCTACCGGCCACACCGCGCCAGATGTTGCCACCGCCGACCACAACAGCCACCTGCACACCCATCTGGACAAGCTCATCAATCTGCCTGGCAATGGATTTGACCACATCGGGATCTATACCATAGCCCTGGTTGCCGGCCAGGGCCTCTCCGCTCAGTTTCAAAACCACACGTTTGTACCTGGGTGCTTGCGCCAATGGTAGAACCTCCACTTTCCCCAGTTTTATTTCTACAGTGCCAGGTAAAATCCTCTTTCCAGGGGGCGGGAATTTTAAACCTCAAGACCTGGTCATGGCCGCAACCTGCTCCGCAAAATCATCCTGCCGTTTGGCCAGGCCTTCACCCAGTTCATACCGGGTAAAGCGGCGAATGACGATGTTTTCGCCTATTTTGGCAATTTTCTCGTTTAAAAGCTCCTGCACGGTAATATCGGGATTTTTAATAAAAGGCTGCTCCAGGAGGCAAACCTCTTTAAAGAATTTATCCAGTCGCCCCTGCACGATTTTTTCGATCACTTTCTCCGGTTTTCCTTCATTGACTGCCTGGGCCGCCAGGACTTCCTTTTCCCGGGCAATCACGTGTTCCGGCACATCCTCGCGCCGCACGTACTCCGGCCGGGCCGCGGCCACCTGCATGGCGATATCCCGCACGAACAGCCGGAATTCGTCGGTCTTGGCCACAAAGTCGGTTTCACAGTTTACCTCCACCAGGACGCCAATGCGCCCCCCGCCGTGGATGTAGGCATCCACCACGCCCTCGGCGGCAATCCGCCCGGCCTTCTTGGCCGCGGCAGCCAGGCCCTTTTCCCGTAAAAAGTCCACGGCCTTTTCCATGTCCCCGTTAGTTTCCATAAGGGCCTTTTTACAGTCCATCATGCCGGCCCCGGTACGCTCGCGCAATTCTTTGACCATTGCCGCTGTTATTTCAGCCATTGGTTAATTCCTGCCTCCTTTTATCCCAGATTTTTCCTTCAAAGTATTATGTCCATTATGTAAGCTTGCCAAACAAAAAAGAATAGAAAAAAGCAGGGGTTCCCCGTAAGCAATTATTTCTTGCGGGGCCCCCACCAAACCTCTACCCTTTATTGCGCTGCTGCTGCAACCTGCTCACCCTGCCGTCCCTCTAGAACGGCATCGGCAATTTTGCTGGTAAGCAGGCGCACTGCCCTGATGGCATCGTCGTTTCCGGGAATCACATAATCGATCTCGTCGGGATCACAGTTGGTATCCACTATTGCCACAATGGGTATCTTGAGCTTCCGGGCCTCGGCCACCGCAATGCGCTCCTTGCGGGGATCAATGACAAAAAGGGCATCGGGCAATTTGCGCATATGCTTAATACCGCCGAGAAACTTCTGCAGCCTTTCCTTTTCATGCATGAGTTCAGCCACTTCCTTCTTCGGCAGGACGGCCAGAGTCCCGTCGGCTTCCATGCGCTCCAGTTCGTGCAGGCGCTCGATACGCCGGCGAATGGTCTGGAAATTGGTCAGCATGCCACCCAACCAGCGCTGGTTCACGTAAAACATCCCGCACCGTTCGGCTTCTTCCTTCACCGACTCCTGCGCCTGCTTTTTGGTACCCACAAAGAGAATGGTTCCACCCTCGGCGGCCAGGTTCCGCACGAAGTTGTAGGCCTCTTCTATCTTGCGAACGGTTTTTTGCAGGTCAATAATATAAATACCGTTCCGGTCCGTAAAAATGTACGGAGCCATTTTGGGATTCCACCGCCGGGTCTGGTGCCCGAAATGTACCCCGGCCTCAAGGAGCTGCTTCATGGAAATAATCGCCACCCCAATACACCTCCTCCCCTGCTGGTTTTGATTCCTCCGCCACCTTCATTCTTCCACAAAACCCCTTACGAGGCACCCCTGTAGAAGTTTGGCGGCGTGTGTAATTCACACCAGGATGTATTCTAACACAAACTACCCGCGTACGCAAGGTAGAGCACTACGGTATGTCGT
Organism: Desulfofundulus salinus; assembly: GCF_003627965.1. NCBI lineage: Bacteria > Bacillati > Bacillota > Clostridia > Eubacteriales > Peptococcaceae > Desulfofundulus > Desulfofundulus salinus. The sequence goes on along the minus strand of NZ_RBWE01000001.1, from coordinate 916,887 downwards.
CGGACTGTGATATTGTCACCCTGTAAGCGGTCTGAGAAAATGTCACCATGGAGAGAGGAGACATTTTCTTGAGTTTTGCATGTTCTTTGGTGAGCCCTTGAGGCTTTCAGGCGGCGCCGAAGGGTAGTCTTGACGGCCGGGGTCCCCTCATGTGGTACAATTGCTTACCTGACGGGGTGTGCTGCGTCCTTATCGCATGTTCCCCGGAGCCGCCCCGTCGGTGTTTTTAACTTAACCACGTGAGGGGTGGCCGTCAAGACCGTCGCCTCCCATTAACTTAAAAGTGACATTTTCTCAGTCCGGATGAATGATCAATATGGGTGACATTTTCTCAGTCCAGATAAAGCATTTTTCAGGTGACATTTTCACTGTCCGTTGACAGGTAGAGCACTACGGTAAAGTAGCGTAAGCTTCGTCATCAAAGTAAAACTCGCGCCCGGTGGGAATATTTTCTTGTTCCGGAACCCGTGGCTTCCCTACAGCCTCCAACCGGAAAAAGTTAGAGGTATACCAGTTGGTGTCCGGTACAGGCAACGGGCCGAAGGCTCTTTGGACAAGGGGATAGTTTTTGCTCACAAATCCTTCCCTTTCCAGTTCGTATTCCTGGAAGTTATGGATTATATCTGTAATCACAAAATTCATTTCCAGGATCAGCCTCTGAATGAAATACCATTTGTCCCTCGAAGCCTCCAGGTGGGTCAAACCGAAATAACCAGCACTGCCTTTCCCCCGCAAAGACAGGGCGCAGCGGGACAAAAACAGGCGGATGCCCGGCAGTGTTTCTACCGGATCAATCAAAAAAGTATCGTACTGGCCCTGAAACTCCCGGGGGAGAGGGTGGCGCACATCATACCTGTGTACCGAAAGATTAGTCCAACCTTTTTTCCTGGCCTGGAGATCAATAAACTCTACCAGCCGGTCATCCACCTCTAAAACAGTAATGTGCCTGGCCATACCGGTAAGGGCTATGGCAATGCTGGTCAAATCGTCATCTCCTATGAGCAGGATATCCTGGTTTTCCAGGTCACCCCGCTGGTACATGATGGCCACCCGGGCTACGGTACTCATTGTGTCCACATACCCCTGATCAAATTCGGCAATGGCCGGTGGCCTTTGCCGGGCAATCTCCTTAAACTCTTCCAGCACCCGGGAAAACCTGCCCTGCAAGGTAACGGTTTTCCCGTCACAAGTGGGACAGGCCAGCGGTTCTAAGGGGGATATACCCTGGTCCTGGGCCAGCTTTTTCCCTTTATCGGTGAGATAAATATGACTGCCTTCATAGCGGGCCAAGCCCCGGGCAAGCATTTCTTCCATTACCTGCGTAAAATGAGCCAGGTGTCCATCCTGTTCCCTGATTAGCTGCCAAAAAGTGCTGGGTTTTGCCATCAGAGCACGGAAAATTTGTTTCTGCGTCCTGTTCAACATCCCACCTCCGCTGGTTAATTTAATGGCCATAAATCTTTTATACCATGAGTGGACAAAAAAATAAAATCTTCGATGTTTTTAAGGAAAAGTTTGTCACCACGGGCAGGAAAATGATTCTAAACGTTGAATTAGTTAGTGCTTTGAATGCTCTCGAAATAAGGGTGGATGCGGTTTGTTTGCGCGGAACTGGCCCCAGGTCTTAATAGCGGCCTCCCTGGCCATTTTACTCTATTCTCTTATCCTTCATATAAGCACGATTATTGCCCTGGAGAAAACCCTCGAACAGGGGACAATATTAAATCTGGTCTTAAGCCTGACCCTACTGCTTTTGACATCCGTATTGCTGCCCTTTATTATATACAAGTACCACCTCCAGGGCCCTCCCCGGAAAGAAAACCATGAAAAGCAATACCGCCTCAATGATATTCTGGGTAGTATCCCCATGGCCATCATGATCGTGGATAACGAACTAAACATCAGCTATATCAACGGGACATGGGAACAGCTGGTGGGATACACCCGGGAAGAAGTGGTAGGAAAAAAATTAACGGAATTGCAACAATGGCTCCAGGAAGAGAAGACAACCAGCTGCCCCCCGGGTGGGGATCCTGAATCCCTCCTGCTGTGCCGGGAAATCGAGATTACCGGCAAAAACGGCGAACAGATCCACCTGGCCCTGGAAACGAGACCCCTGATGCGGGGAAATAACCGGGAGGGCATCATTATTTACTTCCGGGATATCAGCACCGAAGTAAAATACGATCTGTTAAAACAAACCTCGGATACAATTTTAGAACGCATGGTAGGGGGAGTAATTGTCGTCGATGCCACCGGAAGGGTAATCATGTTTAACCGGACGGCAGAACAAATCTCCGGAGTAGCGGTCTCCAGTGCCATAGGTCGTCATATCTGGGATATTTTCCCTCACACGGACAGAAATAACCTGATTACTCTGCAGGCTCTGGAAAGGAGCGAAGCACTGGGCCCCCTGGAGATACAGTATAAATTTAATGGAAAAGACTTTTACCTGTTGATCAGTTCCGATGTCCTGCGGGATAGGCACGGCCGGGTTAGCGGCGCGGTCACCGTCTTCAACGATATTACGGAACTGCGCCACCAGCGGGAACTCCAGCACAACCAGGAAAAGCTGGTAGTGGTTGGCCAGATGGCCGCCGGCATGGCCCATGAACTGCGCAATCCCCTTACTTCCATCAAGGGATTTGCGCAGCTCCTGAGCGAACGCGTGGAGGATGCAAAAAATAAAGAATACCTGGATGTAATTATCCAGGAAGTCGATCGGACCAATGAAATCATCAGTGATTTTCTCGTGCTGGCCCGCCCCCACTCCACCCACGGGGAAAACGTGGACCTGAACCGGCTGATCAATGAACTTTTACCCCTGGTGGAGAGCCAGTGCCTTTTGACCCAGGTGGAGCTGGTCACGGATCTTGCCCCGGAATTACCCTCCATCAAGGCGCAACCGGACCAGCTCAAACAGGTACTGCTGAACTTAATTCACAACGCCCTGCAGGCCATGGAAGAACAGCCGGTAAGAAGACTGACCCTCATCTCCCGCTGGCTGGCCGAGTCCGATGAAATCCTGCTGGTGGTACGGGACACGGGCCACGGTATGTCCGGGGAGATATTATCCCGGCTGAGCACACCCTTTTTCACCACCAAGGATGCCGGGACCGGCCTGGGGTTGACCATATCCTACCGCATTATTGAAAACCACGGCGGGAGGATTGAAGTGAACAGTCAAGAGGGGGCCGGCAGCGAATTCAGGATTTATTTGCCTGTACAAGACTCCGGGCAAATTCACTGAGCCAGGCGAGGGGATCTCCACCGGCACCCAAACAGTGCCACTGCAAACGGAACGGTTCGTACCCCAATTCTGCGAGCAACTTTTGGAAGCGCTTTAATTGCTCCTTGACCCGGGCAGCCCCACCGACATGACGGCAGTTGTTTTCTCCACAGGTGATCACTGCTACGCCTAAAGCCCCCTCATCCAGCGCTTTCAGCAACCACAGCGGGTCCAGCGCGCCGGCCGTGGGCAGGGAAACCAGACGGACCTGCCCCAACCCCGGGGTGGAAGAGATAACTTCCGGGGCCAGTCCCTGGAAATAAGCCCGCTGGCAAACAAAGACGGCCAGCGGTGGATCGGTCGCGGAACTTACCCCGCCGACCCGCCCCTTTTCCCCCTCCAAAAGGGCATGCACTTCTTCCCCCGGCAATCCCTTAAGCACAATAGCCCCGGCCGGACAGGCCGCCGCACAGATACCACACCCCTGGCAACCCTCCACCGGTATGTTCGCTCTTCCTTCCACCACCGGCACTCCGTAGGGACAAACCCGCTGACAGGTAAGGCAGGCGGCGCAACGTTCCTTAAGCACTTCCGCCCCCAAACCACAGCGCAGGCAGCGCTCCGCTTCCCGCAGGGCCTGCACCGGGGGAAACTCCAATTCCTGTACCACAAAGGAATACCGGCGCTGGTCGGCAGGAAGTACGGGTATTTCCTGTCTGGCAAAGGACGGCAAACGGGTGCGTACCCGTTCTGGCAACTCACCGATGGTTGCTACGTTACCGGCCGGAAGGGATACTCCTTCCAGATAAGCCCGCACTGCAGCGGCAACCCGGTGGCCGCTGGCCACGGCGGCAATGGCCGGGCCGGGACCACAGGCCACCTCCCCGCAGGCAAATACCCCGGACACGCTGGTTTCCAGGGTATCCCGGTTCACCATTAGCTGGCCCCGTTCGTTTACCGCCACCGGACTGTCCGCCAGGCACGAAAGATCGGCACACTGCCCGATGGCCTGAATGATCATTTCACCGGGAACAAATGAGAGTCTGCCTTCATCAAAGGTGGGGTTAAAACAACCCTGTTCATCAAAAACCGATAACACCCCTTTAACTTCCAACCCCTGAACCAGCCCTTCCTCCACCACCGCCCGGACGGGTCCCCATCCGGCGCAGAGTTCTACCCCTTCCTCCTGGGCTTCCTTTACCTCCCATGGGTGGGCGGGCATAATGTCGCAGGTCTCCAGACAAACCACCCGTACCTCCTGAGCCCCCAGGCGCAGGGCGGTCCGGGCCACGTCCATGGCAACATCGCCCCCACCAATGACAATCACCCTTTTTTTAATGTTCACCGGTCGGCCCAGGTTGGTCCCCTGCAGGAAGGGCAGGGCCAGCAGGACATCGGGATGATCAAACCCCGGCAGGTTTAAGCTCCGGCTTTTAGAAAGGCCCACGGCCAGGATTACCGCATCGTATTCCTTTTGCAGGTCGGTTAATGAAACATCTTTGCCAATCTCTACCCCGGTACGTATCTCCACGCCGGCAGCGGCGATGCGCCCCACATCCTCCCTCACCACCCGGCGGGGCAGGCGATAGGTGGGCAGGGAAGCATATAAATGTCCCCCGGCCTCGGGCTGGCGCTCAAATACCGTCACGGTATACCCGGCTCTTGCCAGATCCCAGGCTGCGGTCAGTCCCGCCGGACCAGCCCCCACTATGGCCACCCGGTAAGGAAGGGACTGCGCAGTCGGCTTATCGGGAAAAAGACTTTCTCCCCCGGCCTTTTCCAGGGCAAACCTCTTTAACGCCCGTACCGATAGCGGGGCATCCACCTGTCCCCGCCGGCAATGATCTTCGCAGGGATGGGGACAAACCCAGCCACATACCGAGGCAAAGGTATTGTTGGCCCGGATCAGCCTGGCAGCCTTTTGATAATCTCCCCGGGCTATGGCGGCCAGGTAACCGGGCACATCGGTATTAACCGGACAATTGGCACTGCAGGGCGGCAACGGCGCGATCATTATAAAACCCCCTTCTGGAGCAAACGGATCGCTTTTGCAGTTTAATTCAGTACATTACCGTTATGATTCGTTACCGGAGGTCTAATTCCTTCATCCATTCTGAAAAATCCGGAACTACCGGTTTTAGCTGGCTTGCCCCAGTTATGCCCGGGCCAGATCGGTTAAAAATTTAGTCATAAGACGGAGGCTGTCAATGTCAATCCGTTACCTACTTAGTTTTTACACGGCGGAAGTATCGAATTTTATGTGCTATATATCACAAGTTGGCCTGTCAGCCTATTGCCCTACAAATCCTTTTATGTTATTATACCAGCAACAGGTTATGTGCTAGTTATCACATGCACACTTTGACCTTTATTTTGATCGCGCCACTTATTAGGGGAGGGATAAAATGATCCCGGCCATCTTTTTCTCGATCGGTTTTGCCGGAGGATTTTTATATCGCGCTGGCGGTCCTGCTTACCAGTTGTTTACCGTCCCCCTGCTGATTATTACCGGCCTGCCCCTACCTACAGCCGTAGGCAGCGGCATTCTCCTCAATGCAGCCGGTAAACTAAAGTTAATATACCACCCTGAAATCACCCGGCATGCCTACAAACGGCTGGGCATGACCTTGGCCATTTTATCCCTGCCCTTTATGGTGACCGGCAAGCAACTCCTTCTCCGGCTCAGCACCCTGCCGGCAGGTGCGGCAATCCTCGTTTTCATATACAGCACCGTTCTGGTCATCACCGCCCTTATCGCTGCCCGCCGTTATCGCCACTACTGCCAATTCGGCTACGAGGACGAAAACCCGCTCCCACCGGGCGGTTTATTCTGGAGATACCCCCTTGCTACACCGGGGCTCCCATTTCCAAAGTACATCACGGTAGGCCGGGTAAGCCTGGTTGGTGGATCCATCGGTCTTTGTACAGGCCTGGCCGGATTAAACACCCGTGCCCTGCTGGAACCGCTTTTGATGTACCTGACAGGTTTATCCCGCCGGCAGGCTCGGGCCACCGCTTCTTTTACCCTGTATTTGATCGGGGCCTTTGCCGCGATTATCTTCCTTCCCGACCTGTCCACTTTTTCCGGAGCAAGGTTAACCTTCATGAGCCTCGGCGCCGGCTATCTGGCCGGTTACATCTACGCGTGGCATCTCCGGCGGGAGAAATTACAAAACCCGGAGGAAAGCATTTTCCTGGCCTGGTGGGGATTAAGCTCCGCCGTGGTGCTGCTGGGCAGCCGGGCGGCTAGCCTGGCCCCCTTTTATACCACCGCGCTCATGTTTGGGTCGGCCCTGGTCACCATGCTCGGCTTTACCTTAATCTCCCTCTGCCAGGTACGCTGGAATGATGCGTTACCCCGCGACAATATGCCGCAAAACTTTAAAAGTCTTTAAGAAGGGGGCGAGGGCGATGTACTGGCCGCCGAAAGGCAATCAACAGCGAAATAAAAAACGGCCCGACGGGATGTCCGCCACTTACCACCAGCGGAATATCATCTACCTTTACGAACCGCTCCGGAATTTCCCTCTCCCGGACCATCCGGGGCTACCGCCTTTTGGCACGTGGGAAAAAAAGTTGAGCCGCCCCTTTGCCGAAATTGAAATTTCCCGCGCTGTGCGGGCGGAAAAAGATGCCCGGGTTAACCGCTGGCAGCTTCTCTTGCCCGTGTTTACCCTGTCCATCCCCACCGCCCTTTGCCTGTACGGCCTTGTGAATTATTTCATTCGCTAACGCCAGCGGTATTGTGGTATCGCTCACAAGGTGGCCTTTAAAAAAGGCGGCCCCTGAAGTTCAGGCCGTGGCCACATTTGATACCAGGGCCGCCGCGCACTTTTCGCCATCAATATGCCTTTAGTGTCCGCCCACGGCCAGGATACCCGAAGCCGCCAGAACGAGCACCACTATTTCGGTAAGGACTATAAAAGTATACGGTACGTCCTTCCTGGACAGGTAAGCCGGCAATAGAATCAAGTACCCAACGATGGTCAACGAAGCCAGGAGGGCCATGCCGATAAAGTTCAGGAAGTCACTGTAACCGAGCATCTTTAACCAGCTCCACCCGGTGGGCATATGCGCCACCTGGACAAACTCGCTGGCCTTCATGCCCCAGTACTGGGGAAGCATGGCCGGTTCAATGTACGGCTTCACCAGTCCGGTGAGATAAATAATGTTGCTCAAAAGCAACAGGGCGATCCCCAGCCAGGATCCGTAGAGGAGCACGTTGGCGTAGGCCAGCTGCTCCGGCGCCACCTCCACCTGTGGCGCCGCGGGCGCTTTTGCCGGTGCTTCTTTCGGCGCGGGACTTTTCAGCATTTCCGCTTGCGGCTTGGCCATTTTTTCCCCTCCTTATTCTCTCACACCTAGTTCCAGATCCCCAGGCCCTTGAGCAGTGAACGCAGCCCGGCAGCCAGGAGCAAAACGATCACCAGGTATTTTACGGCCCTGGGCTTGGCCGTGGCCAGCAACCGCACCCCAACGAAGGAACCTAACATGATGCCCACGATGGAAGGCACGGCAATAACGGGCAGCACAGCACCCTGGTTTAAATAGACCCAGGCCGCCGACGTATCGGTAATGGAGAGGAGGAACTTGCTGGTGCCCACTGCTACTTTAAGTGGTGCACCCATGAGCAGGTTCAGCACCGGCACATTCGCCCACCCGGCACCCAGGCCGAACATGCCGGCCATGATCCCGATAGCGATGAACAAAAGGAAACCCTGTGGCGTCCGCCATACCGACCAGTCTACGGTTTTACCAGAGGAACGTTCGTAATAGGTGCCCCCTATTCCTAAAAACCGGGCCAGCTTATCGCTTCCTCCTACCTGGGGAAACTCCGTGTTTTTTGAAACTACGAATAAAATGGCAATGAGCACGATGGTAATACCCAAAGCGGTCTGCACCACGTTGTTGGGCAGGGCCAGGCCGATAAACGCTCCCACCATGCTGAAGGTGGATGCAATTAAAGCCACCGGCAGGGCAAGGCGCAGGTTGGCCAGGTTAAGTTTTAAAAGGCCCGGTCCTGCCGCCAACGCCCCGGCCAGGGCCACCAGCAGGCCCGCCCCGCGGACAAAGTCCAGGTTAAAGGGAAAAAAGCTGCCCACGATGGGAACAAACAAAACACCGCCACCTACACCCCCAAGCACGGCCACAATACCCAACACAAAGGTGGTAATAAACAGGAGCAGCGGCCACACCCACCAGGGCATACCCGGGGTCCCGGCAGCCGTGCTTACCGCCGCTCCAGTGGTGGTCACGGCTGCGGTCGCTTTAGCCGCCAGCCCGCCCCCTGTAAAGGTAGCCAACCAATCAAGCATGTCTTATCCCTCCAGGATCCATTTTTATTATGGCCTCAAATCCCGGACACCTTGACTTAATTCCGGAAACCATCCGGCCTGCTTACCGGGACACTCGTCCCTATTGCTTATTGACCCTTTTGCTTGTTAACCCTTTCGCTTGTTTTTGCCGGTTTTTTCACCCCCTCTTTAAGTAATGCCTATCCCTAAACCTCTCGCACTAATAGGCGGCCATCATCGAATGCCCAACCTGTTAATTAACGGCTTGGTTACGGCAATGAAGTCGGCAAACTTGCGTGCCGCCAGCCGGGTATCGCCCCTGCGTACAACTTCATAGGGCAGGATCACTTTCAGCCGGTATTTGCCGGTCGCCTCCACCTTGGGCAGTTCCCTTTCCAGCACGGCCCCCAGGCGCTTTTCAATTTCCGCCTTCAGTTCCAAAAGGGGCAGAAAAACCTGCTTTTTATAGCCATCCATAACCAGGTCGATAACTAAAAGCTCCCGGCCCTGGTAGGGCCCTTTCCGCGGCCGGGTCCGGCCAATGCGGTAGTAAATATCGTTGTTGCCAAATACCTTTACGCACTTCCAGGACTCGCTGATCCCCAGGTTTTGCCCGGGTAAAGTGTATGTCACCTCGACGTTTTGTTCCGCCAGGATGCGCCTGGTCTCGGCCAGCACTTCGTCTAAAAATTGGTCGAAGTTTTTTTCCTCGGGGGCGGGAGTAGCATGTTCTATATCAATGCTTTCCTCGCTCTGCAACCAGAACTCGAACCAGTCCAGAAATTTTTTGAGCTCGCGCATTACACCGGCCTTTTCCCCCTTGCCTTCCGTGGCCTGTTGGGTGATCTTTTTTAAGAACTCTTCCTTGCGGCGATTAAAAAGTTGCAACATATCTCTCTCCACCATGACCCCTCACTCACCTCACTTGACCAGTACCCGCGAAGGCTTTGTGCTTGTAACCCCATGCACATGTTAGCCGATAAAAAACTCCTGGTAATTACCCGGATGATGTTTCTTTTGCGACAATCGCTATGTTATAATAAACGCGAAGGCTTGTGAAAAAAGTTATTAATCGGTTTTGCATTTTTCGTACCAGCCTGTTATGCCCGGAAAAAAGCAGGTTTCGCCTCTCAACATGGGATGGGTTTTGTTTAAAAACAGACAGTTGGGGTTCTAACCAGTGAGCAAAAAAGAGATTGTGAAGTTAATTACCAAAGGGAAACCGGTGTCTGTTTTCAGACAGCAGGTGTTTGTTATCCATCATCCGGTTGGCAGGAATGAGGGAGAGCATGAAGAGGGTCAGCTGGCGCAGTTTGCGCTTTCAAATTATGGCTATCACTGTGGTGCTACTGCTGATTCCGGTTTTATTGCTGCTTTACGACCTTATCTTTGCCACCAAAAGCGAAGAGGCCATGATTTCCTCCCTGGAGGAGCGCCTTGGCTCTTTATTGCACAAGCAGGTTGTCCCCGGCCTGAAAGAAACCCTGCAAAAAAAACTGAGGGACGAGAAATTTACAAACCTTAATCCCGAAAGCCAGGCCAGTTACCTGCAGGCCAGCTTTGCCGAGGTCACCGCCCCCCTGGTGCCCAACTATCCCGGCGTCAGGTTTGGCCTTTATTTGCCCGATAGTAAACAAATTTTCGTGCAGGGTTTTCTCCACGAGTACCGCCAGCTTTCACCCCAGGAAAGCCGGGAAAGGGAAAGACGCATTTTGAATGAGGCCGATTCGGGGTTGATGGCGGTAGTGGCCAGCCAGCGTCCCCTGGCCCGCTTGACTACCAGTTTAAATGATGAAACCTTTGAATATCTAACACCTCTAATTATTGACGGCAAGCTGGTGGCGGTGGCGTGGGTAGATGAACGCCTGCATCCCATCTTTGCCCAGAGCCGCTACTTTCGCCTTATCTCCCGCTATGTGACCCTGTTTGTTTTCTTTGCCTGCACCGGAGGGGTCCTGTTTTTAGTCCATAATCTCGTCAGGTCTGTAAATCAGATTAAGGAAGGGCTGGGCCATTTGGAGAAGGATTTGAACCACTTGCTTCCGGATCTCCCAGGGGAAGCCGGTCAAATTGCCCGGGCTATCAACCGCATGGCCCGCTCCATCGCAGAAAAAGAAAAGCTGGAGGAGCAACTGCACCGGTCCGAACGTCTGGCCGCCCTCGGCCGCCTGGTAACCGGCATCGCCCATGAATTGCGCAACCCCATTTCCGTTGTTAAAACCATCATCCAGGTGATGGAGCAGGACTTAAAGGACGTACACGATATCAGGCAGTATACCGATATCATAAAAGAACAAATCGACCGGCAGAACAGAATCATCCAGGAATTGCTGGATTTCGGCCGGCCGACGAAAAATTTCGTCCATCCCGCGTCGGTAAATTCCCTGCTGGATAAAGTGCTTACCTTTACCACTCCCCTGCTAAGGCAACATCAAGTACAGTTAACTGTAGAAAAGGATCCGGACATCCCGCTTATAGAAGTGGACGGAGAACGCATTAAACAGGTGTTTGTCAATTTAATCCTGAATGCCGTCCAGGCCATGCCCAACGGAGGCAGGTTAACCATCAAAACCTACGCCGATAACAACCACGTATACATCCAGTTCAGCGACACCGGCCCGGGAATTGCCAGTGAGGAAATCTCACGGATTTTCGATCCTTTTTATACTACCCGGAAAGACGGAACCGGACTGGGGCTGTCCATAAGCCACCAGATCGTCGCCAGCCATGGCGGAAACATTGATGTAACATCCAGTGAAAAAGGAGCCACCTTTACCGTATGCCTACCCATAATGGATCCAACAGGAGGGGCTAACCATGGTACCAACAATTCTAATCATTGATGACGAACAGCATCTTTGCTGGGCACTGGAACGGGCCATGCAACAGGAAGGCTACCATGTGTTGTCCACCACCTCCCCGTCAAAAGGACTGGAACTAATCCGCGAGGAACAACCTTCCCTGGTAATTCTGGACCTAAAAATGCCCGAGATGGACGGGATGGATGTACTCCGCAAGGCCAGGGAAATGCAGCCTAAAATCCCGGTGGTTATTCTCACCGCCCACGGTACCATTGAGACGGCCATTGAGGCCATGAAAATCGGGGCGGCAGATTACATCACCAAGCCCTTCGACCTGGATGAATTGAAAATGGTTATCAAGCAAAACTTGGTGATCACCCAGCTGGCCACCGAAGTTAGTTTCCTGCGCTCCGAGTTAACCAAAAAGTACAGCAAATTGGTGGGGAAAAGCCCGGCCATCCAGGAAGTGATTAAGCTGATCGAGCGGGTGGCCGCGAGCGATGCCACCGTGTTAATTACCGGGGAAAGCGGTACCGGTAAGGAGGTGGCCGCGGTAGCCATTCACCAGAACAGCCCCCGACGGGACGGGCCCTTTGTCGCCATTAACTGTGCGGCCCTACCCGAACAATTACTGGAAAGCGAACTTTTTGGCCATGAAAAGGGAGCTTTTACCGGGGCCTCTGCCCGTAAACTGGGCCGTTTTGAACTGGCCGACCGGGGCACGATTTTCCTGGATGAAATTACCGAAATGTCTCTTTCCATGCAGGCCAAGCTCCTGCGGGTGCTCCAGGAAATGTCCTTCGAACGGGTGGGAGGCACCGAAACAATCCATGTGGATGTGCGGGTTATTGCGGCTACAAACCGCAACCTGACGGAAGCCATAGAAAAGGGGCTTTTTCGGGAGGATCTCTATTACCGCCTCAATGTGTTCCAGATCCACCTGCCGCCACTACGGGAAAGAAAGGAGGATATTCCTCTTTTAGCCAACCATTTTTTAGAAAAATTCCGCCCCAAGTACCTGGTGAACAAAATTTCCCCGGCAGCCATGGAACTGTTGTGCAGTTACCACTGGCCGGGAAATATCCGGGAACTGCAGAACGTTATTGAGCGGGCGGCCATTATTTGCCAGGGCAGCGAGATACTACCCGAACACCTGCCCAAGGAGCTTTTGAACACGCCCCAAAATGAAAAGGAACTGGTGATCCGCTTCCCCGATGAAGGCATCTCCCTGGAACAGGTGGAAAAGGAACTGATCATTAAGGCCCTGCAGAAAAGCGGGGGTAATCAAACTCGTGCTGCCCAGTTGCTGGGCATTACCCGCTCGGCCCTCTTATACCGGGCGCAAAAATACGGTATCATCACCGGTTAGTTGTTGGGTGCAGGAATAATCTTTTAAAAAAGCCGGAAAAAGTTTTTTCCGGCGGCAGGATTTTTGGGGATTTTATCAGAATATTTTTATAACCAGAGTGGCTTTACCCATCGAGGTAAAAATATAAAGAAAAATATAAAGAAAGATCGGTGGACGACCATGTTAACTGCTAGTACCAAAACAACCGAAATAAAACAGTTAACCACACCACAGGGTACGGTATTTATTGAAGGGCCTGTCAGTAAAGAATACCTTGCTACTCTTACTATGAACGAACGGTTGCGCAACTTCCGCAGCCCCGTACGGCAAAAAGAAGCTTTAATGATTGCCGCCGGTAACCCGGAAGGGCTGGTGTATATTGCCCGGCACGGGCAAGAAATCATTGGGTATGTACTCTTTCACAGACCCAGTGAATATACCCGTTGGAGCAGGCATCCCCGCCTGCTGGAACTGGGAGCCATTGAAGTCAGCCGGAGCTGGCAACGTCTGGGCATAGCAAAAGAATTGCTACAACAGGCCTTCAAGAACGAGATGCTGGAGGATTACGTGGTCATCACCACCGAATTCTACTGGCACTGGGATCTGCAGGGAAGCGGACTGGACGCCTTTGGCTACCAGCGCATGCTGACCCGACTTTTCGGAAGCGCAGGTTTTAAAAGACGGGGAACAGACGATCCGGAAATTTTGGAACATCCGGCCAATATGTTGATGGTGCGCTTCGGCAAGAGGGTAAGTAAAACGCATGTTAAAGCGTTTGAAGATCTCACCTATCAGAATTCGCTGGTTGATTAGTACTACCACATAAGAGAACAGTACAGAAGTCATGCACTAACTTCAAGACTTGTACTCAACTTTTTTCTTGACAAAGGAAAAAGTATGGTGTATACTTGGTAGTGAAAATTTTCACAACCTGAACAAACCGCCTCTCCTTTCCCCATCAAAAGCCCTTAACAATAAGGGCACTTTTTTTGGGGCTTAATACACGACAGTGCTTAAATACCCCTTTCAGGTCAGCTAGTAAAACGGCTACCTAAAGGCTTCTTAAACCGGTTGCCTTTCTCCGGAGGAGTGAGGTATAGTTCTTATAAAAAGGGGTGGATAAACCATGGGCATTTATGAGTTTGAAGGCTATAAGCCACAGTTAGCGGAAGATGTTTTTATTGCCCCGGGGGCCAGAGTAGTTGGCCGGGTGGAAATCGGCCGGGGCAGCAGCGTCTGGTTTAATACGGTTATCCGTGGTGATGTAGATGAGGTCAAAATAGGTGAGGAAACAAACATTCAGGACGGGTGTCTATTGCATGAAGATCCCGGCTACCCCTTGAAAATCGGAAATCGGGTTACGGTAGGCCACGGCGCCATTCTCCACGGGTGCACCATTGAAGACGGCTCACTTATCGGCATGGGAGCCATCGTCCTTAACGGTGCCCGCGTGGGCCAGGGGGCCGTGGTGGGTGCCGGGGCACTGGTGGTGGAGGGACAGGAAATTCCCCCGGGGCATCTGGCGCTGGGTTCTCCGGCCCGGGTAGTTCGACAACTTTCAGCACAGGAAACGGAAAAATTTCAAAAACTGGTCGTCAATTATAGACGGCGGGCACAGCAATACCGATCTGCCATATCCCCCTCTGCCTTTTGAAGCAAACGTACTTAACTGCCTCAGGGGTAGGTTTATTTTTTAGCTCCGTCTTTGCTCAACGTGAAAAACAGAAGTAATAAAAATTTATGTTGAAAATTAGAAAAAAAATTTTGTTGAAAAGAAGGAGATTTTTTGTTTCCGCAGAAATATATACCAAACTATGGTTTTAAATGGAAAACGAGTGGCACCAAGGACGGGGAAACTGGTAATGGGTGGCTGAAACCCGTGATGAGTATTATACCGACAATCTTAAATGGAGAGACAACCATGGACCAAATGCCTCTGCTGGCTTTGATTTTTCAGTCTATTCCGGAGAGTGTCATCATCCTGACCTTGGGTTTAACCCTTATGGGCTTAGAGCTTAAATGGCAGCGGATTATTCCGGCAGGAGTACTTTCTTCACTGTGTTCATATTTTGTACGTGAACTGCCCATACCCTACGGGGTACATACCTTAATCGGGATAATCGTAATCGCTCTTCTTGTGATTATGTTTTTCAAAACTTCTGTTCCTGTGGCCATTTGTGTGGCTATGATCGGCATAGTTATCCTAATAACAGTGGAAATACTTATATGGCCTGTAATAATTATGCTTACGGGAAAAACAATGCCTCAAATTTGGCACTCTCAGACTCTTCGTATTTTATTAGCCATCCCCGAACTAATTTTGCTGGCTTCAATCACCTTATGGTGTATAAGAAAAAAGGTTACATTACGCTCACCAGGCATTTACCGTTCCAACCAAACAAAAGACCGGGAGCAGGATTAACCGATGAGTACGCTATCATTTCCCAACTATCTAATAGTAGTTTTCAGTTTAGGACAGGCATTAATAATCTCCCTGTTTACTCAATACCTGGCTTTCATTAATGCATCCATTCCGCTAGCCTGGGTTACAATAGTGGACATAGTAGTTTTTGGCAATGTTACTCTGGGATTTATTTTGCTGCGGAAGCTGCTTGTTTTGGAAGAACAGGACAATTTAATACGCCAACAGGCCAGGCATATCCAGGACCTGGAGGAAATGATCCGCAACATCCGGGCCCAGCGCCACGACTTCATCAGCCACCTGCAGGCCGTGTACGGCATGCTCCAGATGGGTAAGCTGGAAAGTGCCCGGGAGTACCTGGCCGAGGTGACAGGAGACATCCGCATCTTGTCCCAAACCCTGCGGCTGAAGCAGCCCGAGGTGGCCGCGCTGATCCAGCAAAAGGCGGCCGTGGCGGCCAACAGGAACATCAGCTTCGGCCTGGTCATTGAAACCGACCTGAGCAAGCTGACCATGCGCCCCCACAACCTGAACCGGATGCTGGGCAACCTGCTGGACAACGCCATGGAAGCGGTGATGTTTTTAGCGACGAAAGACCGTTACGTCAGGCTGGAAATAAGAGAAGACGAGCAAAGCTATATCCTCTCGGTAGGCAACTCCGGCCCGGAAATAAGAGAGGATATAAAGGAAAAGATTTTTGAGCCCGGTTTTTCCACCAAGGGGGAAAACCGGGGCCTTGGGCTGGCCATTGTACGGGAGATAGTGGAACAGCACGGTGGGCAGGTGCGGCTAACCTCCCCGCCTACCATCTTTACGGTAACCCTACCCAAGGCAGGTGGAGAGTAATGATCCACGACCTGGCCCAGAGGATCGCCTCCTGGCTGGGCAAAGAACTGCAGCAGGAGGAGCGAACGGCGGTGATGGCCTACGGCCTGGAGCTGCTCCTGGGCGCAGTGGTGAAGCTTGTTTGTTTTGTAACTATACCCCTTCTCCTGGGCATCTTCTTCCAGGTTGCGGCGGTAGTGCTGGCCAGTGTAGTTTTCCGCTTGGCCGCCGGGGGAGCCCACTGTACCGCCTACTATCGCTGCCTCATTAGCTCTCTAACCACCTTCACAGGCCTGGGTTTTCTGGCCCGCTGGCTGGGCGAAAGTAACGCCCCTGTCACGGAAATGGCCCTGGCTGCGGTACTCTTCGCCATTATAGTTGCCCTAATCTGGGCGCCGGCGGATACCCCGGCCAAGCCAATCACCCGGGAAGGCCATCGCCGGGCGCTGAAAATAATCTCCCTTCTGGTACCCTTGTGCTACCTGGCCCTGGTCTGGTTCGTTCCCCTGCGGGGTGACCTGGTGGCCGCCAGCGCCCTGGGCCTGGCCTTTCAATCCTTCACTGTCACCCCGGCCGGCTACCGCTTCGTGGAATGGCTGGACGTTTTTCTGAGCCGGCTGCACTCTATATTCATACCCGGCAAAGGAGGTGTGAAGAATGCGGCTTAAGCACTGGTTTTTAGGGCTTGTTGCCACCGTGGCTATGGTGGTGGCCGCCACGGGTATTTACCCGGCCAGCTGGGGCTTGTTGTACCAGCCGGAAGTGCCCGCCGAGTTACGCAAGTAAGGTCAAGTAAGGTCAAGTAAAAGTCAAGAAAAAGTCAAGTAAAAGCTAGAGAGAAAAAGCTACTGCTGGAGCGCCAGCGGTGGTCATCCTGTACATAACTCCTTAACAGCCAGCTCATACATAACTCCTGTTCGATAGCAAAAACACAACGGGCTAAAAGCCCGCTTTTTTCTTTACACCCCCACCACGGCCACCTCATCCCGGTCCAGCCGACGGCGCAGTTCCCTGGCCAGCAGGGCCAGGGCGCGCTCTTCCCCGGCGGCCCTTTCAATCTGGCGCAGCAGGTCAATTTCCCGGCGCAGGATCGAAAAGACATCCCCTTCCTGGAGGTTGGTCATACCCAAAAGCTGTTCAAAGGAAGCCCCCTCATACCAGGCTGCGGCCAGGGCGGCGGGCAGGGGCGACCAGACACAAAAGTACTCCGGTACCCCGCTCTGGAGCAAAAAGCGGCGCAGTTCTTCCACCCTCTCCAGAGAGAAGGGTGGTGGGATTACCTGTTCATCCCGCCCGGGCTGGTAGTCCACCCCGGCCAGGATGGCGGCCGCCTCGGCGGGAGGGGATTCCAGGATAATACCCGAGAAAACCAGCTCGGTAACCAGTATTTCCTGCACGTGCACGTAAAGGGCAAATTTCCCACGGGGTAAAAGCTCCCGGCCCTGCACATAACCCAGTTTTTCCAGGAGGCCCCACACATTCTCAAACTCCCGGACGTAATCCCGGGAGTGTTTTTCCAGCTGCTTCAAACGCTTGTGCAGCAGGTGGATTCTTTCTTCCAGCCGGCGCGCCTTTTTGGCCGCGTCCAGGCATACCTTGTAGCGGCACTTTTTACGTCCCTTTTGCAACAGGATTTGAATCTCCTGCCGCCGCAGCTTGCTGTCCGCGCGATTGCGGTGCTTGCTTTTCTTAAGCTGGTTCAGCTCCTTACGCAGTTTGACCCGGTAAAGTTCGCAGCAGGGCTGGCCCCGGTCGGGGCAAAAACACCGGGCCAGTTCCGCCGCCTTTTCTTCCAGCTTGTGCACTTCCTGGCGGAGCTGACGGCTTTCTTTATTGCTTTGATAGACGGATAAGTTTTTTTCCAGCAGGCGGCGTATTTCTGCATCGGTTTTCCAGTGCAAAAGGCTCAGGACCGTATTGGGCGAAATGGTGAGCCTGCCCCGGACCGGTTCCACCTCGCCCTCCCGGTAAAAGCCGGTTTGTTCGGGGAAACGCTCGTCGATGCGCACGAAAACCCGCCCCACCGGGTCATACCCGCGCCGGCCCGCCCGGCCGGCCATCTGGAAAAATTCCCGGTTTAAAAGGGGACGAAACTCCTGGCCGTCCCACTTGCGGCAGGCGTCAAAAACCGTACTGGCAGCGGGAAAGTTGACCCCCACGGCAAAGGTTTCCGTGCAGAAAAGAACATAAATCAGCCGGGATTCATACAGTCTTTCCACCAGGTCCTTGAGCAGCGGCGACAGGCCGGCATGGTGGTAGCCAATGCCCTGAAGCAGCAGGCGGCGCAGGTTTTGGCGCCGGGGACCGAAAAGGCCGGGATTATTCTCCTCTGCCTCCTGAATCATCCATCGGACGGAACGCTTCTCCCCGGGAGTAAGAAAATCCCACTCCCGGCCCAGTTCTTCCGCCAGCAACTCGGTCCGTCCGCGGCCGAAGGCAAAATAAAGGGCCGGCAGGTGGTCCTGAATGGCTTCAATCACTTCTACACAGGTTGGGCTGGAAAATATGGCGGCCAAGGTCATAACACCTCTAATAATCTAATTCCTCCCGCCCGGCGACCATCATATCGTTCCAGCGGTGACGGCGCCAGCGGCGGATTTCCTGCCTTTCTGCAATTTCCTCCCGGGCCTCTTCCTCATCCAGCACATCTCCCCCGGGGGCAATCCAGGAGATTTCCAGGGGAACGGCCCGGCACCGTTCTTCGATCACTTTCACCACTTCTCCCCGCACCTCGGCCATCCAGGAAGAGATTTCCTGGATATTGGGTACGGTAGCGGAGAGGCCTAAAATCTTCATGTGGGGCGGGGCGAAGATGATGCTTTCCTCCCAGGCTGTACCCCGATCCGGGTCGTCCAGGTAGTGCATCTCGTCAAAAATGACGTGGGAGGTGTGCTCCAGTTCCCCGGGATTGGCAAAACACCAGTTGCGAAAAATTTCCGTGGTCATCACCAGCAGGGGAGCCCTTTCGTTAATGGAAAGGTCCCCCGTAATTAACCCTACCCGCTCCGGGCCGAAAAGCCGCCCGAAGTCCCGGTATTTCTGGTTGGACAGGGCTTTAATGGGCGACGTATACACCGCTCCCTTGCCCGCAGCCAATATATGTTCCAGCAGTTTTTCGGCAATCAGGGTTTTACCGGTTCCCGTTGGTGCAGCTACCAGGACGGTATATCCGTCCAGCAAAGCGGCAATTGCTTCTTCCTGAAAGCGATCGAGCTTTAACGGTACTGCAGGTAATACAATCTTTGACCGGCAGCGCCGTGGCCGGCGTTTACGCCGGGCACCGGTTTCTTTTTTCTGTACCAATGACTAAACCGTCCTTTCTCTGGCACTTTACTCTCTCACTATGGCCATTATACACCATTTGCCAGGGTGACATAAACGTTGAAATTTACTCATTCCCAGTATTCACGGTATAATAGAAAAAATGTCTGTTAGGAGTGGTATCCCGTGAGCAAAAAAGCCCTGGTGGACTACCGGGTAAATCATCTTCCGGACGGGCGCATTACCGGCGTGGAGGTTACCTGCTGCAGCCGGCACATCGGTGAGATGCGCTTTGTGGACGAGCAGTCTATTAACTGCCCCCAGTGCGGTGCGCGCCATGTTCTGCACATCCAGCATAACCACTTCCATCTCCGCCAATACAAGGATGCATAAACAACGTTAAACACATATATTAAGGGCGAGATCAGGATGACTTGAGGATCTCGCTTTTTATTTTTAACCGGGCTGGTGTATAAATAGAAACTCAAAAGTAAAACTTATGGGGTGTGGTTATGTTCCGGCGGCTGTTTTCTCTATTTAATTTAGATATAATTACTATCTACCTGGCCCACCAGCTGTTAATAGTGCTGGCCGGGTATTTTGCCGTTATTTTTTTCCCGGGCCATTATGATCCCAGGCAGTTTTTTGCCCTTGTGGGCCAGGGGCTCAACCGCTGGGATGCGGGCTGGTACCTGAGAATCGCCCAGGAGGGTTATAACCAAAAGTCCGCTGCCTTCTTCCCCCTTTACCCCTTGCTCATTCACCTGCTCAGCCGGCTGGGTGTGGACCCGGCAGCGGCCGGCATCTTTATATCCAATCTTTCCCTGGCCGGTATCCTGGCCATTTTTTACCGGCTGGCCAGCATGGACTATGACCCGCAAACATCCCGGCGGGCCATGTGGTATCTGGCCCTATTTCCAACCGCCTTTTACCTGTCCGCCATTTATACCGAATCCCTTTACCTTTTGCTGGTGCTGTTAACCTTTTACTTCTTGCGCCAGGGACGGTGGCTTCCGGCCGGCCTTTGCGGCATGCTGGCCGCATCCACGCGGAACACGGGGGTCTTTTTACTTTTTCCCGGGCTGTGGGAATACTGGCGTGCGACGAAAGGGAAAATAAGCAAGGACGTTCTTTTTCTAGCCCTGATCCCTGCGGGCTTGCTGTTTTTCATGATTTTCCTGCAGGCAGAACTGGGCAACCCCCTGGCCTTTGTCGAGGCCCAGCAATTCTGGCACCGCTCCTTTGCCTGGCCATGGCTAAGTGTGGAACAGGCCGCGGTGCTCCTGTGGGAAAACCGGAGCTTTGGGCGTCAATTGCTGGACCTTTCCTTTACTCTGGCGGGGTTGGCGTTGTTCTTCATGTCCCTGGGTAAAGAACGCCCATCCTACACGTTATTTGCGTTGATCGGGCTTTTGGTGCCGCTTTTCTCTCCGGCACCCCACGCACCGCTATTGAGCATGCCGCGATTTGTGATGGTATTATTTCCGATTTACCTGACCCTGGCCCGGCTGGTCAAAGTAGAACGGGGGCACAATTTCATCCTTGCCCTAACTTCATCCCTGTTCTTCTTTCTCTATTTGCTTTTTGCCCGCGGGTATTGGGTCGCTTAAACCGGGAGGTAACGCCTTTGCTTACGGTAATCATCCCTACTTACAACGAAGAACATAATATCATTCCCCTGACCAAACGCATTTGCCAGTCCCTGAAGGGAAAAGAATTTGAAATTTTATTTGTGGATGATAGTACCGACGGCACGACTAAAGTGCTGGAAGAATTAAGCCGTAACAACCCCAACGTCAGGTTCATCCACCGGCAAAACCAGCGGGGTCTGGCCACGGCCGTGGTGGAAGGGTTCAGGACGGCCAGGGGCGACGTGCTGGCGGTAATGGACGCGGATCTCCAGCACCCGCCGGAGGTCCTTCCCCGCCTGTTAGAAAGCATCGAAAAGGGAAACGACCTGGTCATTGCTTCCCGTTTTGTACCCGGGGGTGAAGACGGCGGCTTAACCCCCTTAAGGAGAGCAATTTCCCTGACCGCCCGACTGATTGGCCGTCTGGCCTTGAAAAAGGTGCGTCCGATCAATGATCCCTTGAGCGGGTTTTTCATGCTGAAAAAAGAGGTAATTGAAGAAGTGAGACTCTCACCCCTGGGATGGAAGATTCTCATGGAAGTGCTGGTGCGCGGGCGTTACCACCGGCCGGCTGAAGTTCCCTACGTATTTGAGCGCCGCCGGGGTAATCACTCCAAAATGAGTTTGACCGAACAGGTCAATTACCTGCGCCACCTGGTACGACTGGTTTTAAGCAGCCCCGAAGACCTGCGCTTCTGGAAGTTTTGCCTCGTGGGAACAACAGGGATCGCGGTAAACATGTTCTTCTTCCTGCTCTTTACCCGTTTGTTTTTCCTGGATATGGTGCTTTCCGCCCTGCTGTCCACCAGCCTGGCCATATTCGGCAATTTCCTGCTGAACGACCTTTTTACCTGGACGCAGCAAAAGGAGGACCACATGCTGAGCCGGGCAGTAAAATTTTACCTATGCTCCGGTGCGGGCATGGTGATCAATGTAGCGGTTTTAAGTGCTTTACACTGCTACCTCCGCATACCGGCCATCATGGCCAACGGGGCAGGAATTCTCGCCTCGACGGCATGGAATTATTATGCCAGCAACCGGTGGACCTGGACAAGCGCCACTTCCCGGCTGGCCAACGAAAACCCCGATTCACAATAGGAAAATACCTGGCAGGGTTTAACATGGGAATATTAAGCCGGGAAAAGGTTGTGGAAAATAACGAAACCGGACTGTTCTTCAAGAACAGTCCGGTCTTTTTATTAATGCTGTGAGCAAACCTGTAAGCCGAGTTCTGTCTTGGGTGATCATCTATCTGGGACGCCAGTTGCCTGACGCCTCTAGCGACCTTTACCCGGGGACGGAGCGGGCCACCCCATTGTCCCCCTATTCGGTCTTGCTCCAGGTGGGGTTTACCTAGCCGGCCCGTCGCCGTGGCCGCTGGTGCGCTCTTACCGCACCGTTCCACCCTTGCCCAGCACTCAGCCCAACAGTTGAAGGTGTTTTACCTCGCAGTTATCCGTCCATGCCTGTCATGAAGTATCCTTTTAAACTGCTGGGCTGAGTGCTGGGCGGTCTGCATTTCTGTGGCACTTTCCTTGGGGTCGCCCCCACTGGGTGTTACCCAGCACCCTGCCCTGTGGAGCTCGGACTTTCCTCAGGTGCCCCCGCGGGCACCCGCGACCACCCGGTTTACTCACAGCAACTCGTTTCGCATAGATGATTATAGCACATTCAAATTGTTTTTGCAAATTCCGTGCACCACGTGTCCGTGTCAAGCTCCAGTAGGTGCCTCGTTCGTATTAAGATTCAGTAGGTAACTCTGTACTCGCCTGCCATTTTGTCCGCTGTTAGTGGCGCTGAATGCGTCATGGGCGCCTACTTAAATTTTACACGGCCGCACCACGTGGTTGATATTCATAGTTCCCGTTCTTCCATCCGGCGTAAGTGCTCCAGCTTTTCTTCCAGTCCCTCAAGCTGCTCAACCATGGCCGGTTTAACCGAATGGGCCGGCCAGCGCCTTTTGAGTTCGGCAATTTCTTCCTCCAGGCGGGCAATTTCCTCCTTCAAGTCTCCGTTACCCATATAACCACCCCTACCACACCTGAAAACCGCGTGCCGGTCCTACCGCACCGACCACACCCCGTCTCGCTTCCGACCGGATCTCGCCCACGCTACTAAGGCAACTGATCGGGGCTGTTACCGGCACTTCGCAAGCCTTGCGCCTGGCACCACCGGCACACGGCCCCGGCGGCGTGTTTTTAAACCGGCATTTTAGTCCTGCGCCCTAACCGTTTTCGTCACATTTGTGGTCTGATCCTGCATCACTTCTTCCTTTATCTCTTCCCTGACCGAGTTGGCCGCCCGGCGAAATTCCCTCAAGCCTTTCCCCAGAGCCTGCCCTACTTCCGGTAGTTTGGACGGTCCAAAGATAACCAGGGCAATAATCAGGATTAAAATCAGCTCCCACGGTCCCATACCAAACATAGATATCCCTCCTTTTTCGTTCCGATTTAAGTGTTGATCTCTACCATGCTCACTTTGTTCATTTTAGACCGGGACAGGCGGTAAACCAGGTAGGACACCAGAACGCCTGCCTCGTACAGCAACGCCATGGGCATGGCCATCATCAACTGGGAGATTACATCAGAGCCCGGTGTTAAGATAGCCGCGAGAATAAAATTTATTAGCAAGGCGTATTTGCGTTTTTTTACCAGCCAGCGGGGCGTGACCAGCCCCATCCGGGTCAGAACAAAGGCCACCAGGGGCAGCTGGAAAACCAAACCAAAGGGAATGAAGAAAGCCAGCACAAAGGAAAGATAATCGCGCACGGTGATCATGGGCTGCAGCCCTTCCGTTACCAGTACCAGCAAAAACCGTACGGTGAGGGGAAAGACCGTAAAGTAGGCAAAAGCAACCCCGGCTGCAAAAAAGGTCACCGAGAAGGGAAAGAGCACGAGCAAAAGGCGCCTTTCCCCCCGGGTGAGGGCGGGCAGGATAAAACCCAGCACCTGCCACACCATAACCGGAAACGCAAGGATGAATCCCGCCAGGAAGCTGACCTTAATTTTGGTTATGAACGCCTCACCCACCCGGGTGGCAATTACGGGCACACCCAGCTCTTTCAAGGGCCTGGTCAAGAAGGCCAGCAGCTGATCGCCAAAGGCAAAGAAGGCAATGATCGCACAGGCTATTAAAGCTATGGTTGAGACAATAACTACTCTACGCAGTTCCCCAAGATGCCCCGCCAGGGACATGGTCTTCCCATCCATCCCCTTCACCTCCCGCCTTTGCTGGCCAGCATTAAACCGTCATGTCCTGTGGTAAATTAGCCGCCCGTTCCCGGGAGTCTGGAGATTTGGCCTGCTTTTTAACCATGCGATCATACCACAGGGGATGCCGGTGCTTCACGTATTCCAGGTCCACCTTGCCGGTAAACATACCCCGCAAAAGGGGCCTGTTGGCTTTGAAAAGGAAAGCCGCCAGGTGGGCCAGAATGCCGAAAATCAACATAAAGGTGGCAAAAGTGTGTATATCGGTGACCCAGATCATGGTGTTACCCGTGAAATTAATGCCCGGCAGATTTTTCAATACCTTGATGATCCCGGTGACAATGATAACCAGAAGCCAGAAGCCAATGTAAGCATAGGCCAGTCTTTGCTCGGCCAGAAACTTGTCGCTGGGAGGCTCCTTGCCACCGGTAAGCATAGCCTTGATGATCATATAAGACTCTTTCAGGTCGCCTTTCCTGGGCAAGATGCCGTATTCCTTGCGCAGGACGTGAAAAACAATGTGGTAAGCTACCGCAAACATCAACACCGCTGCGGCCACATAGTGCATGTACAGGGTTACCGAGAAATCTGCCGACCACCCCAGGCCCGGAATCTTATAGACCATATAGCGCCGGTACATGGGCATCTGACCGAAACCGCTGAAAATAAGCAGGATGGTGGAAATGGCCACGGCCCAGTGGACAAACAGCACCGATACATTGTGGCGGCGCACCTTGTTTTCCCGTACCAGAATCTTATCCGCCATGGTCTTCCTCCCCCTTCATTGTCCTGTAGGCCGCATAGCCGGCTGCGAAGGTTCCCGCCAGCGGGGCCACCAGCAAAGCACCGGCAATACCGTTGACCGAATCCAGGAAGTTCCCCACCCCCACCGGCATGCCGGGAAATCCCGGAGCAGTGGGATTGGGCTGCTTCTTCTTTTGGGCCAGCAATTGTTCATGAATGAGTTCAAAAGGCACCGGCGAAACGTAAAAGGTGGATGTCCCGCCATTTTCCTTATCCCCGTAAACATAACCGCCAATTTCCCGGGCCCGTTTCCAGGCCAAAGCCCGCATTTCTTCCTTATCGCCAAAGGCAATGGCACCCCTGGGGCAGGCCTCCACGCAGGCCGGGATTTTCCCTTCCTTTACCCGGTGGTAGCACAGGTCGCACTTGTACATTACCCCGCCTCCCACGTACCTGGGGGCTAACTTCATGTACAGTCCCACCCCTGCCTGCCGGGCGGGTATTCCCCAGGGACAAACATCCCGGCACTTGGCACCCCCCAGGCAGAGATTGGGGTTGATGATCACCGGACCCTCGGGGGTCTTGCCCTGAGCCCCAAAGGGACAGAGGTTGGCACAGGGAGGATTGTCGCAGTGCATACATCTTCTGGGGATAAATACGTCCACCGTGCGGCCATTATGTTTTACCTGCACATGCTGCACAAAGGTCCAGTTATAGGGCGTCAGGCGGGTAGTCAGGTCCTTTTTATCCTGCCAGTCTTCTTTTTTCTTTTGGGGCCAGTAGTATTCGATGTGTTCGGCTGGTTTTGGAAACTTGAAACTGTTTTCCTCCCGGCAGGCGCTAACACACCGGGGTACCTTCAATCCCTTGCAGCCGTCACATTTCGTTAAATCATAGAAGGTCCCCCGGGGGGTAATGGTGGCACCTTCGGCTGCCTTCCCCAACCCGGAAAGCACCAGCCCGGAAGCTACGCCTGCCGCCAGGGTGCGCTTGATAAAATCCCGCCGTGATAACAAAGACATCTGTTACCCCCCTTTAAAATTTTTGAACAACCCGGGTTTTCGTCCTGTTTGGAGCACCGAAGTGAGAGGGACGACTTCCGCTTCCAAAGATATACATTTAAATTAAACTTCAAGATTAAGATAAAAAGTCACTGGTTGTTGCAACGGGTACCCGTAGGGGTATTGGTGATTCTAGATTAGCACGCGCCACCCGCTCTGTCAATACCTTTTTAGGGCTGAAGTATCCCCAGTTTTTTAAAGCCCCTGTTTTGGCTCGGAAGCGAGCGACTTGAGCCGAGCGGCCAGCCAAACTTGGCGAGGCGAAAAGCGAAGGCAGGCCCGAGGGCATGGATGCCCGAGGCCGGCAACTGAGGCAGGATGCCGAATTTGCCGGAAGCCTGCCGGAGCTTTGAGCCGAGCACTAGTTTGGCCCGCGAGGCTCACCGGAGCGAGCGGGAGCCAAAACAGGGTAGTTGGAAAGTGGGGATAACTCAGCTTTTTAGGGAGGTTTTTAGGGAGGTGTCTCTTTTTTTCAGGGAGGAAGATTTAACAGCGGACATTAGATAGACAAAAATAGAATACCCTACAGGGTAAGGATAAGCTTTTTATTGCGGGGACATCCCGGGGGCATAGACGTTCTTTTGGGGCAACGCTTCCAGGTAAATAATTGTCCGCTCTGCCACTACCACCAGTTTTACTCCCAGCACATACTTTCTCCCGTCTACATCCACCTGGCGCCGGTCCACCACCCGGGGGATCAGCAGGTGATCCAGACGGCTCAACTCCTGCCCCAGTAAAGGATGCAGCCATTCCCGCACGTGATTTTCTATAACCAGGCGGGCCCTGGCCTGATCCAACCCGGGTATTTCCTTTTCCTGGACCAGCGTGACGTTAACCTCCAGGGCAGTAATGGTTTGAGGACGGCGGCTGGCCAAATTTTCTTTTACCTGCTGCAATTCCTTTTCCGTGGCCGCCAGCTTTTCCTGCAGCTCGTTGTTGACCAGGGTCAACCGGTCTACCTGCTGTCCCAGCAGGGCATTAACCAGGGCACCGCCTGAAAGCATTCCAATTAACAAGGCCGCCAGCAAGCGAGCTTTCATTTATTACCTCCGCACAGGGCCAGAATCAGGTAATGGGCCGTCTGAGTGCCGGCCAGGGCACTGACGATGTAAAAAAGCTGCTTGATCACCGCACGCACCTCTCCCTGGAAAAGCCCGCTTTCAAAGATTTCAAAGGTAGAAAAGGTGCCCCCGATGGCGGCGGCAATGGCCCAGATCTTAATATCCCGGGCCAGTTTAAGCATGGTGATCACCGGCGGTTCCCGAACCAGAACGGCAGCCAGGGATCCTACCAGCGATGCCCCCAGCAGAATGCCCAGAGCCGTAAAATAAATCAACACCATCTTATTGAGAAACGTCTCCATGCCGGATCACTCCCGGGACAAGTTTATAACAAAGGTATTTTTCCGGCAGGAAAGATATGACTGGTCGGGGATTTTTTAAAAAGTTAATTAAACAAAGAAAAACCCCCTTTCGCAAATTGGCCTGCAAAGGGAGTTTTTCTATGAAGGTGGTGGGGAATGAAGTGAAATTTCACAGGACCCTGCTCAAGAAATCCCTGGTGCGGCTCTTTTGTGGCCGGCTGAAAATCTGGGCCGGTTCTCCTTCTTCCACAATCCGCCCTTCATCCATAAAGATTACCCGGTCCGCTACCTCCCGGGCAAAGCCCATTTCGTGGGTCACCACGACCATGGTCATGCCTTCCCGGGCCAGTTGCTTCATCACCGCCAGCACTTCCCCCACCAGCTCCGGATCCAGGGCTGAAGTGGGCTCATCAAAAAGCATCAACCGGGGATGCATGGCCAGGGCACGGGCAATGGCCACCCTCTGCTGCTGCCCGCCGGAAAGCTGACAGGGGTAGGCGTCCACCTTATCGGCCAGCCCCACCTTGTGCAACAGGGCCAGTGCTTCTTCTATGGCTTTTCCCCTGGGCACCTTTTTCACCATGACCGGTGCTTCGATAATATTTTCCAGCACGCTCATATGGGGAAAAAGGTTAAAATGCTGGAAGACCATGCCTACCTCCCGGCGTAAAAGATTGAGGTCATCCTGCCGGGGATCAATCACTTTACCGTCAAATATAACCTGGCCCTGTTCGGGCCGTTCCAGGAAATTCAAGCAGCGCAGCAGCGTGCTTTTGCCGGAACCGCTGGCCCCGATCAGCACCGCCACCTCCCCCTCCCGCACCTCCAGGTTGACGTCCTTGAGGGCATGCAGGCGACCAAACCACTTATTGAGATTGCGCACCTTGACCAGGCTCATTTCCCCTTCCCCCTTAACTTTCTACTTTCAAACGGCGTTCCAGGCGGTTGACCAGGAAGGTAAAGAGAACAACCAGGGCCAGGTAATACAGGCCGGCGATGGTATAAAATTGCAGCTCCGCAAAGTGGGTGGAAGCCAATTGCATGGAAACACCAAACAACTCTTTCATAGTTACGAAGGCGGCCAGCGATGAATCCTTTAAACCGATAATAAACTGGTTGCCTAAAGGAGGTACGACCCGCTTAAAGGCCTGGGGTAATATAACGCGGCGCATGGCCAGGCCGTAGCTCATGCCCAGGGAACGGGCGGCCTCCATTTGTCCCCGGTCAATGGATTGAATACCGCCGCGAAAAATCTCCGCAATGTAAGCGCCGTTATGCACGGCCAGAGCGATGGCCGCCGACCAGAAGCTGCCAAAGTCCACAATGGTAGCCAGGCCAAAATAAATGGCAAAGAGCTGTACAATGAGGGGGGTGCCGCGAATGACGGTAATATACGTGTCGGCGATATAACGCCAGAATCTGCGCCCGGATATTTTCATGAGGGCAAACACCAGTCCAATAACCATGCCCATGGCCAGGGCGGTAGCGGTAAGTTCCACCGTAACCGCAGCAGCCCGGATAAAAAAGGGTATGGAGGTTACCAGGTAGTGTAAGAAGTCCATTTTGCGTCCTCCCGCAAGTGATGTCTATCCGGGCAGCGCACCGGAGTAAAAACAACACTACTTACTTATATCGGTGCCGAAGTATTTCTTGCTGATGGCCAGGTAGGTCCCGTCAGCCTTGATTTCTTCCAGCGCTTGATTTACCTTTTCCCGCAGCGGGTCGCCCTTGCGAAAGGCTATGCCCACGTTTTCAACAAAAAGCAGATCTCCCACCGGCTTGATGTCCAGCTTTTGCTCGCGGGCGGCAATTGTACCCACAAACCGGTCGGTAATTACCGCTTCCACCCGTCCCCGGGCCAGATCCTGCAGGGCGGTCACATCACTGGTGTAGTTCTTGATGTTTTTGGTATATTTCCGGGCTTCCTGGTCGTAAACACTGGAGATCAGCACACCCACGGGCGTGTTGCTTTTTATGTCCTGGATACCCTTAATATAGGAATCGCCGCGCACAAAGAGTTGGGGGCCGGAAACGTAATAGGGATCGGAAAAGTCCACCTGCTTTTGCCTTTCCGGCGTGATGGTCATACTGCCAAGGATGGCATCGTACTTTTTCGCCTTTAAGCCGCTGATCAATCCTTCCCAGGGTGTAGCAATGGGCACGGGCTTCATGCCCATCTTTTCAGCCAGGGCCCGGCCAATTTCCACGTCAAACCCGGTGAGCTGGTTGTTTTCGTCGAAGTAGTTAAAAGGACGGTACTGCCCGGACATGGCGTAGGTAAAGGCAGGCTCCTGTTCCGTACCACCACTGGAACTGCAGCCGGCCAGGATGGCCAGCGCAAAGACAAAACCCAGTAACAAAGAAAGCCACTTATTTTTTCCCACTTTAAGTCCTCCTTTTTTCATCCGATTCTTATTCCACCGGTCTAACCCAGATATTCATGTTTTCAAACCCGCCATCAATGTGGCAGTTGTTGATGAGCGTACCCCGGAAGACATAACCCAGGCGGTGAAGGACCAGGTTCATTCCGTAAGACGAGGCCCGGGCCAGGCTGTAAAGACAGTTAATATTGCGTTCCAGGCACTGTTTTTCGAGGTGCAAAAGCAAAAGGCTATTCAAACCCATACCCCGGTAGGCGGGATCGGTGGCACAGTTGGTCAGTTCGGCCCTGCGGTGCTCCCATTGAATTTCGGCTGCCGCCACGCTCGCCAACCGGTCACCGTGATAAACAACCATGAAAAGATCTCCCTTTTTCATGGAGCAGGCCAGGTAAAAGGGATCATATACCGGCGTGGGGTAGCTGCGGAAAACCTTTTTGAACAACCTGGCCATGGGGAATATGTCATCCCCTCCTGCCTGGCGCAGGGTGAATCCCGGCGGCAAACTACCCCGCCAGTCCTTTTTGCTGGCCAGTATCTCCTGGAGCACTTTTTGTTCCTGGTTTAAAACCCTGGAGTCTCTCCGCTCTGCCCTGAGGAAGGCTGCCAGGAAATAGGCATTCTCCCCTTGAAAATAACCATCGATCATACCTTCCACATGAAACCCGCCACCCTGGATTTTGAGCAAATCCCCGGATTTGACCGGAAAGATAATTTTACCCATGCCCCGCCTTAAAGCCAGCTTTTTAAGAAAGCTGCGCAGTGCCGCCGGATTCCCCGCCTCATAATCAGTTACCCAGATCCGTTCGCTGGTTTGGTCCAAACGGGCCGACACCCCAAAATCCGGTCCATAATGCCTGATCATCCGGTCACCCAAGTCAAGTACCCCCTTTGACCTGGGCCACCCTGCTCTCCTTGTTTGCCTGGAAGGTAACCGCCTTTCCCTGTAATAATCCGGCCACTCCCGCGCCCTTGCCGGCGTATCTCTTTTCCTCCCAGCCAGGTTCCGTATAGACGTGGATGTTTCCCTCAAAGTTGCGCAGGACTATCTTCCCCTGCCCCTGGGATAAGACGTAGTTCGGCCCCAGGGGTATTTTGCCGCCTCCTCCCGGAGCGTCAATGACAAAGGTGGGGACGGCCAGCCCGCTGGTATGACCGCGCAGACTTTCAATAATTTCTATCCCGGTGCTTACCGGCGTGCGGAAATGGCCGATTCCTTCGGAGAGATCGCACTGGTACAGGTAATAGGGGCGCACCCTGATTTGCAGCAACTTATGCACCAATTGGAGCATGACGTCCGGCCGGTCGTTTACCCCCCGTAAAAGTACCGCCTGGTTACCCAGGGGGATACCGGCACCGGCCAGGCGGGCACAGGCACTGGCTGCCTGGGGGGTTATTTCGCGGGGGTGATTGAAATGGGTATTAATCCACAGGGGGTGATATTTTTCCAGCATGGCACAGAGTTCCGGAGTTATGCGCTGGGGCAGAACCACGGGAACGCGGGTGCCAATGCGGATAATTTCCACGTGGTGAATGGCCCGCAATTTGCGCAGAATGTATTCCAGTTGCTCATCCGTTAAGGTGAGAGGGTCCCCACCGGAAATCACCACGTCTCGAACGCGCGGATTGTTCTGGATATAGGCAATGGCCCTGTCCAGGTGGGATTTGGGCAAGGGCCGGTCCCGCTGGCCGGTCAGCCGCCTGCGGGTACAGTGCCGGCAGTACATAAAACAACAATCGGTGACCAAAAGGAGCACCCGGTCGGGGTAACGGTGCGTCAGTCCGGGCACCGGTGAATCGGCTTCCTCATGAAGGGGGTCGCGCATATCCCCGGGCACCGTTTGCAGTTCTTCGGGTTGCGGTACGGCCTGGAGCCGTATGGGGCATTTATGATCGACCGGATCCATTAAGCCGGCATAGTAGGGCGTTATGGCCATGCGAAATTTTTTCAGGCAGGCTGCAATGTTCTTCATTTCACCGGCAGTAAGTTTAATAAACCGGGTCAGCTCATCCACGGTGGTAATGCGATGCTCCAGGTGCCAGTGCCAGTCGTTCCATTCCTCTTCAGTTACCTGCCACCTTTCCCACAACTTTAACTGGTTATTCATCAGACCACTCCCAAGAATTTTTCTAAAAGATACCTGACAACTTCATGGGTGTTTATAAGTTGCCATGTTTCCCCTATTATAACACACATAATTGTGAGGCAAACAGTTCAATAATCCACCCATTTTTCCCGTCAGGCTGGATATGGCTTGATTAACAAGCCATATCCGTAAGATGCTTTTAAAAACACAAAAATCCGGCAACCATCTGGTCACCGGATTCTGGCCATACATTAGTAGGCCGTAAATATAATGTGCTCGTGGTTCAGAAAGGAACAGTGTTATCCTGAGCTAACGTGTAGCACCGGTAAGTGGCAACCGGGCAGCAACCCATCGGCGCGCCAAGAGTCACTAAGATAAGAAGAAATAAGGATCCCCTTCCGCATTGCTAAGCAAGCACTCTACAGCCAGACCCCTTTCCTGGCAGGCATGGTGTAAGTATTCCTGCAGGACCGGCAGGATTACCCTTTCGGTACCAAAGTGACCGGCATCCACAAAAGCCAACCCCGCCGTAAGCATATCCCGGGCGGTATGATAGCCGATATCTCCCGTCACGAAGACGTCCGCGTTAAGCGCCAGGGCCCTGGGCCAGAGATCACCACCGGAACCGCCACAAAGGGCCACCCGCTTAACCGGACGTCCTTTCTCTCCTCCCCAGCGTAGCGCGGGTAACTGGAGGGTTTCTTTTACCCGAATAACAAAGTCCTCCAGGGGCAACGACTCCGGTAGCACGCCCATCCTGCCCAGGCCGCTGGAAGGGGTGACCTGGTTGGCCAGGGGATAGAGATCGTAGGCCACCTCCTCGTAGGGATGGACCTCCAGCATGGCCCGCACCACCCGCTCCACCAGCCTCTGGGGGACGATGGTTTCCAGCCGGACCTCCCTTACCTGCTCAAGACGGCCCTGCCGGCCGATATAGGGATTGGTCCCTTCCAGGGGCCTGAACGTACCTGTTCCCTCCACCCCAAAGGTGCAATCACTGTAATTCCCAATCCACCCGGCCCCGGCTGCCCCGATGGCCGAGCGCACCGCATCCACGTGATCCAGGGGCACAAAAACCACCAGTTTCAAGTATTGTTCCTTTCCGGGACTCAGTACCTGGATATCCTGCAACCGCAAGCGCCGGGCCAGGACGTCATTTACTCCACCGCGACAGCGGTCCAGATTGGTGTGGGCGGCATAAACGGAAACACCGGCGCGGATGAGGCCGGCCACCAGTGCTCCACCGGGCCGGTCCATCCGGATTTGCTTCAGCTCTTTAAAAAACAGGGGGTGGTGAGCCACAATCAGCTGAACATCCCTTTCCAGGGCTTCCCGGCATACCGCCTCATTTACGTCCAGGCAGAGCAGTATGCGCCGGACCGGAGCCCCCGGATCCCCCAACTGCCAGCCGGGGTTATCCCATGGTTCCGCCAGCTCCAGGGGAGCCATCTCCTCAATGATGGCGGCAATGTTTGCACCAGTCACTGACACTTCATTAACACCTCCTTCAACCGGGCCAGCTTGGCCGAAAGTTCAAGGGACTTGTCCTTAGCCCGGGGACTACGGCTGCGGGCCAGGGCCTTTAGAACACGCTGGTACTCCGCCATTAATTTGTTCAGGTAAGCGGGAAGGAGCGGGTGTTTCTTTTCTACCAGGCGCGGGCCGATCTCCAGCGTAAAAGGATCCGTTACTTTTTCCAGGCCGGGTTCGGCCACCACAATCACATACAAATGGCCGTCCTCTTCTACCAGCGTTTCATCAACCAGGCGCCAGCCCTCTTCCACCAACCACAACCGCAGATCCCCCGCATCCACCATGGGCTGCAGGATCAGCCGCCTGACGGCGGCCAGCACCTCCGGGGCAGCGGCCAGAATCTGCCGGATGGTGTTACCCCCCAGGCCGGCCAGCACAATCACTTGCGCTTCCACGGGTAAAAGGGGGCGCAGGCCGTCACCCTGGCGCACATCAATTTTACCGTCCAGGCCCTGCAGGTGAACCGCTGTACGGGCGCTGCGGTAAGGCCCGGCATTCAATTCGGTAGCCACCGCTTTGGGACAGATACCCTTCTCCACCAGATAGATGGGCAACAGGGCATGATCAGTCCCAATATCCGCCACCACTGCCCCCGGTGGTACATAGGCGGCAATGGCCGCAAGACGCCTGGTCAGACGCAATAAATAGTCCCTCCATTTTTCGTTGTTTATGATTACAAGTTCACGTTAAATAAATCGCCGAAGTTTAAACCGGGGGGAGGCCGGCCAGGAGCACCGGAGCACGAGGGACAACCCCCGGCGTTATGCTACGGTATATTGTAACATTTACCAGCGCCCAACCGCAAGATAAGGGCGGCAAAAAAACTAAGGCCCCCACTGGTGGGGAACCTTATCTTTAACCTCCGGTTTATTTGCAACCTGCCAGGGTTGTGTGCATAATCACGGTATAAAGCTCTGGGCCGAAACTTTCCCGACCAGCTTTTTCCCCTTGATAATGTTGGCACCGAGGGCCAAAGCAATCAAGATTAAGCCGATGATATCTGTGTATATACCCGGATAAAGGGTCATCAGGGAACCGGCCAGCAGCATGGCTCTCTCCGGCACGCTGGCCGCCCGCACCACAAAGCCAATGGTACTCCCGGCCAGGGCCATTACCCCGATGATGGCCGTTAGTACGGCCCAGGCAATGTGCCAGAAGTCGCCTTCTGCGATCAGGGTCGGCTCGTAGGCAAACATGAAGGGCACGATAAAGGCGGCCAGGCCAATTTTACAGGCCGTGAAACCTATTCTCATGGGATCGTCCTTGGCAATACCCGCCGCGGCATAGGCCGCCAGGGCCACCGGCGGAGTAATAGCGGAAATAATGGCAAAGTAGAAGACGAACAGGTGGGCAGCCAGGGGCAGCACGCCCAGCTTGATCAGCGCCGGCGCGGCCATGGTGCCGGTCACGATGTATGCGGCGGTGGTAGGCAGGCCCATGCCCATGATCAGGGCCACCACGGCGGTCATCAAAAGCGCGAGCCACAGGGTGCCGGCGGAAAGGGCGACAATGAACGAGGAGATCTTCAACCCGGCACCCGTGATATTGATACTGCCGATCACCAGGCCTGCCGCAGCACAGGCCAGGGCCACGGTACACGTATTTTGCGCAGCCGCCACGGCTCCTTCTTTAAAGCGCGACCAGTTTATCCGGGTCTCCTTATTAAAGAAGGAGACAATGAACATGGCGATAATGGCGTAAAATCCGGAGCGAACGGGTGTGTACTGGAGCACAGCCAGGAAATAGACCAGGACGACCAGGGGGATCAGGAAATGGCCGCCCTCCCTTAACACCTTCCAGGCATTGGGCAGCTGTTCCCTGGGCAGCCCGGTTAAGCCCAGCCGGCAGGCTTCAAAGTGGACGCCGAAGAGAACGCACAGGTAATACAATAGCGCCGGTATGATCGCCGCCACCACCACGTTGATATAGGGAATACCCAGGAATTCCGCGATGATGAAGGCCGCCGCACCCATAATGGGCGGCATGAGCTGCCCGCCGGAGGAGGCACAGGCTTCCACCGCCCCGGCAAAGTGCGGCTTGTAGCCATTGCGCTTCATGAGGGGTATGGTAAAGGTACCGGTACCCACCACGTTGGCCACCGCGCTGCCCGAAATGGAGCCCATGAAGCCGCTGGCCAGCACGGCCGTTTTGGCCGGTCCCCCGGCAAAGCGGCCCATCAGGGCCATGGCCAGTCTGAGCAGGAAATCGCCCATGCCCAGTTTTTCCAGCATGGAGGTCAGGAAAATGAACAGGAAAATATAACTGGCCGAAACCCCCAGGGGCACACCAAATATCCCCTCGGTGGTCAGGTACATCTGGGAGACAACACGGCTTACGGAGTAGCCCTTATGGCCCAGCAATCCCGGGATATAGGGCCCGATAAAGTTATAAAGCAAAAACGTGCCGGCAATGATCACCAGCACCCACCCGGTAGCCCGGCGGGTAGCCTCCAGGATTAAACCGATCATAATAATACCGAAAACAATGTCGGCGGTGTTGGGCGCACCCAACCGCTGCACGATGTCCTGGTAATTTACCACGATATAAGATCCCGACGCCAGGGCTAAAGCAATAAGAACCCAGTCCAGAATGGTGGCCCGGTTCCGTTCACCGCCCCTGCGTGCCGGTAGTGCCAGGAATACTATAATAAGGATCAAAACCAGGTGGATGTCCCTTTGTATCCAGGCCGTAAGCATAGATACACCTGCAGTATAAAGGTGAAAGAAGGTCAGGATCAGGGATACGGCCGTGATGGCAAGGGGAGTTAGAAAATCCCTTTTCCTTCTTTCCCCGCTGGGGCTCAATGCGGGATCACTCATAGTGCGCTCCTCCTTTCCAAATAAAACTATTTTACTTCGATACGCACCAGCGCCTGCCCATCAAAGTGGTCGCCCAGGTGAATTTCCCGCCCACGGTAAAGCAAGGTGTGGTCGGCAATGGTACCTACTCTCAACGGCAGGGAATCCACTCGCCGGTACATGCCCTCGATGATGTTCCACTTGCCTTCGCCGCGCAAAAGTCCCTCGCCAGCGTACCCCAACCCCGCTCCGAAAGAAAGGAACCTGGTGCCGGTGAGAACCAGTTCGCCATTGATTAATTGGAACTCTTCGTACACGGGCAGGCGGTCGACGGAGTGCATGTAACGAATCTCAAACTTCTCCCCCTGGTTGATGTAGCCCACCCGTAACTCACGGCCTGAATTAACCTCACGCACCAGCAGCATATGTGGTCGCGAGGCCATATGATAACCCAGCAGAACCAACACCGGCACCAGCAACGCAAAAATCAAGAAGAGGCTTGGCACGAGCACCCAAACCTTACATTTACCGGCTTTAATCAAACTACTTCATCTCCGGGGGAATGAGGTGCTGGGGAACTTCCAACCCAATTTCTTTAAAGTATTTCACCGCACCGGGGTGCAGGGGCGCCACGGCGTTTTGGATGGAATTTTCGGGGGTGGTGTACTTGGCACCGGAGTACACCTGGACGATTTCTTCTTTGTTTTCAAAAATAGCTTTGACAATCTTGTAGGCCAAGTCTTCGGACATGTTCTTGTGTACCATCACGCTGTTCCATACCGACGGGGCCGTTATTTCCTCGTCGACGCCTTTGTAGGTCCCGGCCTCCAGCTTCATCTCACCGTAGTAGGGGTACTTCTCGTAGACCTTAGCCATCTCTTCCTTGCTGAAGCTCAAAAGCTTGATCTGGTGCGTGGTGGCGAGATCCATGATGGAGGACGTGGGAGGGCCGACCGACCATATGCCCACGTCAATTACCTTATCCCGCAAGGCTTCAGTATTTTCGGTAAAGGACAAACGGAATACCTGGAACTGGTCGTAACTCAGGCCGAGGGCGTTTAACACCTGGTTGGCCATGGTCTCGGTGCCGCTACCCGGCGCTCCTACGGAAACTTTTTTGCCCTTCAAGTCGGCCATGGAATTAACTTTGCTGTCTTTCAACGTCACTACGTGGAAAAAGTGGGGGTACATGGCAAACAGGGTACGCAACTCGATGGGCTTGTTAAAAGCCTGCTCTCCCTTGATGGCGTGGTAAACAACGTCGTTCATCATCAGTGCAATTTGTGCCTCGTTGCTGTCCAGCAGGCGGGCGTTTTCCACGGAGGCACCGGTAACTTCGGCCGTAGCCTCAACGCCCTGAACGTGCTTGTTAATTATTCCCGCCATGGCGCCGCCATAAGGATAGTAGGTTCCCCCGGTACTGCCGGTGGCAATGGACAACCGCTGCACTTTACCGCCTCCCTGGCCGCCGCACCCGGCCACGGCCAGAACCAGCAAAATGGCCAGCGTGACTGCTAACAAAACCCTAAACCTGTTCCTGAAAGACACCACCATAATACCTCCTTGAAATAATTGTTTGGTGATTAAGGCCGCCGGAGAACTGCAAAATGGTATCCCTGGAACTTCCCTCCCTTCTGCCTGTATTTTTAAATTTTATTCATGTATGAACCTGGTTAATATTTTTTAGTTTTTGAATTTTGCGGTATTTTCAAAGCTTTCTCTTGTTGTGTTATCACCGGAGTAAAAAGGCCCGGAACAGGATGGGAGAGGGCCTTCTTAACCTCAATTAGAAGGCCTCTCTCCTTGATGGACTGCTTTTAAACTGCAGCAATAACAAGTCTGATACAATTGTATAAGCCCTTACCTTACTCTAAAGTTAAAATTACCGTATCGGGATTAACCACATCGCCCGGGTTGGCCTTAATCTCTTTGACTACACCGCTGGCCGGGGCGTAAATTTTAACGTACATTTTCATGGCCTCGATGGTAGCCACGGGATCGTTTTCCTTGACCTGATCGCCTAATTTGACATCAACCGAGATCAGTTTGCCTACCATGGGAGAATTGACGGGAACACTCATGGAACTAAACCTCCTGTATAATGGGATTCTGTCGCGTTATCTAATCTACAGGATTAGCTCTTTAACACTCTTTTTCCTTCCCGAGGAGCTTTCTGAACTCCCGTGTGAGCAGGGGCACCACTTCAAACAGGTCCCCCACGATCCCGTAATCGGCCACCTTGAAGATATTGGCTTCCGGGTCCTTGTTTATAGCCACAATCACCTTGGATGAGCCCAT